>JASLBL010000270.1 GCA_030146615.1 Actinomycetes bacterium
CCGGCCTCAGCCAGCCCGAGCACCACCCCGAACGCGCCCGCGACCCCGATGGCCGGCGCCCCCCGGACGGCCAGGCGCCCCAGCGCGTCCACCACCTCGGCCACCGAGGAGAGCTCGAGCACGACCAGCCGCTCCGGGAGCAGCGTCTGGTCGACGATCTCGAGCCGGCCGTCCCGCCAGGCGACGGCGCTGCGCAGCAGGTCAAGGTCCATACGGGGATGCTACCGGGCGGGTTCGCACCCGTGCGCGCATGGTGCGATCATGCGTGCAACCACCAGTTGCCGGGACTGGGGGAGGATGGGATCGAACATGCCCGTGCGGTCGAGCTGGGCCCGTCTGCTGCTGGCCGCCCTGGCCGTGCTGACGGTGGCGTGCTCCGAACGGGGCGCCACCCTGCCCAACACGCCCGCCACCACCGCCGGGACGACCGCCGCCGGGGCCCTGCCTGACGGCTGCACCGGCGACGCCCCCTCCCCCACCAACGCCCCGGTGGCGTTCGTGGCCGCCGGCCGGGCCTGGGCGACCACCGCCGACGGCCGCCGGGTGTGGTGCCTGTTCGAGGTTCGCGACCCGGGCCCGTTCCTGTGGGGGCCGCGAGGCGACCGGGTGGTGCTGGACGGGCTGGAGGTGCGCGGGGTCGGCGCCCCGGTGTGGCGGCCGCCCCGCGGCATCGAGACCGTCTCGCTGACCTGGCTCGGGGCCAACGGGAACGCCCTCGCCTTCGTCACCCCCGGGCGCCTCAACCTGGCCTCGGCGTCTCTGGGCTCGATCGAGCTGCGCGAGCTGACCCCGTTCCGGGGCGGCTCGACCTACGAGGCGGTGGCCGGTCACCCATCGGGGCAGGCGCTGGCCTTCGTGATCCAGCGCAGCGGCGCCGCCGAGGTCTGGATGGCCAGCAACGCCGGCAGCGGCCGGGCCAGGCTGGTCCGCCCGACCCGGGCCCGCCTGGGGCCGCTGGCCTTTTCGGCCGGCGGCAAGGCCCTCTACTACGGCAACCGCCAGTCCGACGGCACCCGCCGGCTCGAGGTCTACTCGCTGGCCGAGCGGCGCCGCCTCGAGCCGGCCTGGACGGGCGAGCGGGACATCCTGGCCATCGTCGGGCGGCGCGACCCGGCCGCCACCCAGCTGGCCCTCGACACCGGCAGCGGCTGCGGCGACCGCCGGGCCGACCTGTCGGGGCTGGACGGCGGGCCGGGCCGGCCCCTGCTGCCCTCGGCGGCCGGGCCGACCAGCGCCGTGGGCTGGCTCGACACCCGTCGGGTCCTGCTGGTCGAGGGCGGCTGCGAGGGGCCGTTCGACCTGTGGCTGGTCGACATCAACGGCGGCGAGCCCAAGCTGGTGGCCCGCGGGATCGACCGGGCCGCGCTGCGCTGGCCCGACCCCCGGCCCGTCCCGGCCGCCCCCGACCTGGCTGCCCTCGCCCAGGGCGGCCGGTAGATCCCCCTGCCGGGGGAGGCGTCGCCGGGCCGGCGCCCCGATACTGACGCCATGACGGGACGCTCAGGCCTCGCCCCCCGGCTCATGGGATGGCTACGGGACCGGCCGCTGCTGGCCGACGGGCTGCTGGCCGGCCTGGTGGCCGCGTTCTCGCTGGTCGCGCTCTGGTATGCCCGGCGCGACTGCGAGGGCGCCTGCGAGCCGGGCGGGGCCGCGGCCGTGGCCCTGGTGGCCGCCCAGTCGCTGCCACTGGTGTGGCGGCGGCGCCGGCCGCTGGCGGTCAGCCTGGTCACCGGCCTGGCCACCGCCGCCTACGGGCTCGCCCCCTACCCCGACCTGGCCATGCCGAACCCCCGCGGCGGGGTGATCGGCATCTACTCGGTGGCCGCCTGGGGGAGCCGGCGGGCCGCGCTCCTGGCCGGGGCGATCGCGGCCGCCGTGCTGGTGGTGGTGCTGAGCCTGCCCCGGACCGACGCCGACCTGGTCGACGCCGCCTTCGTCTCGTTCGCCCTGGCCGGCGCCTGGCTGCTGGGCGACCGGGCCCGGGTCCAGCGGGCCCTGGCCGCCGAGCTGGCCGAGCGGGCGGTGCGGCTGGAGCGCGAGCGGGCCGGCGAGGCCCAGCGGGCCGTGGCCTCCGAGCGGGCCCGTATCGCCCGCGAGCTGCACGACGTGGTCGCCCACCACGTCAGCATGATGGTGGTGCAGGCCGAGGCCGGCCCGGTGGCGGTCGGGGGCGACCCAGCCAGGGCGGCCGGCGCCTTCGAGGCCATCGCGGCCACCGGCCGCCAGGCGCTGGTCGAGATGCGCCGGCTGCTCGGGGTCCTGCGCGGCGACGGCGACGGCGACCAGGCGCCCAGCCTCGCCCCCCAGCCCGGCCTGGCCGACGTCGGGTCCCTGGTCGAGCAGGTCGGGCGGGCCGGGCTCCGGGTCGAGCTGGTGGTCGAGGGCCCCGAGGCGCCGCTGCCGGCCGGGGTCGACCTGTCCGCCTACCGGATCGTCCAGGAGGCCCTCACCAACGCGGTCAAGCACGGCGGTCCGGGCCGGGCCCGGGTCCTCGTCCGCTACGGCGAGCACGACCTGGCGGTGCAGGTCCGCGACGAGGGCGGCCGCGGCCCGGCCCTGACCCGGCCGGCCGACGGGCGGGCCGGCCAGGGCCTGGTCGGGATGCGGGAGCGGGTCAACCTGTTCGGGGGCGAGCTCCGCGCCGGCCCCGGCCCGGACGGCGGCTTCACCGTCGACGCCCGCCTGCCGCTCAGGGCCCCGGGCCGGTGAGCGCCATCCGGACCCTGGTGGTGGACGACCAGGGGCTGGTCCGGGCCGGGTTCCGGATGATCCTGGAGGCCCAGCCGGACATCGAGGTCGTCGGCGAGGCCGCCGACGGGCTGGACGCGGTCGAGGCGGCCCGGCGGCTGCGGCCCGACGTGGTCCTGATGGACATCCGCATGCCCCGCCTGGACGGCCTGGAGGCGACCCGGCGGCTGGCCGGGCCGGGGGTCGCCGACCCGGTCCGGGTGCTGATCCTGACCACCTTCGACCTGGACGAGTACGTGTTCGAGGCCCTGCGCGCGGGGGCCAGCGGGTTCCTGCTCAAGGACCTGCCCCGCGAGGACCTGGTCGCGGCCGTCCGGGTGGTCGCCTCGGGCGAGGCTCTGCTCGCCCCCCGCGTCACCCGCCGGCTGATCGAGGAGTTCGCCCGCCGCCCGGCCGCCGCCGACCCGGACCCGGCCGCCCTGGCGTCCCTGACCGCCCGCGAGCGGGAGGCCCTGGAGCTGATGGCCCGGGGGCTGTCCAACGCCGAGATGGCCACCTCCTGGTACGTCAGCGAGCACACCGTCAAGACCCACGTCGGCAACGTGCTGGCCAAGCTCGGCCTGCGCGACCGCATCCAGGCGGTGATCCTGGCCTACGAGGTCGGCCTGATCAGGCCGGGCCGCTGAAGCTGGGCGGGCGCTTCTCCCGGAACGACGCCACACCCTCGCGCACGTCAGGCCCGCCGAAGCCGAGGAACTCCAGCGCCAGCGAGGTGTCGAAGGTCGGCCCGGCCATCCGCAGCCAGTTGTTGAGGGCGTACTTGGTCCAGCGGATGGCGCTCTGGGACCCCCCGGCCAGCCGGACCGCCACCTGGAGGGCGGCCTCGTGCAGCTCGCCGTCGTCGACACAGCGCGACACCAGCCCGATCCGCTCCGCCTCCTCCCCCGACACCGGCTCGCACAGCAGCAGGTGGTACTTGGCCTTGGCCATGCCGCACAGCAGCGGCCAGACAATCGCCGCGTGGTCGCCGGCGGCCAGCCCCAGGCGGGTGTGGCCGTCGATGATCCGGGCCGAGCGGGCGGCGATCGAGATGTCGGCCAGCAGGCCGACGACCAGCCCGGCCCCGACCGCCGGGCCGGCCATGGCCGAGACCACCGGCTTGGAGCAGTTGAGCAGGTTGTAGACCAGGTCGCGGGCCTCGCGGAGGACCCGGACGCGGACCTCGAAGTCGTCGGCCATGTCGGCCACCAGGTCAAGGTCGCCGCCAGCCGAGAAGACGTCCCCGGCCCCGCGGACGATCACCGCCCGGACCTCGGGGTCGCGGTCGATCTCGGCCCAGATGCCGGCCAGGTCGCGGTGCATCTGGTGGCCGGCCGCGTTCAGCCGCCCGGGGGCCGACATCACCACCCGCAGGACCCCGTCGGCGGGCCGTTCCAGGACCAGGCTCGGGTAGGCGGCGTAGCGGTCGGGCATCGGCGCTCGCTCCTCGGGTTCGGTGGGCCGTTGCGCGGTCATGGTGGCAGGCCGGGCCCGTGTTACCGACGGGTAACAACTTGGCCGGGCCTCTGGGTCGCCGCCACCGCCATCTCGAGCCTGCTCCGGGGCGGCTTCTTGACCAACACGGCCCGGCGTGGCGCTGGGTCCGTCTGGCCACCACCCGGGCCGGGCCGCCGCGGCGGCTGGTCGTGACCGTGCGCGCTCCCGGCCTCGGCGAGCGCTGGCTGACCGTTCCCCTCGGATAGGACGGATCGCGGCGCCGCGTGATTTGATTAGGTCAGATTTGGACCATGTCGGTGGGAGGCCCGAGCGGATGGCGGCAGGTTCCCCCCTGCTCCAGATGGAGCGGGTCAACAAGCACTTCGGCGACCTGCACGTGCTCCAGGACGTCGACCTCCAGGTCGCCCCGGGCGAGGTGGTGGTCGTGGTCGGCCCGTCCGGGTCCGGCAAGTCGACCCTGTGCCGGACGATCAACCGGCTGGAGCCGATCGACGACGGCACCATCCTCCTGGAAGGCCAGCCTCTGCCCAGCGAGGGCCGGGCCCTGGCCCGGCTCCGCTCCGACGTCGGCATGGTCTTCCAGCAGTTCAACCTGTTCGCCCACAGGACCGTGCTCGACAACGTCACCCTGGGGCCCATCAAGGTCCGCGGCCAGTCCCGCCAGGAGGCCGAGCGGCGGGCCCGGGAGCTGCTGGCCCGGGTCGGGGTCGAGAACCAGGCCCACAAGCTGCCGGCCCAGCTGTCGGGCGGCCAGCAGCAGCGGGTGGCGATCGCCCGCGCCCTGGCCATGGACCCCAAGCTGCTGCTGTTCGACGAGCCGACCTCGGCGCTCGACCCGGAGATGATCAACGAGGTCCTCGACGTCATGCGCGACCTGGCCGCCGCCGGCATGACCATGATCGTGATCAGCCACGAGATGGGCTTCGCCCGCTCCGCGGCCAACCGGGTCGTGTTCATGGACGGCGGCCGGATCCTGGAGGCGGCCCCACCCGAGGAGTTCTTCGCCAGCCCGCGGACCGAGCGGGCCAAGGACTTCCTGTCCAAGATCATCAGCCACTGACGGGCGGCCCGAACCGCCCAGGCAAGGAGGGAGCACCATGCGGATCGGACGCTGGATGCGGCTGGCCGGGACCGTGCTGGTCCTGACGCTGGCCGCGGCCGCCTGCGGCGGCGACGACGAGGGCGCCGGCGGCGGGCAGGTCAACGAGGGGGCCAGCTTCGCCGAGGGCACGACCATGGCCCGGCTCAAGGACGCCGGCAAGGTCACGGTCGGGACCAAGTTCGACCAGCCGCTGTTCGGCCTCAAGAACCTCGAGGGCAAGCCCGAGGGGTTCGACGTCGAGATCGCCAAGCTGATCGCCGGCGAGATGGGCATCGCGGCCGACAACATCACCTGGGTCGAGACCGTCTCGGCCAACCGGGAGCCGTTCATCCAGCAGGGCAAGGTCGACTTCGTGGTCGCCACCTACACCATCAACGACGAGCGCAAGAAGGTGGTCGACTTCGCCGGGCCCTACTACGAGGCCGGCCAGGACATCATGGTCGCCAAGGGCAACCCGGAGGGCATCGGCGGGCCCGACGACCTCGCCGGCAAGAAGGTCTGCTCGGTCACCGGCTCCACCCCGGCCGAGAACATCCGCGAGAACTACCCCGAGGCCGACCTGACCGAGTTCGACGTCTACTCCAAGTGCGCCGAGGCCCTCAAGAACGGCCAGGTCCAGGCGGTGACCACCGACAACGTGATCCTGCTCGGGCTCATCAGCCAGGACGAGGAGTCCTTCGAGCTAGTCGGCGAGCCGTTCACCAAGGAGCCGTACGGCATCGGGCTCAAGAAGGGCGACACCGAGTTCCGCAACTTCATCAACGACACCCTCCAGAAGGCGTATGACGACGGCCGCTGGCTGGCCGCCTGGGATGCCACCGCCGGCAAGGTGGCCCCCGAGAAGCCGACCCCGCCGACGATCGACCGCTACTGAGCCGGCCGGCCGGAGGGCCGGGACGTGGACGCCGTCCTCGACAACCTCGACACCTTCCGTCAGGGCTTCGTGACCACCCTGGCCCTGACGGTGGTGTCGACGGTGCTGGCGCTGGCGCTGGGCACGCTGCTGGCGGCCATGCGGGTGTCCCCCGTCCCGACCCTCCGCGCCGCCGGGGCCGGCTACGTCGAGGTGGTCCGCAACACCCCCCTCACGGTGGTGTTCTTCTTCGCCGTGTTCGTCCTGCCCCAGCTCGACGTCCGGCTGTCGTTCTTTGTCTTCGCGGTGATCGCGGTCACCGTCTACCACGCCGCCTTCTTCTGCGAGGCGGTGCGGTCGGGCATCAACGCGGTCGGGGTCGGCCAGGCCGAGGCGGCCCGCTCCATCGGCCTCACCTTCACCCAGTCGCTGCGGCTGGTGGTCCTCCCCCAGGCGTTCCGGACCGTGGTCCCGCCGCTGATCAACGTGGTCATCGCCCTGACCAAGAACACCTCGATCGCCGGCGCGTTCGGGGTGGTCGAGCTGACCGCGGTCGCCACCCGGCTGGCCAACGCCAACAGCGACGCGGTGATCGCCATCTTCCTGGGCGCCGCCGTCTGCTACCTGGCCCTGACCCTGCCCTCGGGCTGGCTGGCCGGGCGGCTGGAGCGCCGGGTGGCGGTGGCCCGATGAGGGGGCTCCCGATGAGGGCGGGCGCACCCCACAGGTCGACCGGCACGGTGGAGCGCCAATGACCGAGGCCGTCCTCTACGACGCCGCCGGGCCGCGGGGGCGGCGCCGCATCCTGATCGGCAGCGTGGTCGGGGGCCTGCTGGTCGCCCTGCTCGTCGGCGTGGCCGTGGCCCGGCTGGCCGCCAACGGCGTCTTCGAGGCCGAGCGCTGGCGGGTCCTCACCCAGAGCGACCTCCAGCGGCTGCTGGGCCGGGGCCTGGCCGCGACCCTGCGCGCCGCCCTGGTGGCCATGGTCCTGGCCATGGCCGTGGGCGGGCTGCTGGCGGTGGCCCGGCTGTCGCGGCGGCGCTGGCTGGCCGCGCCCGCCGGGGCCTGGGTGGAGCTGTTCCGCGGCCTGCCGCTGCTGCTGCTGATCCTGTTCCTGTTCCTCGGGCTGCCGGCGGTCGGCCTGACCGTCTCGACCTTCTGGGCTCTGGTCGCCGGGCTGACCCTCTACAACAGCGCCGTCATCGGCGAGATCTTCCGGGCCGGCATCCTGTCGCTGCCCAAGGGCCAGACCGAGGCCGCCTACTCCATCGGCCTGCGGCGGGGCCAGACCCTGCGCCTCATCCTGATCCCCCAGGCCGTCCGGCTCATGCTCCCCGCTCTCATCAGCCAGATGGTCACGCTGCTCAAGGACACCTCGCTGGGGTTCGTGATCGCCTACGCCGAGCTGCTGCGCACCGGCCGCAACGCGGTCGAGTTCCTGGGCGGCAGGTACTCGATCCCGATCTACGTGGCCATCGCGGTGCTGTACATCGCCGTCAACGCCTCGCTGTCGTTCGTGGCCCGCTGGCTGGACGGCCGTACCCGGCGCCGGCTGGGCCGCACCGTGCAGCCGAGCGTGGCCGACGAGGCCGCCTAGCCGCTCTTGTTGGGTGTGGGGGGAGCGAGCTCCCCCCACATGGATCGGGCCCGCGAGGACAACTCATTCCAGTAACGAGGACATCTCCAGCAGTGTGAAGCTGAGTGGCGGCTCGGGCCGGGCGCTGTGGCAGGTCAGCATGCGGGGGTCGGCGGTCCGGGCGGCCCGCAGCACCACCCCCAGGACGCCGCCGCCGGCGCGGCGGAACCGGACCTCGTGCACGTCCCCCTCCAGCCGCTCGCGGCCGGCCAGCTCCAGGTCGCCGACGCCGACCAGGCCGGTCTGGGAGCGGGCGAACCACTCGGCGGCCTGGACCGCCGGCGGGTCGACGCAGCAGCCCCGGTAGTGGTCGAGGTCGATGAGGCCCTTGCGGTGCAGGGCGACCACCGGCTCGCCGTCGCCGGGCCCAACCCGGCCGAAGTAGTGGCCGCCGGGCAGGCAGACAAGGTTGCCGGCGAACCGGTCGCCGCCGACGTGCGAGCTCTCCCAGATCAGCTCCTGGTGGCTGGCCTGCAGGGCCAGGGCAAGGGGCCGCCCGTAGGTGGCGCAGCAGCGGTCGTGGCGGCCGTTGGTGCAGACCAGGTAGACCGGCTCGGTGACCTCCTCGCCGAAGCCGGGTCGCTCGCCGGCCACGACCTTGGCCATGTCCAGCTCCAGCA
>JASLBL010000424.1 GCA_030146615.1 Actinomycetes bacterium
CCTGGCGGACGGCGGCAGCGGGGGCAGCGGGGAGGGGATCCGGTCCACGACGGCTCCTTCGGTGCGGCGGGGGTGCATCATGCTGACGGCATGGCCGCCATCCAGCCACCCGAAACGCGCGGGCGGCTAGGCCTTGGCCCCGGCGCCCTCGTCTTCCTCGGCGGTCAGGGGGCGGGCCACGTCCTCCAGCGACCTGCCGGCCGCCTCGACCCCGATGAACCATTCGGCGATGCCGGCCGCGATCATCAGCACGGCCCCGATCAGGTAGCCGTAGAAGACGTTGATCTCCTGCTCGGTCTCAAACCAGCTTGCCGAACAGCAGCGGGCCGGTGACCCCGCCGACGCCGTAGAAGAAGGCCAGGGCCCTCGCCCTGGGCTCCATCGGGAAGATCTCGCTGCCGGTCAGGTAGGCGGCGCTGGCCCCGGCCGAGGCGAAGAAGAGCACCACCACCCAGCAGGCGGTCAGGGTGGTGGCCGCCAGCCCGAGCACCGTCCGCCGGGGATAGCGCCTGAACGCGGTGTGGCCGATGCCGGCCCCGGTGAAGAACCGCACCGCCTTCACCGCCGGGGTGCTCAAGCGACTGCTCGGGGCCGAGGAGCTGGCCGGCTACTCGGCCACCACCCCGCTGGAGCAGCTGGTCAACGCCTGGGTGGTCTGGGCGGCGAGGCTGGAGAACCTGGTCGTCCTCCCGGCCGTCAGCCCCTACGACACCTACGGGTCGGTGACCGCCCTGGCCGAGCTGCGCCGCATGCTGGAGCGGCGGGTCGACTTCGGCCGCCTCGCCGGGGCCGGCGGCGACGGGCCGATGCTGCTTATCGGAGCCGTCGACGTCCTCTCGGGCGAGTTCCGGGCGTTCAACAGCCGCCGCGAGGCGATCACCCCCGACATGGTCCTGGCCTCGGCGGCCATCCCCACCCTGTTCCGCTCGGTCCGGGTCGACGGCGGCACCTACTGGGACGGCCTGTTCTCCCAGAACCCGCCGGTCCGGGAGCTGGTCGACACCCGCCCGGACGAGCTCTGGGTGATCCAGATCAACCCCAGGCGCTGGGACGGCGAGCCGAGGACGCTGGCCGAGATCGCCGACCGCCGCAACGAGCTGTCCGGCAATCTCTCGCTCCACCAGGAGCTCGGGTTCATCGAGAAGATCGACCAGCTGCTGGCCGAGGGCCGGCTGGCCGCCGACGGCAAGTACAAGCAGATCGTCGTCCGGCTGGTCGAGCTGTCCCGGCCCCGGCTCTCCCGGTCGCTCGGCACCGCCTCCAAGCTGAACCGCGACCCGGCCTTCATCCGCGACCTGGTCGCCCACGGCGAGGCCAGGGCGTCGGAGTTCCTGGCCGCCCTGGCCTTCGAGGCCGCCTGGCGGGAGGGCGACCCCAAGGCGGTGCTGGCCTGGTTCGCCGACGACGCCGAGCTGGTCTCGGCACCGCCGTTCCCCGACCGGGGCAGCCTGCGGGGCCGGCGGCAGATCGGCCAGTTCGTGTGCCAGCACCTGACCACCGGTGTGCACGTCGACCCGACCCGCAAGCAGCTGGCCCGCGACCGGGTCAGCTGGACCGTGCAGGCCCACCGGGACGGCGGCGAGCCGGTCCTGGGCCGTGCCGAGGCCGAGTTCCGGGCGGGCCGGGTCGCCGCCCTGCGCCTCGGCGGCTAGCCGCCCTCGGCGTCGAAGCGGAACACCTCGTAGGCGCGGCCGATCACCGGGGCGGCGACGTTGCGGACCGGTACCCCGCCGGGGGTGGTGCCGTCGCGGCTGCCCCGGTGGGCGTGGCCGTGGATGACCAGGTCGGCCCCGGCCAGGTCGACCGCCTCGGCCAGCAGGTAGCTGCCGAGGAAGGCGTGGATCTCGCGTGGCTCCCCGGCCAGGGTCTCGGCCACCGGCGAGTAGTGGAGCAGGGCGATCTTCCTGTCGGCCCGGATCCCGCCCAGGGCCCGCTCCAGCCGGCCGGCCAGGGTCTTGGTGTGGCCGACGAAGGCCTTCATCTCCGGCTCGCCGAAGTCGCTGGCGCTGGCCCCGGCGAAGCCGCCGCCGAACCCTTTGCTGCCGGCGATCCCGACCCGGCGGCCGCCGACCTCGAGTGTCACCGCCTCGCCCTCCAGGACCCGGATCCCCGCCTCCTCCAGCACCTCGGTGACCGCGTCCTGCTCGTCGGAGTGGTAGTCGTGGTTGCCGAGCACCGCCACCGTCGGCACCCCGACCCCGCGCAGCTCCTCGGCCAGCACCTTGGCCTCCTCGGGCCGGCCCCGGTGGGTGAGGTCGCCGGCCAGCAGGAACAGGTCGGCCTGGTCGGCCAGCCCGGCCAGGCGCGGGGCCAGCCGCCCGGCCGAGTCGATCCCGACGTGGACGTCGCCGACGGCCGCGACCCGGATCACGGCAGCGTCTCCACGAACGGCTCCGCCCTGTCGTCCTCGACCGTGGTCAGGTTGCGGACCTCGCGGCCGGGCAGGGCCTTGGCCACGACCTCGCCGATGGCCGCCTGCCGCTCGGGGGTGGCCACCGTCCCGGTCACCACCACCTCCTGGCCGTCGACGCTGACGTCCAGCTCCAGCTCGGCCGTGCGGGGGTCGGCGGCCAGGGCCTCGCCGGCGTGGGCGACCAGGTACTCCTCGGGCACGTCGGGCCCGGTCTCCTGCTCGCGGGCCTGCTCCAGCAGCGCCTCGATCACCCAGTCGGGCACCCGCAGGCCGTCGGTCTGGGCGTACAGCAGCAGGCTGGCCACCCGGCGCGGGCTCGGGGCGGCCCGGCGCAGCAGGTACGGCCAGTCGAGCTCGCCCGTCTCGACCAGGGCGAGGGCGTCGAACCAGTGCCGCTGGCGGTGCTCGCGGTGGACGATCGCCTTGATCACCAGCAGGTCCTCGGGGCCGAGGACGTTCAGCTGGAGGTGTTCGAAACGGCCCTGGCGGACCCGCGACAGCATCTCGTCGTCAAGCACGATCCCGCCGGTGCTCTCGAAGATCACGTCGACCAGGACGCCGTCCTTGGTCGCCTTGTAGAGCCAGCTCTGGTCGGTCTCCTCGGTCTCGTAGCCGGCGTCGGCGAACGCCTGGAGCATGGCCCGGGCGTCCCCGGGGCGCACGCACAGGTCGATGTCGTGGGTCCAGCGGGGCCGGCCGAGGGCGGTCGAGGCGATCCCGCCCATGAAGGCGTGGGGCAGGCCGGTCCCGCCGGCCACCCGGATGGCCTCGGTGAGCACCCGCAGGAAGGTGGGCTCGTCGACCTCGGGCAGGGTGCCGCGCCACTCGCGCTCGTGAGGGTGCTGTCGGTCGTTCATGTCCAGGCTGTTCCACGCGCGCCCCGGCCCGAAACGCGGTTCCGGCAGCGGTGCCGTACGCTCCCTGATGTTGTGCTCATCCTCCTCGGCGTCCATGCGCTGCTGGCCGCCGCCGCCATGGCCTGGCCGCGTGCCGGCCGGCACGGGCCGTGGCTGTGCGCGCTGGCCCCGGCGGCCGCCCTCGGCTGGCTGGCCCTCCGGGCGGGACCGGTGCTGGACGGCCGCCCGCTGGTCGAGCGGGCCGCCTGGGTGCCGCAGCTCGGGCTGGAGCTCGGCTTCCGCCTCGACAGCTTCGGGCTGCTCATGGGCGTGCTGGTCGCCGGCGTGGGCGCGCTGGTGCTGGTCTACAGCCGCTGGTACCTGGCCGCCGACCGCCCCGACCTGGGCCGCTTCTGCGGCTACCTGACCGCCTTCGCCGGGGCCATGCTCGGCCTGGTCCTGGCGGACAACCTGTTCGTCCTGTACGTCTGCTGGGAGCTGACCTCGGTCACCTCGTACCTGCTGATCGGCTTCGAGGACGAGCAGGCCGACGCCCGCCGGGCCGCCCTCCAGGCGCTGTTGGTGACCTCCCTGGGCGGCCTGGTCATGCTGGGCGGCCTGGTCCTGCTCGGGCAGGCCGCCGGGACCTGGTCGCTCGCCGAGCTGGTCGCCCGGCCGCCGCAGGGGCCGGCGGCCGAGGCCGGCCTGGCCCTGGTCCTGGTGGGCACGTTCGCCAAGTCGGCCCAGGTGCCGCTGCACGGCTGGCTGCCGGCGGCCATGGCCGCCCCCACGCCGGTCAGCGCCTACCTCCATGCGGCGGCCATGGTCAAGGCCGGGGTGTACCTGATCGCCCGGCTCGCCCCGGCGTTCGCCCCGGTCGGCTGGTGGCGGCCGGTGGTGGTCGGGGTCGGGCTGGCCAGCATGCTGCTTGGCGGCTGGCGGGCGCTGCGCCAGCACGACCTCAAGCTGCTGCTGGCCTACGGGACGGTGGGCCAGCTCGGCTTCCTGGTGGTGCTGTTCGGCCTGGGCCTGCCCGAGGCGACGGTGGCCGGCGCCACCCTGCTGCTCGCCCACGCGCTCTTCAAGGCGGCCCTGTTCCTGGTCACGGGGGTGGTCGACCACCAGACGGGCACGAGAGACCTGCGGCGCCTGGTCGGGCTGGGACGGCGGCTGCCGGCGCTGGCCGCGGTGGCCGCCGCCGGCGCGGCCTCCATGGCCGGCCTGCCCCCCCTGCTCGGCTACCTGGCCAAGGAGGAGGCTTACGACGTCCTCGGCCACACCGGCGGGACGCTGGGCCGGCTCGCCCTGGCCGGGGTCGTGGCAGGGTCGGTCCTCACCGTGGCCTACAGTGCCCGGTTCCTGCACGGCGGGTTCGAGGGCCGGGCCGGCCAGCGCGCCGAGGTACCGCGGCCGGCCGCCGGGTTCGTCATCCCGGCGGCGTTGCTGGCCGCCGCCGGGATCGTCCTCGGGATGCTGCCGGCGCTGGCCAGCCAGCTGGTCGTCCCGGCGGCCCGGGCCCTCGACCCGGCCGTCCCTGGCGAAGAGCTGGCCCTGTGGCACGGGCTCACCCCCGCCCTCGGTCTCAGCGCGCTCACCCTGGCCGCCGGCGCCGGGCTGTTCCGGGCCCGGGAGGCGGTGGCCCGCGCCCAGGCCCGCCTGGCGCCGCGCCGGGGGGTCGAGGAGGCCTACCGCGGCGGCCTGCTCGCCTTCCTGCGCGGCGCCGCCCGGGTCACCGGCCTGGTCCAGAGCGGCTCCCTCCCGGTGTACGTGGGCATCATCCTGCTCACCGTCCTGGCCCTGCCGGGGGCCGCCCTGGCCGGCGCCGTGCTCGGCTGGCCGGGGCCGGGCGACCCGGCCCGGCTGGACGGTCTGGAGCTGGCCGACAGCCCGGTCCAGGTGGCCGTCGGCCTGCTGGTCGCCGTGGCCGCCGTCGGAGCGGCCGCGTCCAGGCGGCGGCTGGCCGCGGTGCTGCTGCTGGGCGCCGTCGGCTACGGGGCCGCGGTCCTGTTCGTCGTCCAGGGAGCGCCCGACCTGGCCCTGACCCAGTTCCTGGTCGAGACGCTCAGCCTGGTCGCGTTCGTGCTCGCCCTGCGGCACCTGCCCGACCGCTTCGCCCACCGGCGCTGGCCGCTGGGCCGGGCCAGCCGGGTGGCCGTCTCGGCCGGGGTCGGGCTGTTCGTGGCCGGCTTCGCCCTCCTGGCTCGGGGGGCCCGCAGCGGGCCGGCGGTGTCGGACGCCTACCTCGAGCAGGCCGAACCCGAGGCCGGTGCCGGCAACGTGGTCAACGCCATCCTGGTCGACTTCCGCGGGTTCGACACGCTGGGCGAGATCACCGTCCTCACCACCGCCGGGCTCGGGGTGGTCAGCATGGTGGTGCTCGGCCGCCGCATCGGCAGCGAGGTCGGCGGGGTCCGGCCGAGGGGCGAGGCCGCCGGCGACGCCGACACGCCCTCGGGATCATGATGGGCGCCGGCTCGCTGATCCTCACGGTCAGCGTCCGCACCATCTTCCAGACCATCCTGGCCTTCTCGCTGTACCTGCTGTTCGCCGGGCACAGCACCCCCGGCGGCGGCTTCGCCGGCGGGCTGGTGGCGGGGGCGGCGCTCGTCCTGCGGCTGGTCGAGGGCGGGCCGCGGTCCCTGCGGGAGGCCGTCCCCACCCGGCCGGAGGCCCTGCTGGGGGCCGGGGTCGCCGTCGCCGGCCTGACCGGCGTGGCCGGCTGGCTGGGCGGCGGCTTCCTGGAGAGCGGCAGGCTGGCCGTCGAGCTGCCACTGCTGGGCAGGGTCAAGGCGACCAGCTCGCTGGGCTTCGACGTCGGCGTCTACCTGGTGGTGGTCGGCCTGGTCGCGACCATCCTGCGCACCCTGGGCGAGGAGGACCTGGACGAGGGGCGGGAGGGCGGCGGGGACGGCGGGGAGGCGGCGCCGTGACGGTCGCCCTGGCCCTGGCCGTCGGCCTGCTGTACGGGGTCGGTACCTGGCTGCTGCTGCAGCGGACCCTCAGCCGCATCGTCCTCGGACTGGCCATGCTCACCCA
Source organism: Actinomycetes bacterium (assembly GCA_030146615.1). Lineage (GTDB taxonomy): Bacteria > Actinomycetota > CALGFH01 > CALGFH01 > CALGFH01 > CALGFH01. The sequence goes on from JASLBL010000424.1 coordinate 6,286, forward strand.
CGGGGCCAACCTGCTGCTGTTGCTGGCCGGCGGCCGGGCCGGGCGGCCCCCGCTGGCCTCTGAGCCCGGCGCCGGCGCCTACGCCGACCCGCTGCCCCAGGCGCTCGCGCTCACCGCGGTGGTGATCACCTTCGGGACCACGGTGTTCCTGCTCGCCCTGGCCTACCGCAGCTTCGCCCTCACCGAGTCCGACGAGGTGCAGGACGACGTCGACGACCGGCGGGTGGCCCGGCTGGAGGGCGGGGAGGAGCCATGAGGGTGCTGCTGCCCCTCCCGGTGGTGCTGCCGCTGGTCGGGGCGGGGCTCTCCATGGCCCTGGGCCGCTTCCCGTGGGCCCAGCGGCTGCTGGGGCTGGCCGTGACCGCCGCCGTCCTCGGCGTCTCGATCTGGCTGCTGGTGCTGGTCGACCGCCAGGGGCCGGTGGCGACCCAGCTCGGCGGCTGGCCGGCACCGGTGGGGATCACCTTCGCCGCCGACCGGCTGTCGGCGGTCCTGGTGGCGGTGGCCGCGGCCATGTCCCTGGCCGTGCTGGTGTTCGCCATCGGCCAGGGCGCAGCGGTCGGGGCGGCGATCGTCTTCAACCCCGTGTACCTGATCCTGGCCGCCGGTGTCTCGGCGGCCTTCCTCACCGGCGACCTGTTCACCCTGTTCGTGTCCTTCGAGGTGATGCTGACGGCCAGCTACGTGCTCATCTCGCTGGGCGCCCGACCCGAGCAGCTGCGGGCCACCATGACCTACGTGGTGGTCAGCCTCACCGCCTCGATGCTGTTCCTGACCGCGCTGGGGCTCGTCTACGCCGCCACCGGCACCGTCAACATGGCCGACCTGGCCGGCCGGCTGGGCGTCCTCCCGGGCGGGCTGCGGCTCGCCATCGGCCTGCTGCTGCTGGTCGTGTTCGGGGTCAAGGCGGCCATCTTCCCGCTGTTCTCCTGGCTGCCGGACGCCTACCCGACGGCCGCCTCCCCGGTCACGGCCATCTTCGCCGGCCTGCTGACCAAGGTCGGGGTGTACGCCATCATCCGCACCGAGACCCTGCTGCTGGGCGGCGACGGCACCCCTGCGGCGGTCCTGCTCGGGCTGGCCGCGGCGACCATGCTGGTCGGCATCCTGGGGGCGGTCGTCCAGGACGACATGAAGCGGATCCTCAGCTTCAACATCGTCAGCCACGTCGGCTTCATGCTGTTCGGCCTGGGGCTGTTCAGCCTGGCCGGGCTGGCCGGGGCGATCTTCTACATCGTCCACCACGTGGTCGTGCAGACCAGCCTGTTCCTGGTCGAGGGGCTGGTCGAGCAGGACGAGGGCACCGGCGCCCTGCACCGGGAGGGCGGGCTGCTGGCGCGGTCGCCGCTGGTGGCGCTGCTGTTCGGCCTGCCGGCGCTGAGCCTGGCCGGGATCCCGCCGTTCTCGGGCTTCGTGGCCAAGCTGGCCCTGGTCGAGGCCGGCCTGTCCGGCGGCCAGTACCTGGTCGTCGCCGTCAGCCTGCTGGCCAGCCTGCTCACCCTGCTGTCGGTGGGGCGGATCTGGGGCAGCCTGTTCTGGCGCACCCCGGCCGGCCATGCCGTGGCCGCCGTGCACGGCGCCGCCGAGGAGCCGGAGGTGCCGGGGTTGCGCGAGCCGCGCTCGCTGCCCGCGATGCGGGCCGCCACCGCCGCCTCGGTGGTCCTCGGCCTGGCCGTCGCCCTGTTCGCCGGGCCGCTGTACGGGCTCTCGGAGCGGGCCGCCGCCGACCTGCTCGCGCCGTCCGCCTACCAGACCGCGGTGCTGGGCCGATGACCGTGCGGCTGGCCGTCCTGGCCTGGACGACCCTGGTCTGGGTGGCCCTGTGGGGCGAGGCCAGCCCGGCCAACCTGCTCGGCGGGGTCGCCGTCGGGGCGGTCCTGCAGGCCCTGTTCCCGGTCCCCCGCTCCCCTGGTGGCGGGCGCTTGCGGCCGCTGGCCTTCGCCGGCCTGCTGGTCGAGCTGGCCTGGCGGCTGGTCAAGGCCAACCTGGTGATCGCACGGGCCGCCGTCAGCCCCGCCCACCGGCTGTGCGAGGGGGTGGTCGCGGTGCCGATCGTGGCGGCGTCGGACACCCTGGTCACCTTCGTCGCCAACGCCATCTCGCTGACCCCCGGCAGCCTGGTCCTTGAGGCCCGCAGCGGCGACCCGACCCTGCTGTTCGTGCACGTGCTCGGCCGCGTCCGGATGGAGACCGAGGCCGTCCGCCGGGACGTGCAGCGCCTGGAGGCGGCGGTCGTCCGGGCCCTTGGCAGCCCAGAGGCGATCGCCGCCCTCGACCGGGCCGCGGGCCCGGCGGAACCGGAGGACCGCCGGTGAGCGTGGTCGTCGCCGCCTGCCTGGCCGGCCTCGGCGTGGCCGCCGGGCTGTTCGCGCTGCGCCTGCTGCGGGGGCCGTCGCTCGCCGACCGGGTCGTGGCCCTGGACGCGCTGCTGGTCGCGATCGCCAGCGGGATCGGCGTCCAGGCCGCCGGCAGCAAGGAAGGGGTCTTCCTCAACGTGCTGGTGGTCGTGTCGCTGCTGGCCTTCGTGGGCACCGTGACGGTGGCCGGCTTCATCGAGCGGCGGGAGGAGGACCGGTGACCGGCGCCGGCTTCCCGGGGGGCCGGCGGTGGCCGCGGTGACGCCCCTGGACGCCCTGGCGGCCCTGCTGCTGGCGGCCGGCACCCTGCTCACGGTGCTGGCCGGCGTCGGGGTGCTGCGCCTCCCGGACGTGTTCGCCCGCATGCACGCGGCCACCAAGTCCAGCTCCCTCGGCCTCGCCCTGGTGCTGCTGGGCGCGGCCCTCAGGATGCGCGGGGTCGGCGACACCGCCAAGCTGGTGCTGGTGATCGCCCTGCAGTTCCTGACCGCCCCGGTCGCGGCCCACCTGGTCGGCCGGGCCGCCCACCGCGCCGGGGAGGCCCTCGACCACGTCACCGAGGTCGACGAGCTGGCCAGGGCCGAGCGGCCACCCCCCGACGGCCCGGCCGCTCCCGGCGGCTGATTCGCCCGCCCGTCCACGGGGTAGGGAGCTTTCCCCGTTTCGAGCCAACCTCACCACCTGACGACCTACCCGCCGGAGGTACCCGACCCGATGGCCGTTGACCCTGACGTGCTGGAGCAGATCCGCGAGCGGCTGCGGGTGTCGACCCGGGTCGGGGACGAGCGGATCGAGGTCGCGACCCGCGACGACGACGTGGTCCTGCTCGGGGCGGTGGCGACGCCGGAGGAGGCGACCGTGGCCGGCCTGCTCGCCGAGGAGTACGCCACCTCGGTGGTGAACGAGCTCCAGGTCGACCGGGGCCTGCGCGAGGGTTTCGACGACGACCCGATGGACACCGAGCCGGCCTCCCCGGCCGGGGACGAGGTGCTGGTCGGCTCGACCGACATGCTGGCCGGCCCGGACGCCGCTCCCGACCTGGACATGGCCGAGGCCCTGGACGAGAACGAGCCCTGGATCCCGCCGGACGTGCCCCAGCACGCCCCCACCGCCACCGAGCAGCGCGGCGGCGTGCCCGCCGCCGACCGGCTCGCCCTGTCGGAGTGGGAGGAGCGCGGCGGCGACCCCGACGACCTGCTGGACGAGGAGGACCGGGCCGCCCGCGACGGCGTCAGCGCCCCCGACCTGTCCGCCGCCGACCTCGAGCACGCCAGCCACGGCGGGCAGCTGCCGTCGCTCGACCCGACCGCCGCCACCCCCGGCGGCGACCCCGAGGCCGAGCCGTCCCCCGCCGAGACCGGCGGCTGGGGTGAGGACATGGTCGAGCAGGTGCCGGGCACGGCCAAGGGCCCGGGGGCGGTCGGCGAGCCGACCACCGAGGGCGGCGGCCTGGGCAGCGTCCCGGCCACCGAGACCGGAGCCATCGGCGCCGACACCGCCCCCGCCGACCCGGCCCGCGACGCCTCCGGCGGCGTCCAGAAGTACCCGGGCACCGACCGCGGCCCGGCCAGCCCCGAGGACCGCGCCATCCGCGAGGAGATCGAGGAGGGCTAGCCGGCCGCGGGGCAAGGCGGCGGCCCCGGTTCGGCACGGGAACGCGGCGGCCCGGGTTCGCGACGTGGGCCGCGGGTGTGGGGGCTGGTGGCGGCTGGGTGGTGCCAGCCGCGGGCGGTACGGGTGAGCTCGCGGAAGCCCAGGCGGCCGAGCAGCCCGAGGAGGTCCTGCTCCTCGGGCCAGGCGTACTCGAGCAGGCGGTCCACCCGGGCCAGCCGCAGCCAGTCCGCCGCCTGCCCGACCAGCCAGGTGGCGACGCCGCGGCGCCGGTGGGCCACGGCCACGTGGAGGTTGCCGATGTCGGCCCAGCCGGCCAGGTGGGCCAGGCGCCCGCCCTCGGCCAGGTTGGTCTCGACCTCGATGAAGCCGACCAGCTCGTCGCCGGCGGAGGCGGCCAGCCGGGTGCCGGCCTCCCCCACCGACCGTTCCAGCCGCACCCCGTCCAGCGGCGGCCCGGAGGGCCGGGGCAGCTCGTCGACCCTGGCCAGCAGGACGATCTCGACGTGGCCGTCGTGGACGAACCCGCCACGCTCGTAGAGCTCGCGGACGTGCGGCCACTGCTCGGGCACGCCGTACACCCCGGGGGCCGGCAGGGCGCCGTCGGCGTGCCAGTGGCCCGCCCCCCAGGACCGCAGCCGGTCAAGGCAGCCGTCCATGAGGGCGCCGGCCGCCTCGGCCGAGTCCGGCCAGTGGGTCGCCTGGGGCCAGTACAGCAGCCAGTTGATCTCGGCCGTGCCCCGGTAGGCCTCGCCGACCTCCTCGTCGTCGCGGTAGCGCAGCAGGTGGGCGGCGGCCACCACCCGGCCGCGCTGGCAGGCCACCAGGGTGGCCCGCTCGGCCACCCAGGGGTCGACGATGAACTCCCCCGGGTCCCGCTCCAGCTGGCTCATGAGGGTGTTGACCGACACCGCGACGCCCGGCACGACGGCCTGGACGTGGGCGTTGACCAGGGCGGTGAGCTGCTCGCGGTCGGGGCGGCGGAACGGGCGCACCTGGACCTCGGACATGACGGACCTCCACGACGACAGCGCCGTTGGCGCGAGGGGCAGGAGGCCGCTACCGGTGCGGTACGCCTCCGACACTACCAGGCGAGGGCCGGCGCCGGCCCCCCGGGCCGTGCGCCGAGGCCGGCGTAGGTCCTGGGGTCGAGCAGGCACAGGTCGGCCCGGCCGGCGGCCAGGACCGTGTTGACCTCGTCGGCGGTGGTCAGGCGGCCGCCGACCAGGGTCGGGACGCCGGCGTCGTTGCGGACCAGGTCGCTCCAGCCGACCAGGTGGAAGCGGCCGTAGTCGGGGCGGGTGACGGCGGTGGTCTGGCCGGCGGTCACCTGGATGAGGTCGCAGCCGGCCCCGGCCAAGGCCCGGGCGGCGGCCACGGCGTCCTCCGGCTCCAGGCCGCCGGAGGCCCAGTCGGTGACGGTCAGGGCCGCCCACAGGGGCCGGTCGGCCGGCCAGGTGGCCCGGACGGCCTCGACCACCCGCAGGGGGAAGCGCAGCCGTGCCTCGGGCGACCCGCCGAGCTCGTCGCTGCGCCGGTTGGCCAGCGGGGACAGGAACCCGCCGAGCAGGTAGCCGTGGGCCAGGTCGAGCAGCAGCACCTCGACCCCGGCGCCGGCGGCCCGCCCGGCGGCGGCGGCGAACGCGTCCGCGACCCGGTCCAGGTCGGCCCGCTGCGCCGCCTTGGGGACCGGGCCGGCCGGCGTGTAGGGGATGGCCGAGGCGGCCAGCAGTGGCCAGCCGCCGCCGGACAGCGGCCGGTCGACCCCGGAGCGACGCGGGCGGGTCGCCCTGCGGCTCGGCCATGCGGGGCGCCGAGGGGCGACCCGCCCGCGTCGCTCCGGGGTCG
>JASLBL010000476.1 GCA_030146615.1 Actinomycetes bacterium
CACCTTGGAGTGGGTCGACTGGTTCAACCACCGCCGGCTCCTGGAGCCCATTGGCTATGTCCCACCGGCCGAGTTCGAGGCGGCATTCCAGAGACAGGAGGACCCCAGCCACCGTGCTCGACTCAATGAACCAAGCCTCCGATGAACCCGGGGCGGTTCACTTTCCTCAAGGCCGGCCTGCGGGCGGCCGCCTCCGGCGGCCGTCCTCGCGCCGGCAGCGACACGACGGGAACCGGGGAACCGGCCCCACCGCACGCTCCAGCCGATCTTGCCGTTTCAGGTTGAGATGCCAGGGTCACGCGAGCATGCTCTAGTAGGCATGCGGTCAGACGGCGATCAGCGTGCCCAGGCGATCGGAGGTAGTCGTGGAAGGGGGAACCCAGCGGCACCACGACCGCACCGACGTCTACGCCCTGACCGACGAAGAGGCGTACCTCCACCAGGCGGGTGAGGACGAGAAGCCGGCGATGGTCGCGGAACCCGTGCCCGACCTGTTTGCGCCGCGCGTGTGCTCGTTCTGCAAGAAGGCTGCGGAGCACTTGTTTGGCGAGCAGTACCCGAAGACGGACAGGAACTTCGCCATCATCGATGGGGTTTGGATCTGCGACGAGTGCGTTGCTCGGTTCGCGCGCTTCCTCGCCCAGGAGAATCCGGGTTTTCTGGCCCAGGAGAGTCCAGGAACTCCGTCATAGCCTGGTCCGTCCTGGGTCCGTATGGCATCGGGAACCGCTGGTCCTCGGCGGGCACGAGCGGTCACGGCCGGTATGCCACAATCCCAGGTCGCAGGGCATTCACACCCAGGACCTCGTGGAGTGGAGCGGCATGACGGCGGGTTCGAACCCCTCATCTAACTGCCGCATGCCCTACCAGACGCTTGCCTACGAGGCCCCTGGTCACCGAGGACGGGCCATCCTCCGGCCGAGCTGGTAGCCGTCGCCGCCACGCCGAGCGAGGTTCGTCCGTAACGGCGGTGCCCTAGGTGCAGGTGACCGGTTGGCGGGGTGTAACGCGATGCCTGACCTGGACGCTCTAGGGGTCGACATGCATCGACCGCTTGGACCGCTTGAGGCCGCGCCGCCGACCGCCGACCAGGACGTTCTCGAGCGGCTGCTGGAGGGTCGGCTGGATCCTGCGTCGGCCCCGCCCCACTATCGCCGCCTTGCCAGGCTGCTGGCGGCGATGACCGCCCCGGCCGCTCCCGAGGAGCTGGCCGGTGAGCAGCAAGCGATGGCCACCTTCGCCGCGGTGCTGACGTCGAACCCCCCGACCCTCTCCCCCCGGAGGACCGCCGTGCCCCGCAAGGTGCTGACGATGAAGGCGGCCGCGGCCGCGCTGGTGGCCGCACTGTCGCTTGGCGGGGTGGCCGCCGCAGCCAGCGGGCTGCTGCCCGACCAGGCATCCCCCGTGGCCGACCAGGCACCAGCGACCACGGGCGCCGCCGCGGCCGCGCACGGCCTCGGCAAGGCAGCCGCCGCCAACCTGCGCGAGTCGGCGCAGGCCCGGTCAGCTGACAGCCAGGGCCGGGAGTCGGCGACTGGGCCCGACGCGACCGCGGCGGCCCGTGCTGGGCTGTGCCGGGCCTGGCAGGCGGGCCAGGGCGGGGACCACGGGCGTCGGATGGATGCGGTGGCGTTCCAGGCGCTGGTGGAGGCCGCCGGTGGGGCCGATGAGGTCGCCGGCTACTGCCAGGACGTGAGCGCCGGCACCAGTGCAGACGCCCACGGGCAGGGTCAGGTGTCGCCGCCGAGCGTGTCGGCGCCTCCGGCCAGCGTCTCGCCGCCGAGCAGCGGCCCACCCCCAGACCCGGGCCCGCCTGCCAGCACGGGCCCTGAAGGAAACAGGCAGGGCGGACCCCCAACCACCACCGGCTGACGCATACAAGACTGCTCGCAGCGGACCGACCTTCGTCAGGTGGTCCACCAGCGGAGCCATAGAGCGGAAGGCAGGGATGGTCGAGCACCCCGACATCCATCCACTCCCCGACAACCAACCGGATGTGGACAGGTTCGCGGCTCTGGCAGACGCTCCGCTTACGGCGCTGGGCCTATCCAGCAGTGACGCCGACGCCTTGAAGCAGGCGCTGGACGTCAAGAGCGTCCGCGACCTGGTAGACAACAAATATGTCCGCCGGGCCCAGGCAATCGTGAACCTGGCGACCCAGAAGAGGTAACGGTGATCTGTTGCCCGGCCAGGAGCTGAGCCCTCACATCCTGGCGTTCGCCTCGGGCGCCGGCCGAAGCCATGGATGGCGGTCAGCCCTGGGGCGCCCAACCCAACGGCAGCAGGACCCCATCAGCAAGTCAAGCTGATCGGGGATTGCTCAGGCTGTCAGGCAGTTTTCCTGAAGTAACCCTTGGCCTTGGTGGTAGGCGGTGTTGCCGGCGCTGATGCCGGTGGTGCGGGCGTGCAGGTCGCCGTCTTGGAATGGGTAGCCCCTTCGCTAACGAACCCTTCCGTCTGGAAGACCCTGGCCGGCTTGGATACCGAATACCACCGGCCGCCAGCGGCATTCTGCGAACAGCCGAATAGCGGTCCTAGCTGCTGCATGAACGGCAAGCGGCCCCGGGGGCGCCTTCGACTCCCCGGGGCCGCAACCCGAACCGGGCCGGAGGTGGAGTCACAACCCGGTCCACGGGGCCGATGGTTACCCATGGCAAGTGCTCTGCTAGGAGCACAGCCGACCACCGACCTACGAACAAACGCCAGTGACGCTGCCGTCGTTACTGCGTCCCGGGTTCCGCCAATGCCCTTACACGGCCAAACCGGGGGGGCCTACCGGCCTCCCCGTCTGACCCTTGGCCCCCCCGCCCTGGCTAGGCGGTAGCATGGCTACCTGGTTGCGTCACCGGCCAGGTCTAGCGCGCGGCCGCGTACAAGTTAGAGCGGGCGGCTCCGCCGGGGGGGCCAAGCGGAAACCGCCCGCACTAGTGAACCGGCTGCGAGAAAGACCGCTGAAGCTATTGCGGCCGTTACATCGAATCGGCTCGCCGCTCCCGCTTGGCCAGGCGCTCCTCGGCCTCCAGCAGTCGATGCACCACCAGCAGCTTGCGCATCAGGTCATCGAGGGCCTGGCTGGCGGTTCGCCAGTTGGGATCGCTGAGCGCCTGGTAAGGAGCGCGTGGGCTTGCTCTCGCTCCTCAGGAGCCATCCGCCGCGGGTCCGCCATCCTCGCTTCCTTGATCGGCTCGTCCGGCGGTGCTGTCGGGTCGTCGTCTGGGTCGTGGCTGATGACCTCGATGATCTCGACGAAGCCGAAGGCGGCCCGCAGCCGCCGGAGGGCCGCGCGCTGGTCATCGTCGACCTCGGGCATGTACCCATGATGCCGCCATCAAGGCCGAGGGATCGGGCCGCTGCCCTGGCTGCGTACCCGGCCCGATATCTCCATCTGAACGCGCTACGACCCCGGGGCGTCGTTCCCGGGGTCGTAGCTTGGGCCATGCTTTGCTGAAGCCCGGCCCATGGGTCGATGGGCTGCGCCGGCGGGGCGATGAGGACGAACCTCGCCCATCGACCTACGAAGGAACGTCACCAGCCTGGCCGGCGTTACGCAACTCCAGACATGCAAACGCCCCCGGCCGTGGTTGCGACCGAGGGCGTTCGCGCCCCATGGCACACCCCGCAGTCGCGCTCCTACCATCGGGCCGACGCTATCAACCACCCGGCGCAGCTGCGGGAGCCCGGCTTGGCGACCGGGCCCGACGACGACGTCGAAGTCGCCCTGCGGGCGCGCCGGCGGCTGATCGGCGAGCTGGTGGACAGCGGCCGCGTGCTGGCGCCGCCGCACTTCGCCGAGCCGTTCGGGCGCCTGGTGTCCGAGGCGCCGGCCGGTGGCGTTGGCTGGCTGTCGTTGGCGTGAGGTCCTCCGTCTCCACCGCCACTGTCACATTTCCCGGTCGCGTTCGGTCATAGCAGTGAGGAACCGATTGCTTGGACGTGATCGCACCATGACGCCACCACGCCACCGACCATCCGGCGGGCGCCGCCTCGAGCGCCGCCTCGCCGGGCGCTTCGACCGTGCCCAGCGGTGGGCCGACCGGCGGCTCGGGGCCACCAGCCCCGCCCGCGCCGCGCTACGCAGGGCCTACCCCGACCCCTGGGCGTTCCTGTTCGGCGAGATCGCCCTGTACTGCCTGATCGTGCTGGTGGTCACCGGGTTGTTCCTGAGCCTCTTCTACGTCCCCGACGTCCGCGGCCAGGTCACCTACCAGGGCCCCTACGCGCCGCTGCGCGGCCAGCCGGTGACCGAGGCGTTCAACTCGGTGCTGCGGATCTCCTTCGAGGTCCCCGCCGGGCTGCTGGTGCGCCAGACCCACCACTGGGCCTCGCTAGTGTTCGTCGCGGCGATCGTGCTGCACCTGTGCCGCATCTTCTTCACCGGCGCCTTCCGCCGGCCCCGCCAGCGCACCTGGGTGGTCGGCATCGCGGTGCTGCTGTTGGCCATGGCCCAGGGCCTGGCCGGCCACTCGCTGCCCGACGACCTGCTGTCGGGGATGAGCCTGCAGGTCGTCTGGTCCGCCGTGCTGGCGATCCCGGTGATCGGCCCCGAGGTCGCCTACCTGCTGTTCGGCGGCGAGTTCCCCAGCCCCGAGGCGATCCCGCGGCTGTTTGTGCTCCACACGATGCTGCTGCCGGCCCTGCTGGTTGGCTTGGTCGCCGTCCACCTCGGGACCGTCGTGTCGCGCCGGCGCCAGCGGGACCCCAGGCCGGCGCGGGCCTTCGCGTCGACCAGCCTGCTGCTGCTGGTCGCCGCCGTGCTCGCCCTGCTCGGCGGGGTGGCGCAGATCAACCCCGTCTGGCAGCTCGGCCCCTACCACCCGGCCAACGTCACCTCCCCGGCGCAGCCGGACTGGTACCTGGCGTTCCTCGACGGGCTGGTGCGGCTGGCCCCGCCGTGGGGCTTCGAGCTGTTCGGCTGGACCATCTCGGAGATGCTCTGGCCCGCGCTGCTTTTGCCCGCGGTCGCCTTCGGCAGCCTGACCCTGTGGCCCTGGATCGAGCGGCGCCTGGGCGGCGACCGCGCCGAGCACCAGCTGCTCGACCGGCCGCGGGATGCGCCGCTGCGCAGCGCCGTCGGCGCCGCCGGGCTGACCATGTTCCTGGTCGCCTTCGTGGCGGCCGGCAACGACATCCTCGCGGTCCTGCTCCACCTCCCGCTGGAGGCGGTCACCAGGCTGCTGCAGTGGTCGTTCGTGCTCGGCCCGGTGGTGGTCGGCCTGGTCACCTATGGGGTCTGCCGCTCGCTGCGCCGCAGCGGCCTGCACCCCGCCAGCTCGGCCGCCGGGCCGCGCCTGGAGCGCACCGCCAGCGGCGGCTACCGGACCGTCCCGGTCGACTGACACAGGCCGCGGCGGCCTCGCGTGGTCAGTCCGGCGGGGGAGCCGGCGGGGGAGCCGGGCCGGGCCGACCAGCCCGGTCTGGTAGGCCACCACCACCAGCTGGGCGCGGTCGCGGGCGCTCAGCTTGACCATGGTGCGGCTGACGTGGGTCCGGGCGGTCGCCTTGCTGATCACCACGAGCGAGCCCTAGAGATCAGCCAGGCCACTCTCGGCCCCAACCACCCCAAGGTCGCCCTCTTCCGCCGCAACCTCGAGACCGTTGAGCAGCAGGTTGGCAGTCGGTAGCGCAAAAGGCGCTTTGGTAGCTGGCCCGATACGGACAGCGGTCGTTCGACGACGTTGAGCAGCGTGGTTGTGCCCATGCCGGCCGGCCCGTCCCAGCCGCTCGCTAGACGGACCTCCTAGGGGGTTTATGGATGATGGTGTGGGCGACAGCACTTCCTGGAGGCGGGGGTCATCCGCTCGGGTTGGGGCATGTCTGAGGCATGGAGTAGGGGACAGCAAGGGACAACGGCGGTTCCAAGCGGGCAGTCGTGCTCTGGCTTTCAGCAGCGCCAACGCTCTGGAGCAGCGGCGTCCGTGGAGGCATGCCGTGTATGGCATGCAAGGGGTCAGGCATTCGACTACGCCGCCAGGCATTCGTTCAGGCCGCTGGGACGAGTCGATCAGCGACTGTCGCCGATGAGGTGCCGGTAGATGGAGGCGCGACTGACCCCAAGGGTCTTGGCGATCGCCGCCACGCTGTACTGCCCCGAGCGGTACAGCTCCCGGGCCACGCGGGCCTTGTGGGCGGTCATCACCGACGGCCAGCCCCGCGGCCGTGCGTTCGCGGATGAGGTCGCGTTCGAACTCGGCCAGGGCGGCAAACACGTGGAAGACGAGCTTGCCGCCAGGAGTGGTGGTATCGATCGCCTCCTGAAGGCTGCGGAACCCAACACCGCGGTCGGCCAGGCCGGTGACGGTGTCGACCAGGTGGCGCAGCGACCGGCCGAGCCGG
>JASLBL010000596.1 GCA_030146615.1 Actinomycetes bacterium
CGGGGTGACCAGGGTGTCGATGGGCGCCCAGAGCTTCGACGACCGGGTCCTGGCCGCGCTCGGGCGGGCCCACGACGCCGCCAGGGTCGCGGCCGCGGTCGCGACCCTCCGGGCGGCCGGGGTGCCGGCTCTCAACCTCGATCTCATCTACGGAGGGCCGGGCGAGGACGCCGGGTCCTGGTCGGCCTCCTTGGAGGCGGCCCTCGCCCTGGAGCCCGAGCACCTGTCCGCCTACGCCCTCACCATCGAGCCGGCCACCAAGTTCGGCCGCCTGGTCGCCGCCGGCCGCATGGCCGAGCCGGGTGAGGACGACCTCGCCGACCGCTACGACACCGCCTGCTCGGTCCTGGCCGCGTCCGGCTACCACCACTACGAGGTCTCCAACTGGGCCCGGCCGGGCCATGGCAGCCGGCACAACCTGACCTACTGGCGGCGGGGGCGGTACCTGGGGCTGGGGGCGGGGGCGCACGAGTTCGACGGGGCGACCCGGCGCTGGAACGTCGCGGGGGTCCCGGCGTACCTGGCGGCGGTCCGGGAGGGCCGGCGGCCGACCTCCGGAAAGGAGCGGCTCGACCCCGCCCAGGCCCGGTTCGAGGCCCTGGCCGTGCGGCTGCGGACGGTGGACGGGCTCGACCCGGGCGAGGCCCGAGCGCTGGGGGCCGACCCTGTCGGGCCGGCAGCCCGCGAGCTCCGAACGGCTGGGCTCCTGGCCCCCGGACCAGGGCTTCGGCTGACCGAGATGGGCATGTTCCTGCACGGCGAGGCGCTCGCTCGGCTGGCTTAGCACTCGCCTACCTTGACTGCTACGCTGCCGAACATGGATCGTCTTGTGCAGGGAGGGGCGGCCATGGACCTCGATGAGCGAAAAGCGCGGCTGCTGCGCGCGGTGGTGCACGAGTTCATCTACACCGAGAAGCCGGTGGGATCCAAGAGCCTGACCGAGCGCTACTCCCTCGGGGTGTCGGCGGCCACCATCCGCAACGAGCTGGCCGTGCTCGAGGAGCAGGGCTACCTCTCCCATCCCCACACCAGCGCCGGCCGGATCCCCACCGACCGGGGCTACCGGTTCTACGTCGACGCCCTCTCGGGAGTCGGCGAGCTGGCCAGGGCCCAGGAGGAGACCATCGCCCGGTTCTTCGAGGGGGCGGCCGACCTCGAGGAGACCCTCCAGCGGACCTCGCTGCTCCTGTCCAGCCTGACTCACTACACGGCCATGGTGGCCCCGCCGGCCCTCGACCGGTCGCGGCTGCGCCACATCGAGGTCGTCGGCCTCGGGCGGCACGTGATCATGCTGGTGCTGATCGTCGACTCCGGGCGGGTCGAGAAGCGGCTGGTCGAGACGGCCGAGGAGATCTCCGAGGAAAGCCTGGAGGCGCTGCGCCGCCAGCTCAACGAGCGGCTGGCCAACGAGCGCCTGTCCCGGGCCGAGCTGATCCTGGACGCCATGAGCGCCGAAGTCCCGCCCGAGCGCCGGGCCCTGTTCCAGACCCTGTCCGCGGCCATCGGCCAGTTCGTCGGCGACCAGACCAGCGAGCGGGTCTGGCTGGGCGGCCAGGCCAACATCGCCGGCCCCGGGGCCTTCGACGGCATCGAGACCGTCCGCCGGGTCTACGAGGCCCTGGAGCAGCAGGTGCTGGTGCTGCGCATGCTCCAGGCGACCCTCGGCAAGGACAAGGGCGGGGACATGGTGTCGGTGGTGATCGGCTCGGAGAACACGGTCGAGGGGATGGAGGCCTGCTCGCTGGTCACCTCCGCCTACCTGGCCGGCGACGCCAGCGGCTCCATCGGCGTCCTCGGCCCGACCCGCATGGACTACCTGCGAGCCATGGCCGCCGTCCAGGCGGTGGCCCGCTACCTGGGCGACGCCTTCGAAGCAAACGGATAAGAGAACGGATACCTGGTGAGCGACTACTACCAGCTGCTGGAGGTCGACCGGGGCGCCGGGCCCGAGGACATCAAGCGCGCCTACCGGCGGCTGGCCCGCCAGTACCACCCCGACGTCAACGGCAACGACCCGGCGTCGGCCGAGCGCTTCAAGGAGATCAACAAGGCCTACAGCGTCCTGTCCGACCCGGACAAGCGCCAGCGCTACGACACCTACGGGGAGGCCGGGGTCGAGGGGATGGCCGGCCAGGGCGCCGACCCGTTCTCGACCTTCGGCGCCTCCTTCGACGACCTGCTCGGCCAGTTCTTCGGCGGCGGCGGCGACCCGTTCGGGGCCGGGCGCTCCCGGACCCGCTCGCGGGCCCGGCGGGGCGAGACCATCGGCATGCGCCTGCGCCTGCCGTTCACCGAGGCCGTCTTCGGCACCTCCAAGGACGTCAGGGTCCGGGCGGCGGCCATCTGTGCCCGCTGCGCCGGCTCCGGGGCCAAGCCGGGCACCGAGCCCACCGTCTGCTCGCGCTGCAACGGCTCCGGCCAGCAGCGCACCGTCCGCCAGTCGCTGCTCGGCCAGCTGGTCACCGCCACCACCTGCCCGGTCTGCGCCGGCACCGGCCAGGAGATCCGCTCGCCGTGCCCCGAGTGCCAGGGCCAAGGGCTGGTGATGGAGGACTCCACCCTCACCATCGACATCCCCCCTGGCCTGGAGGACGGCAGCCAGATCCGCTACCAGGGCCGCGGCCATGCCGGCCAGTACGGCGGCCCCCCGGGCGACCTGATCGTCGAGCTGGCCGTCGACGCCCACCCGGTCTTCGACCGCCGCGGCGACGACCTGGTGTGCAGCGTCGAGGTGCCAATGACGGTGGCCGCCCTGGGCGGCACCGTCCCCCTGGAGACCCTGGACGGCAAGGAGACGGTCGAGGTCGAGCCGGGCACCCAGTCGGGCGAGGTCAAGCGGTTCCGCAAGCGTGGCGTGCCCCATCCCGACGGCCGCGGCCGCGGCGACCTGCTGGTCCAGATCGCCGTCGTCACCCCGACCCACCTGGGCGAGCAGCAGCGGGCCCTCATCCGCCAGCTCGCCCAGCTCCGCGGCGAGGAGGTCGAGCCGCAGGGCGGCGGGCTGTTCGCCCGGCTCAAGGGCAGCGGCCGCTGACCACCGCGGCCGAGCAGGGCGGGCTGGCCTACCGCAGCCCCGTCGGCCGCTGGGTCCTGCTGGCCACGGTGCTCGGGTCGGGCATCGCCTTCCTGGACACCACCGTCGTCAACGTCGCCCTGCCGACCATCGGCGAGGACCTGGACGCCGGCATCGCCAGCCTCCAGTGGGTGGTCAACGCCTACACCCTCACCCTGTCGGGGTTCCTGCTGCTCGGCGGGTCGCTCGGCGACCACTACGGCCGCCGGCGGGTGTTCGTGCTCGGGGTCATCTGGTTCGCGGTCGCCTCCCTGCTGTGCGGCCTCGCCCCGACCGACGAGGCCCTGATCGCGGCCCGCGCCCTCCAGGGCATCGGCGGCGCCCTGCTCACGCCGGGCAGCCTGGCCATCATCGAGGCCAGCTTCCGGCGCGAGGACCGCGGCCCGGCCATCGGCGCCTGGTCCGGGCTGGGCGGGGTGACCGCCGCCATCGGCCCGTTCGTGGGCGGCTGGCTGGTCCAGGCCGCCTCCTGGCGGCTGATCTTCCTGATCAACCTGCCCCTGGCCGCGGTGGTGGTCTGGGTGTCGGTGCGCCACGTGCCCGAGACCCGCGACCCGGGGGCCACCGGGCGGCTGGACTGGGGCGGGGCCGCCCTGGCGGCGGCCGGTCTGGCCGGAGTCGTCTACGCCCTCACCGACGGTCCGGCCCAGGGCTGGACGTCGCCGCCGATCCTGGCCACCGGCCTGGGCGGCCTGGCCGCGCTCGTCGCCTTCGTGCTCTGGGAGCGGCGCACCCGGAACCCCATGCTGCCCCTGGACATCTTCGCCTCGCGCCAGTTCACCGCAGCCAACATCGTCACCTTCGTGGTCTACGGGGCGCTCGGCGGGTCGCTGTTCCTGCTGCCCATCCAGCTCCAGCGGGTGGTCGGCTACTCGCCGCTGGCCTCCGGGATCGCGCTCGTCCCGGTCACCGTGGTCCTGCTGCTGCTGTCGGCCAGGGCGGGGAGGCTGGCCTCCCGGATCGGGCCCCGGCTGCCCATGACCGTGGGGCCGCTGCTCGTGGCCGCCGGGTTTGCCCTGTTCACCCGCATCGGCCCGGGAGCCAGCTACCTGGCCGACATCCTGCCCGGGTCGCTGGTCTACGGGCTCGGGCTGGTCCTGACGGTGGCCCCGCTGACCTCGACCGTGCTCGCCGCCGCCTCGGCCGACCACGCCGGGATCGCCTCGGCGGTCAACAACGACGTCGCCCGCACGGCCGGGCTGCTGGCCGTGGCCGTCCTGCCGGTTGCGGCCGGCATCTCGGGTGCCGACGCCCTGGAGCCGGCCCGCTTCGCCGACGGGTTCCGGACGGCCATGACCATCGCCGCCGTCCTCTGCGCGGCCGGCGGGGTGCTGTCCTGGCTCACCATCCGAAACCCCGAGGAGGCGCCGGCCGAGCCCGAGGGCGACCACCATCTCAGCTGCCCGCTGAGCGCTCCCGCCCCGGCCAGCGGACGCACCTGAGCCTGCTGGTGTGCGATCCCGGTCATCTTGGCAGACCGGTACCGCGCCGACAGCCGCCGGGTCAACCGCACCCTCGGCATGGCCAGGCTCGGCGGGGCGACCCTCGACGTCGAGCCGCACCGGGCCCGCCTCGCCGAGCGGGAGCGTGAGCCGATCGAGCTGTAAGACCGCTTCGGGCATCCTAGGAACATTCTAGAGGGTTCGCGTGACCCGCCTGGTGAAAGGCGATTTGCGGCTTCAGCGGTGATCGTTACATGATCCGCCCATCACCCAGAACTCGCCGGGGGAGGGGCTCGGATTGACAAGGCTGCTCGCGTACCTGCCGCGGGGCAACACCCTTGACGACAGGTCGTGGCACAAACGGCACGTGTTCCTGCAGGCACTGCTGCTGTTGCACCTGCCGCTGCTGTTCGCGTTCGGGGTCTACAGAGGCCGCACCGCCTGGGACACGCTGGTCGTGCTCAGCATCCCGGCCGCCTGCCTGGTCCTCGGCCGGCTGATCACCCACCGCCGGGTGGCCTCGGTGCTGATCACGGCCGGGCTCACCTACTGCTCGGCGGTGCTGGTGAGCTTCTCCGGCGGCTCGATCGAGGCCCACTTCCACTTCTTCATCATGATCGGCTTCATCGCCCTCTACCAGGACTGGGTGCCGTTCCTGTGGAACGTGATGTTCACCGTGCTCAGCCACGGTCTGGGGTCGGCGCTGCGCACCGACCTGATCTTCACCCACCCGGCCGGGCAGACCAGCCCCTGGGTGTGGTCGGGCATCCACGGGGTCGCGGTGCTGGCCGCCTGCTGCGGCGTGATCATCTTCTGGGAGACGACCGAGCGCGAGCAGCGCAAGACGCTGGACCTGACCAGGAAGCTGGCCGACGCCGAGATCACCCGGCGCCGTTTCACCTCCGACCTGCTGGTCAACCTGGCCAGGCGCAACCAGAGCCTGCTGTACCGGCAGCTCGGGCTCATCAACCAGCTCGAGGACCAGGAGGAGGACCCGGACGCGCTCGCCGACCTGTTCCGGCTCGACCACCTGGCCACCCGCATCCGGCGCAACGCCGAGAGCCTGCTGGTGCTGTCGGGTGAGGAGCCGCCCCGGACCTGGGGCCGGCCGGTGCCCCTGGTCGACGTGGTCCGGGCGGCCATCGCCGAGACCGAGGACCTGGACCGAGTGGTGTTCGCCGTCGACGAACAGATGGCCATCCCCGGCAACGCCGTCGCCGACCTCACCCACCTGGTGGCCGAGCTGGTCGAGAACGCCGTCCACTTCTCGCCCCCCGAGGCCAGCGTGATCATCCGCACCCGGCCGTACCTCCCGACCCCGGGGGCGCACGTGCTCACGGTCGAGGACTGGGGCGTCGGCATGCGCTCCGAGGACATGGCCGAGGCCAACGACCTGCTGGCCGCCCCCCGCGACGTCGACCTGTCGGTGTCCCAGCGCCTCGGGCTGCACGTGGTCGCCCGGCTCGCCCAGCGCCACGGCATCGAGGTCACCCTCACCCCCACGCCCGGCTGCGGCGTGACCGCGGCCGTGGTCCTCCCGCCGTCGCTGTTCTCCGACCCCGCCGCCCTCCCCGACGAGGTCTACGCCGACGAGGCCGAGCCCCAGGCCAGGGTCGTCCCGGCCGTCATGGCCGTCGCGACGGCCGCCCCCGCCGCCGACCTCCCGGCCGCCCCGCCGGCGCGCCCGAGCCGCCCGACGGTCGAGCACTGGATCGACCTGACCGACGACGCCCCATCCCGCCCGGCCGGAAACGACAACGGCCACGGGGAGCCCGACTGGTCGGGCTGGTGGGACCCGTCGCCCAGCGACACGGATGGGGAGCCGATCTCACCGATCGCCGCCCGCCCACCCCTGTCCGAGCGGGTCCAGGCGTCGTTGTCCGAGCCGGTCCAGACGCCGCCGCCCGAGCGGGTCCAGACGCCACCGCCGGGCACGCCGGAGCGTGGCCCTTGGACGCCGGGGCCGGCGGGCACGCCCGAGCCCCACCACCCCTGGACGTCCGGGCCCTCGGGCACGACGGAGCCCCACCACCCCTGGATGCCCGGGCCCCCGGATCGGGAGGGTAGCCCGATGCCGGAGAGGGCGGCGCAAGTTGTCCACAGCCCCCCGGCCGACAGCCCCGGGACCCACAACCCCGGGACCCACAACCCTGGGACCCACAACCCGGGGACCCACAGCCCCCGGACCCACGACCCCCGGACCCACGACCCCCGGACCCACGACCCCCGGACCCACGAGCCGGC
>JASLBL010000609.1 GCA_030146615.1 Actinomycetes bacterium
CGCGTAGGCGGCCGGCGCGCCGGCCGCGACCAGGTCGGCGGCGGTGAGGGCGGCGTCGGCGGCGGCCTACGCGCTGTGCCGGCCGCCCGGCCACCACGCCGGCCCCGGCTACTACGGCGGCTTCTGCCTGCTCAACAACGCCGCCATCGCCGCCAGGTCCCTGGCCCGGCGGGGCCGGGTGGCGGTGGTGGACGTCGACTTCCACCACGGCAACGGCACCCAGGACATCTTCTGGGAGGATTCCGAGGTCCTGTACGTGTCCCTCCACGGCGACCCGGCCGGCCACTACCCGCACTTCACCGGCGCGGCCGACGAGACCGGCGGCGGCCCGGGGGCGGGCACGACCCGCAACCTGCCCCTGCCCGACGGCACCGGCGACGACGCCTACCTGGAGGCCCTGGGCGAGGCCATGGCCGCGGTGGACGCCTTCGACCCGGCGACCCTGGTCGTCTCGGCCGGCTTCGACACCTTCGCCGGCGACCCGATCGGCGCCTTCGCGGTCACCACCGCCGGGTTCCGGCGCATCGGCGCCGCCCTGGCCGCGGCCGGCCGGCCGGCCGCGGCCGTCCAGGAGGGCGGCTACGCCGTCGACGCCCTCGGGGCCAACGCGGTCGCCCTGCTGGCCGGGCTCCAGGGGACCGACTGAACGGTATCCCCCGACCAGGAGCTTTGCGAGGTATGTCTTGACAACCTCGAGCTCGGCGAGCAGGCTTGCCCTCCCACGCCTGACACCTTCAGGGTGCGCCAAGGTCGGCCGCGTCGGCGGCCAGCCGGCGCGTCAGGGGTTCGAGTCCCCTCACCCTGACCACTCGACCCGTCAGTCCCGCTCGACGTGCCGCTCCCCCGGGCCGACGTAGATCTGGCGCGGGCGGGCGATCTTCTGCTCGGGGTCGCTCAGGTGCTCCTCCCACTGGGCCAGCCAGCCCGGCATCCGGCCGATGGCGAAGAGCACCGGGAACATCTCCACCGGGAAGCCCATGGCCTCGTAGATGATGCCGGAGTAGAAGTCGACGTTGGGGTACAGCTTCTTGGAGATGAAGTAGTCGTCCTCCAGGGCGATCCGCTCCAGCTCGACGGCGATCTCCAGCAGCGGGTTGAGCCCGGTGATCTTGAAGACGTCCTCGGCCACCTGCTTGATGATCTTGGCCCGGGGGTCGTAGTTCTTGTAGACGCGGTGCCCGAAGCCCATCAGCTTCATCTCGCCCCGCTTGACCCGCTCGACATAGGCCGGGACCTGGTCGACCGAGCCGATCTCGTTGAGCATCCGCAGCACCAGCTCGTTGGCCCCGCCGTGCAGGGGACCGTAGAGGGCGGCGACGGCGGCCGCGGCGGCCGAGAACGGGTCGACCTTGGAGCTGCCGACGGCCCGCATGGCGTTGGTCGAGCAGTTCTGCTCGTGGTCGGCGTGGAGGGTGAACAGCACGTCCAGGGCGTGCTCGAGCACCGGGTCGGGATGGTACTTGGGCTCCCCCATCTTCCACATGAGGTTGAGGAAGTTGCCGGCGTACGACAGGTCGTTGTCGGGGAACGGGTAGGGGTGGCCCTGGGAGTGGCGGTAGGCGTAGGCGGCCAGGGTGGGGATCTTGGCGATCAGCCGCACGACCTGGCGGCGGCGCACCGCCGGGTCGTCGAACCGCTTGGCGTCCGGGTAGAAGGTCGACAGCGCCCCGACGGTCCCGACCAGGATGCCCATGGGGTGGGCGTCGTGGTGGAAGCCGTCGATGAACTTCTTGATGTTCTCCTTGACGAAGGTGTGGTGGTTGATCTGGTCGGTCCAGTCGGCCAGCTGCCCGGCGTCGGGCAGGTCGCCCTCGACCAGCAGCCAGGCCACCTCGAGGAAGCTGACCCGCTCGGCCAGCTCCTGGATCGGGTAGCCGCGGTAGCGCAGGATCCCCTGCTCACCGTCGATGTAGGTGATGGCGCTGCGGCAGCTGGCCGTGTTCATGAACGCGGGGTCGTACGACAGCAGGCCGAAGTCCTGCTCGTCGACCTTGATGTCGCGGAGGGCCATGGCGCGGATGGCCCCGTCCTGGATCGGGATCTCGTAGGTCCGCCCGGTTCGGTTGTCGGTCACGCTCAGCGAGCTCGGGCCCTGGTCAGCGGTCATGAGTTCTCCTTCGGCTGCGCACGCCTGCTTGATGAGCAGGCTACCCTGCCCTGCTTGGACTTAAAGGGCGGCGGCGCGGTCGAGCAGCCAGGTGACCGACCCGCCGCCCGACCGGACGGCGGCCACGGCCCGGGTCACGGGGAGCCGGTCGTCGCCGGCTCGAGCCCGGGCGACCGCGGCCGCCTTGCCGGGGCCGGCGGCCAGGACCAGCAGCCGCTCGGTCCCGGCCAGGGCGGCCAGGGTCAGGCTGATCCGCTCGGGCGGCGGCTTGGGGCTGTCGTGGACACCCACCACCAGGCGGTCGGAGACCTCGACCTCGGGACGGCCCGGGAACAGCGACAGGCAGTGGCCGTCCTCCCCCACCCCCAGCCAGACGACCTCCAGGCGCGGGGTCCCGCCGGCCGTGGCCGGTACGGCGGCCAGGGCCGCCTGGTAGGCGTCGGCGGCCGCCTCGGGCCCGAGCTCGCCCGGGGGGCGCAGGAGGTGGTGGCCGGGCACGGGGACGTGGTCGAGGAGGGCGGCCGCGGCCTGGCCCCAGTTGGAGTCGGGGTGGTCGGGAGGCACGCAGCGCTCGTCCCCCATGGCCACCCGGATCCGGTCCCACTCGACCCCGGTTCGCAGGTCATGGTCGGCCAGGCGCCGGTAGGCGGCCGCCGGGGTGCCGCCGCCGGTCAGCACCCAGGTGGCGGTGCCGTGGGCCTCCACCGCCGCCTCCAGATCGGCCACGGCCGCCCGGGCGGCCGCCTCGGCCAGCTCGTCGGGCCCGTCCACGACGTGCACTCGTTCGGCTGCGGTCACTTCGGCACCAGCAAGGCCGCCTGGGCCAGGGCGTCCTCGAACACCCGGTCGCGGCCGAACAGCTGGAGCTCCGCGCCCAGGCTGGCCGGGCCGGCGGCCGGGCCGGCGCTGCGGCCGACCTTGCGCCGCCCGGTCTCCTGGCCGGGGACCTCGACGGTGGCCACCAGGTGGCCGGGCGGGGCCTCGACCCGGACGCTGGCCGGGCCGTCGTCGCTGTCCATCTCCAGGTGGATCCGGGTCAGGTTGGAGGAGCCGATGCCGGCCACGACCCGGGCCTCGCAGGATCCGTGCGGGGTGCGGTAGGCGGCGGCGAGCACGTCGCCGCCCTGGCGGGCCGACTCGAGCTCCCAGCCCAGCCGGGACGCGAACCAGCCGACCAGCTCCTGGCCGGCCGTCGGCTCCACCGAGTCGACGCGCAGCCAGCGGATGCGGTCGAGGGCCGGGCGCAGCTGGGGGTGCGAGAACGGGGCGGCCAGCAGCTCCCGCCACGGGGTCAGCCGCCCCCAGGCGCAGTCGGTGACGCCCGGCTCCAGGACCCCGACCACCCCGGCCAGGCGGCGCAGGTCGGCCGGGGGGTCGGTGAAGGCGGCCGAGTCGACGATGAGCCGGTCGGTGACCGAGGTCAGCTCGTCGAACACCTCCTGGCCAAACGGCGGCGTCCCCTCCCACCAGGTGAACACCGGCAGCTCGGGCAGGAGCAGGGGCAGGACCACCGCGGTCAGGTGCCGGGGGTGGACGTTGGTCTGGACCACCACCTCCTCCCAGACCACCTCCGGGCCCGAGGCCGGGCGCCGGTTGACCACCCGAGCCCAGGAGCGCACCCCCTGGCGGCCCTCGGGCGGCTCGGCGATCAGGACCACGCAGCGGGAGGGGGCGCGCGAGCCCAGCTCCTCGACCGCGGCCAGAGCCCGCTGGCCGGCGGCCCGGTTGGCGGTGACCACCACCAGGTTGGCCACGCTCGCCCGGACCACCGCCCCGCCGCCGTTCTCGCCCTGGCCGCGCTGGCGCTCCAGGGCCTGCTCGATCTCGCCCGGGGCGACCTCCTCGAACGCCTCGGCCGTCTGAGTGGGAGTCTGACTCACCGGGGCACCTCCCCGGGGGTTCCCCGGACCCCTCCGGTCACGGTCGCCGCCAGCGCCGGCCGGGGCGGCCCCGGGCGATCAGCTCGTCGGCCGCCTTGGGGCTCCAGCTGCCGGCCTCGTAGTTGGGGAACTCGGGTGGCGGCCTCTCGGCCCACCGGTCCAGGATCGGCTGCACCGCCTGCCAGGCCTGCTCGACCTCGTCCCAGCGCGGGAACAGGGTCGGGTCGCCCAGCATCACGTCCAGCAGCAGCCGCTCGTAGGCGTCGGGCAGGTCGTCGGAGAACGAGGTGCCGTAGGAGAAGTCCATGCTCACCGAGCGGACCTCCATGGACGGTCCCGGCACCTTGGCCCCGATCCGCATGGTGATGCCCTCGTCGGGCTGGATCCGCAGCACCAGCGCGTTCGGCTCCAGCCCGTCCTGGGCCGCCTCCCCGAAGGGCAGGTGGGGGGCCGACTTGAACTGGACCACGACCTCGGTGGCCCGCTTGGGCAGGCGCTTGCCGGTGCGGACGTAGAACGGCGTGCCCGCCCAGCGCCAGTTGTCGACCCGCAGCTCGGCGGCCACATAGGTCTCGACCACCGAGTCGGGGTGGACGTCGCGCTCCTCGCGGTAGCCGACGACCTCCTTGCCGTCGATCCAGCCCGGCCCGTACTGGCCCCGGACCACGCCGGTGTCGACCGCCTCGCCCTCCAGCCGGCGCAGCGCCTTGAGCACCTTGGCCTTCTCGTTGCGGACGTCCTCGGGCTCGAAGCTGGCCGGCGGCTCCATGGCGATCAGGGCCAAGACCTGTAGTTCGTGGTTCTGGAAGATGTCGCGGATCGCCCCGGCGGTCTCGTAGAAGTTGCCCCGGTGCTCGATCCCCAGCGACTCCGACACCGTCACCTGGACGTGGTCGACGAAATGGTGGTTCCAGACCGGCTCGAAGATCCCGTTGGCGAAGCGGAAGGCGATGATGTTCTGGACGCTCTCCTTGCCCAGGTAGTGGTCGATCCGGAACACGTCGCGCTCGGGGAACACGGTCGTGACCAGCTCCTGGAGCTCCCGGGCGGAGGTCAGGTCGTGGCCGAAGGGCTTCTCGACCACCACCCGGGAGTAGCCGCGGTCCCAGCCGCGGCCACCGAGGCCGGCCTTGCCGATCCCCCGGATGGTGTCGGGGAACAGCTTGGGGATGAGCGACAGGTAGAACAGCCGGTTGCCGTCGGTGCCCTGCTCGCGGTCGAAGCGGTCGAGCAGGTCGCCGATGCGGGCGTAGGTGTCGGGGTCGGAGGAGGAGCCGGAGATGTAGTGGAGCCGGCTGGCGAACGACTCCCACACCTGGTGCTGGATGGGCTGGGTGCGGGAGAACTCCTCGACCGCCTTGCGCATGTCGGCCCGGTACTCCTCGTCGGAGTACTCGCTGCGGCTGGAGCCGACGAAGGCGAAGTTCTGCGGCAGCAGCCGGTGCAGCTCCAGGTTGTACAGGGCGGGGACGATCTTTCGGTGGGCCAGGTCGCCAGACCCGCCGAACACCACCATGGCCGTTGGCGGCGGGATCGCCCGGACCCGCTCGCCCGCCGCCAGGGGGTTGTCGGTCATGGGCCCAGCTTCCGCCGCTTGGCCTCGATGGTCTCGACGGCGCCGTTGTAGCTGTCGAGGAACTTCTCGACCCCCTCGCGCTCCAGGCGGCGGCCGACGTCGTCCTCGTCGATGCCGAGGGCGGCCAGGTCGCTCCAGAGCCTCCTGGCCCGGTCCAGGCCCTCGGTGGCCGTCTGGCCGCGGACCTCGCCGTGGTCGGCGAAGGCCTCGATCGTCTCCAGGGGCATGGTGTTGACCGTGTCCCGGGCGATCAGCTCCTCGACGTACAGGACGTCGCGGTACTCGGGGTTCTTGGTCGAGGTCGACGCCCACAGGGGTCGCTGGACCCGCGCCCCCTCGCGGGCCAGCTCCTCCCACCGCGGCCCCGAGAAGGCCTGCTGGAACACCTCGTAGGCGAGCTTGGCGTTGTCGATGGCGGCCGTGCCCAGCCGGGCCCGGGCCGCCTCGGCCTGGGGGCCGCCCTTGTCGGCGATCGCCTGGAGCTCCTGGTCGACCAGGGTGTCGACCCGGCTGACGAAGAACGAGGCCACGCTGGCCAGCTGGGTCAGGTCGCCGCCGGAGGCGGCCAGCTCCTCCAGGCCGCCCTGGTAGGCCTCGATGACCTCCCGGTAGCGCTGGATGGAGAAGATCAGGGTGACGTTGACGTTGATGCCGGCGGCGATCGAGGCCCGGATGGCCGGCACCCCGGCGGCCGTCGCCGGGATCTTGATGAACACGTTGGGCACGGCCAGGGCGTCGAACAGCCGCCGGGTGTCGCCGATGGTGGTCTCGGTGTCGTCGGCGATTTCGGGCGGGACCTCGAAGGAGACGCGGCCGTCGACCCCGCCGGTGCGCTCCCAGACCGGCTCCAGCTCGGCCGCGGCGGCCTTGATGTCGTCCAGGGCCAGGGCCTCGAAGATGGCGCCGGCGTCGCGGCCCTCGGCGGCCAGGGCGGCGATGTCGTCGTCGTAGAACGACCCCTCCCCCATGGCCTTCTGGAAGATGGTCGGGTTGGAGGTGACGCCGACGACCTGGAACTGGTCGCGCAGGCGGCGCAGCTCCCCCTTCTGGATCCAGTCGCGGGCGATCGAGTCGACCCAGACGGCGACGCCCTGGTCGGTGAGCTGCTGCAGGCGGGACGTCATGATGCTCCTCCTTCGAGCCGTCCGAGCAGTGACCTGGCCCGGTCGGCGACGTTGTCGGGGGTGAAGCCGAAGTTCTCAAGGACCAGCTCGCCGGGGGCCGAGGCGCCGAAGTCGTCCCTGGACACAACCTCGCCGTGGTCGCCGACCCAGCGGGTCCAGCCGAAGCGGGACGCGGCCTCGACCGCCACCCGGGCCTTGACCCCCGGGGGCAGGACCTGGTCGCGGTAGCTCTGGTCCTGGTCCTCGAACAGCTCCCAGCAGGGCATCGACACCACCCGGGTTCCGATGCCGTCGGCCTGGAGCTGCTCCCGGGCGGCCAGCGCCACCCACACCTCGGAACCGGTGGCGATCAGCACCAGCCGGGGCTCGCCGCCGTCGGCGTCGGCCAGCACATAGGCGCCCTTGTGGAGGCCCTCGGCCCCGGCGTGGGCCGCCCGGTCGATCGGGGGCAGGTTCTGGCGCGACAGGGCCAGGGCGGTGGCGCCGTCGGTGCGGGCGATGGCCGCCCGCCAGGCCTCGGCCGTCTCCGGGGCGTCGGCCGGGCGGATGACCCGCAGCCTGGGCATGGCCCGCAGCGAGGCCAGGTGCTCGACCGGCTGGTGGGTCGGCCCGTCGCCGCCCAGCCCGATCGAGTCGTGGGTCCAGACGTAGACGACCGGCAGGTCCATCAGGTTGGCCAGCCGCACGCTGGGCCGCATGTAGTCGGAGAAGATCAGGAAGGTGGCGCAGAACGGCCGCAGCCCGCCGTGCAGGGCCAGGCCGTTGCTGATCGCCGCCATGGCGTGCTCGCGGATGCCGTAGTGGAGGTTGCGCCCGACCTCCCCCGGGCCCATGCTGCCGCCGTCTTTGATGTCGGTCTTGTTGGACTCGGCCAGGTCGGCCGAGCCGCCGATGAAGGTCGGCAGCCGCCGGGCGATGGCGTTGATGCAGGCCTCGGAGGCCGAGCGGGTGGCCAGCTTCTTCGGCTCGGGGAACAGGTTGTCCAGCTCGGCGTCCCAGCCCTGGGGGAGCTCGCCGGCGATCCCGGCCCGCAGCTCGGCGGCCAGCTCGGGCTCGGCCCCGGCGTACGCCTCGAGGCGCCGCTCCCAGTCGGCCCTGGCCTCCTGGTTGGCCGGCACCCGGGCCCGCCAGCGGTCGTACACCCCGTCGGGGACGTAGAAGTGCTTGTCCGGGTCCCAGCCGTAGGCCTGCTTCGTCGCCCGGACCTCGTCCTCGCCGAGGGCGGCGCCGTGGGCCGCCGAGGTGTCCTGGGCGTTGGGCGCCCCCCAGGCGATGTGGCTGCGCAGCCGGATGAAGGTCGGCCGGTCGGGCTCGTCGACCGCGGCCTGGTAGGCGGCCGCGATCGCGTCGGTGTCGTTGGCGTCCTCGACGGCCAGGGTGTGCCAGCCATAGGCCCGGTAGCGGGCCTCGACGTCCTCGCCGAAGGTGATCTCGGTGCGGCCGTCGATGGTGATGTGGTTGTCGTCGTACAGCAGGGTCAGCTTGCCCAGGCGCAGGTAGCCGGCGTAGGAGGACGCCTCGGCGCTGACCCCCTCCATCATGTCCCCGTCCGAG
Source organism: Actinomycetes bacterium (assembly GCA_030146615.1). Classification (GTDB taxonomy): domain Bacteria; phylum Actinomycetota; class CALGFH01; order CALGFH01; family CALGFH01; genus CALGFH01. Next base: position 8,242 of record JASLBL010000609.1, read on the forward strand.
CAGAAGGCCCAGGTCCGGTGGTCCACCACCGGCTGGCCGCCGCGGTTGTAGCGGTCGGCCAGGAACCGCTCGGCGATGGCGAACCCGACCGCGTTGCCGACCCCCTGGCCGAGGGGCCCGGTGGTGACCTCGACCCCCGGGGTGAGGAAGTGCTCGGGGTGGCCGGGGGTGATCGAGCCCCACTGGCGCTGCTGCTTGAGGTCGTCGATGCCGATCCGGTAGCCGGCCAGGTGCAGGGCGATGTACTGGAGCACCGAGGCGTGGCCATTGGAGAGCACGAACCGGTCACGGTCGAACCAGTCCGGCGCCTCCGGGTCGAACGTCAGGAACCGTGTCCACAGCACGTAGGCGGCCGGGCCGAGGGCCATCGCCGTGCCCGGGTGGCCGTCGCCGGCCTTCTGGATGGCGTCCATGGCCAGGGTCCGGACGGTGTCGACGGCCAGGGTGTCGAGGTCGGTCCCTCGGGCGGTCTCGGTGGTCACGGCGGCTCCTCGGGGGGGCGGGTCCAGGAATCTCGGGCCAAGCCCCTAGGCTACCCGCTTACGTTCCCCGCTCACCCGGCCGGATCACCGGGTCTGGGGCTTGGCCCCGGACCGGGCCTCGACACCGCGGCGCAGGGCCAGCTGGCGCAGCCGCTTGTGGGTGGCGACCCGGGCCTCGCCCTCGGCGGGCTCGCTCCGGTGCCAGCTGCCGTCCTCCGACAGCTCCCAGGCCTGCACGTTGTCGGCCAGCATGACGTCGAGGACCTCCTGGAGCCGGCCGGTCAGGTCGGGGTCGGTGACCGGGGTCACGCACTCGACCCGCAGGTCGAGGTTGCGGGGCATCAGGTCGGCCGAGCCGATGAAGTACTGGCGCCGGCGGCCGTTGGCGAAGGTCCAGATGCGGCTGTGCTCCAGGAACCGGCCGACGATCGACCGCACCCGGATGTTGTCGCTCACCCCCGGCACCCCCGGCCGCAGCCGGCAGATGCCCCGGATGATCAGGTCGACCTCGACCCCGGCCTGGGAGGCGGCGTACAGGGCGCGGATGCAGGCCGCGTCGACCAGCGAGTTCATCTGCAGGGTGATGCGGCCCGGGTGGCGGCTGGAGTGCTTCTCGGCCACGCCCTCGATGAGCTCGATGACGCCCTGGCGGAGGAAGTTGGGGGCGACCAGGATCTTGCGGTAGCGGCCGCCGCGGGCGTACCCGGTGAGCGAGTTGAACAGCTCGGTCAGGTCGGCGCCCAGGTCCTCGTCGCAGGAGAGCAGGCCGACGTCGGTGTAGAGGCGGGCCGTCTTGGCGTTGTAGTTGCCGGTGCCGATGTGGACGTAGCGGCGGATGCCGCCGTGCTCGCGCCGTACCACCAGGGCGGTCTTGGAGTGGGTCTTGAGCCCGACCAGGCCATAGGCGACGTGGCAGCCGGCCCGCTCCAGCGCCCTCGCCCAGCCGATGTTGGAGGCCTCGTCGCCGCGGGCCTTGACCTCGACCAGCACCACCACCTGCTTGCCGGACTCGGCCGCCTGGATCAGCGCGTTGACGATCGGCGAGTCGCCGTCGGTCCGGTACAGGGTCTGCTTGATGGCCAGCACGTCGGCGTCGTCGGCGGCCTGCTCGATGAACCGATGCACCGAGGTCGAGAAGGCGTCATACGGGTGGTGGACCAGCAGGTCGCCCTCGCGCAGGGTGGCGAACAGGTTGACCGAGTCCTCCTCGGTGCCGAGCAGCCGCGGCTGGGTGGTCCCGACCCAGGGCTCGTCGGCCAGCTCGGGCCGGTCCAGGGCCGAGACCAGCCCCATGAGGTCGGCCAGGTTGAGCGGCCCCTCCACCGTGACCAGGGCGTCGTCCTCGACCTCGAGCTCGCGCTGGAGCAGCCGGACCACGTGGTCGGGCATGGTCGAGGCGACCTCGAGGCGGACCACCACCCCGAAGCGCTGGCGGCGCAGCTCCTGCTCGACCGCGACCAGCAGGTCGTCGGCCTCGTCCTCGGCCAGCTCGATGTCGGCGTCGCGGGTCACCCGGAACGGGTGGGCCTCGACCACCTCCATGCCCGGGAACAGCTTGTCCAGGTGGGCGGCGACCACCTGCTCCAGCGGCACGAAGGTGTTGCCGTCGCCCAGGGGGACGAACCGGGGCAGGATGCCGGGCACCTTGACCCGGGCGAAGCGGTCGCGAGCGGTGCCCGGGTCGCGGACGGTGACGCCCAGCGACAGCGACAGGTTGGACATGTAGGGGAACGGGTGGCTCGGGTCGACGGCCAGCGGGGTCAGCACCGGGAACACCTGGCGCTGGAAGTAGTCGCGCAGGAAGTCCCGGTCCCGGTCGTCCAGGTCGGCGACGTCGGCGATGCGGATGCCGGCCTCGGCCATGGCCGGGACGACGTCGTCCAGGAACACCCGGATCTGGCGCTCGATGGCCGGGCCGACGTGCTTGGCGATCGCCTCCAGCGTCTCGCTCGGGGTCCATCCGTCCGAGCCGCGGGTCACCATGCCCGCCTCGACCTGGTCGCGCAGGCCGGCCACCCGGACCATGAAGAACTCGTCCAGGTTGGAGGAGAAGATGGCCAGGTACTTCAGCCGTTCCAGGAGCGGGATCTCGGGGTCGCCGGCCATGGCCAGGACCCGGTCGTTGAACTGGAGCCAGGAGATCTCCCGGTTGATGTACAGGTACGGGTCGTACAGGTCGCGCTCGACCGCGTCCGGTGTGCTGGCAGTCTCGGTCACGGCGGTTCGGCTCCTGGTTCGGGTGCTGCGTCGATCAGCCTTGCATGTCTCGACCGTTCAAGCTAGCCCTTGAGCTGCTCCAGCTTGTCCCGGAACAGGCCGGACCTTGTCCTGGTGGCGGCGCAGCCCCTCCATGATCCCGTTGATGCCGTCGCCGGGCAGGCCGAACACGGTGTCCACGCCCCACTCGGCCAGCCGCTCCACCAGCAGCTCGGTGGCGAGCTTCCTGGCCACCGGTCAGGACCTCGGGTCCAGCGCCACCTTGATCCAGCCCGGGTCCTCGCGGTCGAAGGCCTGGTAGGCCTCGATCGCGTCGCCGACGTCGCTGACCTGAGTGAGGACGTTGGAGGGGTCGACCGCGCCGGCGCGGGTCATGGTGACCAGGTCGGGGAGGTAGCGGCGGTGGTTGCAGTTGCCCATCTTGAGGGTCAGGTTCTTGTTCATGGCCAGCCCGATGGGGAACTGCTCGAACTGGGGCGGGTAGACGCCGATGATGCCGACGGTGCCGGCCTTGGCCACCCCATCGACCGCCCACCGCAGCGCCTGGGCCGACGGGTTGTCGCTGGCCTCGTCGGCCGCCGGGCCCGCCTGGGGGGCCTTGGCGTCGACCCCGACGGCGTCGATCACCCGGTCGGGGCCGGACCCGCCGGTCAGCTCGCGCAGCGCCTGGACCGGGTCCTCGGCGTTGAAGTCGATCGTCTCGGCGCCCTGGCGGCGGGCCGCGTCCAGGCGCGAGGGCTCCCCGTCGACGGCCAGGACCCGCCCGGCCCCCTGGAGCAGGGCGCTGTAGACGGCGAACTGGCCCACCGGGCCGCAGCCGAGCACGGCCACGATGTCGCCCTTGCCGACCTCGGCCAGCTTGGCCCCGAACCAGGCCGTTGGAAAGATGTCGGACAGCATGATCGCCTGGTCGTCGGTGACCTCGTCGGGCAGCTTGACCGGGCCGACGTTGGCGAACGGGACCCGGACCAGCTCGGCCTGCATGCCGTCGAACGGGCCGGTGGGCTCGGGCCCGCCGAAGAAGGCCGTCCCGGCCAGGGGCCCGTTGGGGTTGGCCACGTCGCACTGGGCGAAGTAGCCGGCCCGGCAGTAGGAGCAGCTGCCGCAGCCGATCGTCGAGGGGATCACCACCCGGTCGCCGGGACGCAGGTTGCGCACCCCCGGGCCGGTCTCGGTGACCACCCCGACCCCCTCGTGGCCCAGGATCGTCCCCTCCCGCATGCCGGCCATGGTGCCCCGGACGAAGTGCAGGTCGGTCCCGCAGATGGCGCTGGCGGTCAGTCGCACCACCGCGTCGGTCGGCTCCTGGACCTTGGGGTCGGGCAGGTCGTCGATGCGGATGTCCCCCACCCCGTGCCACACGACGGCTCGCATGCGCTGCTCCTCCTGCCTACCTGGACGTTCGGAGCCCGTCGGGTAGCCCGCCCGGCCGGCCGGGAAACGGGTCAGCCCTGGTCGAGGGCGGCCGTCATCAGGCCCAGCGGGGGCGAGCCGAGGCGCAGCAGGGCGTCGTGGAAGCGGGCGTGGGAGTAGCCGGCCCCCCAGCGAACCCGGGCCTGGTCGCGGAGGCGCAGGATCTCCAGCTTGCCCCAGGTGTAGCGGCCGTAGGTGGGGTCGAAGGTGGCCCGGGAGGCCTCGGCGCGGGCGGCCGGGCCGTAGCAGAAGGCGTCGGCCTCGAAGCGGGCGGCGGCCTCGTCGACGGTCATCGTGCCGGCGTGGGTGCCGATCGACACGGCCAGGCGGGTGACCCGCTGGAGCGCCTCCAGGGCGACCCCGGCGGCGAAGCGGGGGTCGTCGGCCCGGAAGCCCTCCTCGACGCAGACCTCCTCGGTGTAGTGGGCCCAGCCCTCCACGAACGACAGCGAGTGCAGGGTCCGGCGGACGTCCGAGGTGAGCTGGCGCAGCCGCCGCCCGTGGGCGAAGTGGCCAGGGGCGACCTCGTGGACGGTGATGGCCGGCAGGGTGGTGCGGCTGAACACCTTCAGCCAGTCGTCCTGCTCGTCGGCCGGCCAGTCCGGCTCGGGCGGGGAGATGTAGTAGCGCGAGGGGGCGTCGGCCTCGTACGGGGCCGCCCAGGACATCATGGCCAGGGCCCACCGGCGCGACGGGGGCGACGGGGCGACCAGGCACTCGCCGTCCAGCCCGGGGACCAGGTCGCGCTCCAGGGTGAAGGCGATCGACTCGGCGGTCAGGGCCTCGGCCTCGCGCAGCACCCCGTCGGTGTCGGGGTGGTCCTCCAGCAGCTGGGCCACCACCTCGGCGGTGGGCTTCCCGGGGGCCAGCTGCCCGCACGCGTCGTCCAGGATGGCCCGGAGCCGGTCGCACTCGGCGTCGGCCCGCTCCTCCAGCCGGCCCAGGTCGGCCTCCAGGGCCTCGCCGGCGCCGAGCAGCCGCTCGAGCGGCCCCCGGCCGAGCGCGGTCTCGGGGGGGCCGCCGGCGGCGGCCGCCTCGAGGTGGGCGACCAGCCGCTTGTGGGCCTCCAGGGCCCGCTCGACCACCGGGTCGCCCGGCCGTCCCACCGGGGCACCTCCTTGGGGTTCCCCGGACTCCTCCGGCGCCCCGAGGTTGGCGGTGAGGCCCTTGGCGGCGGGCAGGAGGGCCTCGGCCACCGGGGCGGCGACCCGGTCCAGGGCGGTCACGGCGGCGTCGACCGCGTCCGGCCAGGCCGCCAGGTGGCGGCGGCGGGCCTCGGCCCGCTGGTCGGCCGGGGCGTACTCGCGGTCGTAGCAGGAGACGTCGAGGGCGGCCACGTGGAGCAGCGGGTTGGCCCGGTGCAGCTCCAGCTCGCCCAGCTCGAGGCGGATCAGCCGTTCGAAGGCGGCCAGCTGGGCCTCGTCGTGGCTGTCCGGCTCCGGCGGGCTGCCGGGCGGGCCGCCGACCCGGGCCAGGGCGGCCCGCACCCCCTCGGGGGACAGGTCCTCGACCCGGCCGTCGTACTCGTGACGGCCGACGTACTCGCGGACCGCGCTCACCGACAGGTCGCAGAGGGCACGGAGTCGCTGGTTCATGGCCGGCCGAGCGTACGGGGGGCGCGTCCGGTCCGTCCAGTTCCGGGTCGCGCGCCGTTCGAGTAACTCGAGGAGTGTGAGAGACTCCGCGGGACCGGTTCAAGAGCTTGGGGGGGCACATGGCCGGACGGTTCCGTCCTCGGCGGCGCGGGCTGGTGGCGCTGTCGGCTACTGCTGGGCTGCTGGTGGTCGGCTGGCTGGCGACCACGCCGTGGCTGGTCGACCACTGGCCGCGGGTCCTGGCGGTGGTCCTGTTCCTGTTCGTGTTCGTGGTCCCGCGCTGGTTCGTGCCAGCCCGCTCGGCGGCCTCACTCGCCGGGGTCGAGGACCCGGCGGCCCGGGGCCGGCTGGATGACGACCGGCTGAAGCTCCAGAACGACGTCCGCATCGGGCTGCTCCAGGCGGTCGCCGGGGTGGCCGTGATCGCCGCCGTGGTCGTGACCTGGCAGCAGCTGGAGACCGACCGCCGCCAGCTCCGCCAGCAGCTGGAGGTGGCCGGCCAGGCCGAGGCCGGCGAGCGCTTCGCCCGCGCCCTGGACCAGCTGGGCAGCGAGCAGCTGGACGTCCGCCTTGGCGGCATCTACGGGCTGGAGCGGATCGCCGCCCGGGCCTCGGAGGAGGCGGTGGCGGCCGGCGGCGCCTACCGCCCGCCCAGCGCGAGCGGGCCGTCGTCGGTGTTCTGGGCGTCCCAGGACCGGGCCCAGGTGTTCGAGATCCTGTCGGCCTATGTCCGGACGACCTCGCACCGCCCGCCGGTCGGGCCCGACGGCCCGGACGCGACCCTCCAGACCCGCCAGCCGGACGTGCACGCGGCCGTGACCGTGCTGGCCCGCCGGACCGTGCTCGACGGCGACCCGCCGCTCGACCTGAGCGGGTCGGTGCTGCCCGCGGCCCGGCTCGGCTGGGCCCGGCTGGCAAGGGCCGACCTGCGGGGCACGGACGTCCGCGGCACCAGCCTCCAGCACGCCCAGCTGGCCGGGGCCCACCTGGAGCAGGCGCTGCTCTGCGGCACCCAGCTCCAGGGGGCCGACCTGCGCGGGGCCCACCTCGCCGGGGCCAGGGTCAGCGCCGACACCCGCTGGCCGTCCGGCTTCGACTGGAAGGCCGCCGGGGCCCGGCTGGTCGACGACTGCTGAGCTAGCCGAGGCGGGCCGCCACCAGGCCGGCGGCCCGGTGGGCCAGGGCCATCACCGTCAGCATCGGGTTGACACCGCTGGCCGTCGGGAACAGCGAGGCGTCGGCGACATACAGGCCGGGCAGCTCGTGGGCCTGGTGGTCGGGGCCAACAGCCGAGGTCGCCGGGTCGGTGCCCATCCGGCAGGAGCCCATCTGGTGGTAGGAGGCCAGGGTGGCCCGGCCGCCGGCGAACCCGGCCCGGCGGGTCGCCTCGGCCCAGGCCCGCATGGCCCCGGGGTCGCGGGGGCGGAAGGCGAGCCGGTCGCGGTGGAGGCTGAACACCTCGGTGGCCCCGGCAGCGGCGAGCACCTCCCCGGCGGCGGCCAGGCCCGCGGCCATGCGGGCCTCGTCGGCGGGAGCGAGGCGCCAGCGGACCCGGGGGCTGCCGTCGCGGTCGAGCCGAACCCGGCCGGCCCCGCTGTCGCGGCACAGCACCCCGACCAGCGACAGGTTGGCCGACCGCTCCATCAGCGCCCGGTGGTCGGCGGCCGACCGCCAGGGCAGGGCGGCCGCGGCCATCCCCGGGTGCACGGGCACGGTCTCGAAGATGGGCGCGTACGGGCCAAGGCGCTCCCGCAGCTGGGCCGACCAGCGGGCCTGGAGGGTCCCTTCCCACCAGCGGACCGGCTCGGCGAACACCCCCATGGCGGCGGTGCCCGGGTGCAGGCGCAGGTGGCGGCCGACCTGGCCGCCGAGGCCGGAGCGGAGCAGCAGCGCCGGGGTCTCGATGGCCCCGGCGGCGGCCACCACCGCCCGAGCCCTGACCACCAGCCGGTGCCGGCCGCCGGCCCGGGCCTCGACCCCGGCCGCCCGGCCGCCGGCGACGAGCACCCGGCGGGCGTCGGCCCCCACGACCAGCCGGGCCCCGGCCGCGGCCGCCTCCTCCAGGTAGGTGACCAGGGTCGACTGCTTGGCCCCGGTCCGGCAGCCGAACGCGCACCAGCCGCAGCCGGCGTCCTGGGGGCAGCCGCGGACGTTGCGGGGCAGCGGGGCGGCGTGCCAGCCGAGCCGCTCCAGGCCCCGCTCCAGCAGCTGGTCCCGGCCCCCGGGGCGGCTCTCGGCCTCGGTGACCCCGACCCGGGCGGCGACCGCCGCCAGGGAGGCGGCGACCTCGCCGGAGGCGAAGGCCTCGACCCCGGAGGCGGCCGCCCACTCGGCCAGCACCGCCGGCGGGGTCGGGAACGAGGTCGTGTAGTTGACCACCGTGCCCCCGCCCAGGGTCGACCCGGCCAGGATCCGGCAGGCCAGATCGTCGGTGGTCAGGGTCATGGCGTACAGGTAGAGGTCGCGGTAGGCGTCGCCCTCGGTGTGGGTGAAGTCGCGCTCGGCCGCGTACCCGCCCTTCTCGAGCACGACCACGTCCAGGCCGGCCCGGGCCAGCTCGGCCGCGGCCACCCCGCCGCCGGCTCCCGACCCGACCACGACCACGTCGCAGGCCAGCTCCAGGTCGCCGTCGGGACGCAGCGGGCGCAGGCGCCTGGGCACGTCGGGGGGCGGGCCGAGCGGCCCCGGGTAGCCGGTGGCGTCGCGTGCCGGGCCCGGCCAGGCGTAGGCGGCCAGCAGGGCCACCGGGACGACGGCGTCGGCCCGCCGCCGCTGCAACGGCAGCCGGCTCCCGGCCCAGCGCCGCACCACCGCCTCGGCCGCGGCCGGCGGGCGGCCCGCTACCGGAGCCGGCCGGCCGGTGAGCAGCAGGGCCCCGGCGCGCGAGCCGAGCGCCCGGAGCACCCCAAGGAGCTGCTCGCGGTCGCGGCGGCTGGCCAGCCGGCCGAGGATCTCCAGCATCCGGCCGGGCACCGCCGGGTCATAGGCCTCCCCGAGGATCCCGGCGGCCAGAGCGGCCAGGACCGCCTCCTCGGTGGGAGCCGTCTTCATGGCAGCGTTGTATCCCGCCGCGGGCGGCCACGCCAGCCTCCAGATGCCCGGTCCGGCGCATTTGTGGTGTTCAATTGCGCCCGCAACCACGGCAAGCGAAGGAGGCCGGCGACGGCGGCGGTCGAGCTCAGGGGCGTGTACCGGCGCTTCGGGCGAACCATGGTGCTTGCCGGCTTCGACCTGCGCGTCGGCGAGGGCGAGCTGTACGGGCTGATCGGGCCCAACGGGGCCGGCAAGACGACCGCCCTGCGGGTCGCCCTTGGGCTGCTCCAGGCCGACGCCGGCCAGGTGACGCTGCTCGGCCGCGACCCGCGGTCGGCGGCCGGGGCCCGGCCCCGGCGGGTCGGCAGCCTCATCGAGGCCCCGGCCCTGTCCCCACGGCTCACCGGCCGCGAGTACCTGCTGCTGATCGCCCGCTGGGCCCAGGCCTGCGACGCCGAGGTCGACCGGGTGGTCGGCCTGCTCGGGCTGGGCCGCATGACCGACCGGCCCACAGCCACCTACTCCTCCGGCATGCGCCAGGTCCTGGCCACCGCGGCCGCCCTGGTCGGGCCGCCCGACCTGCTGGTCCTGGACGAGCCGACGGTCGGGCTCGACCCGGGCCACCGCCGCCGGGTCAACGACCTGCTGCTTGACCACGTGGCCGGGGGCGGGACCGTGCTACTGTCCAGCCACCAGCTGGATGACGCCGAGCGGCTCTGCACCCGGGTCGGGCTGATGGCGGCCGGCCGGCTGCTCGAGGAGGGCCCCCCGACCGAGCTGGGCCCGGCCGCCGGCCGGTTCGAGGTCACCGTCAGCGACCCCGAGGCCGCCCTGTCGGCCCTCCGGGCCCTGCGCCTGATCTGCTGGCGGGACGACGACAAGGTGCTGGTCGAGACGGGCGCCCCCTACCAGGTCGGCCGGCCCGACGGCAGCGCCATCGCCCGGGCCCTGGCCGCCGCCGGGGTCTACCCCTCCGACCTGCGCCGCTCCCCCACTCTGGAGCTGGCCTACGCCGAGGTGACCAGCGGCCTGACCCCCGACCCGCCCCGCCCGCCCATTGCCGCCTCCCCGTTCGGCCGGGGGGCGAGCCATGAGCCCCCCGGGCCCCCGGTCGAGGCCACCCGGTGAGGCGGCAGCGGGTGGCCGGGGCGG
>JASLBL010000622.1 GCA_030146615.1 Actinomycetes bacterium
GGCGGGTCAGCCGCCACCCCCCTTCATGGACGGCCCGATGATGAGCTCGGCACAACAAGGCCAGGTTGGCCAGGTCGGTCGGGCCGCCATGCAACCAGTGGCGCAGATGGTGGGCCTCGCACCAGGCCAGCGGGCGATCACAGTCGGGGAAGACACAGCCGCCGTCACGCACGGCCAGGGCGCTGCGTTGGGCCGGCTGGACGACCCGGGTGGTCCGCCCGACCTCCAGCGGCTGGGTCGGCGCGCCACCAAGGGCCGGGGGGAGCAGGGTCAGCGCGGCCCGCAGCCGCCCCGCCAGCCCCACCAGCCCGCTGTGGTGGTGGGCTGCCGGTTGGTGCTCGCCGCTCGGGTCGTGGGCCACCGGCTCGACATCGGCGTTGGAGTGGTGTTCATCGCCGCTGAGGGGGTGGTGGTGGCGGCGGGAAACCAGGACCCGGGTCAGCGCTGCATCGCAGGCCAGCCGCCGGCACGCCTCGGGTTCCAGCGGTCCGGCCCAGCCGGCCGCGCCCCCGATCGCGCTGGGGTAGCCGAGGAGGCTGTCCAGGTCCACGGTCACCAGCAGCTGCGGGCGGATCCCACCGGTCTGGGGGAGCCGGCCGCCTTCCAGGTGGCGGCGGGCCAACTCCGTGAGGGCATCGGCCCGGCGTTGGACGCCGCTGCGAGTGTCCTGAGCATCTGCTGGACGGGCCAGGGGCTCCAAGGCCGCCAGCACGGTCTGGCCGGCTTCGGGCTCCAGCAACCCCTCCACCGCCACCATGCCCTCCCAGGTTGAGGCCAGCCACAGTCCCCGCCGCTGCTGGCGCCGCTCGGTATCACGGTCGGCGCCGTCAGGATCGGCCACCAGCTGCAAGTGGCCCAGGACCCGCCGGAGTCGCGGCGGATCCAGCCGACAAGCTGCTTCCAGCAGGACTGGTTCGGCCTCCAGGGTTACGTGATCGGGCAGGTCCTGGGTACCGTGGGCCAGCACGTGGGCGTGGGCGACCGAGAGCTCCCCGCCGGTCAGAGCGTGGGCGGTGGCCGTCAGCGGGCCGCGAAACAGGGCCCGGGCGGTGCGAACCGCGCTGCTGGCGGCGCTTGAGCCCAGGCGCAGCCGGTTCCGCAGCCAGCCGGCGGTCGAGCCGGCCGGCTGTCCCTCCTCGGCACCGGCGGCACCCCGCGCATCGACGGCGGCCAGTTCGTTGAGCCAGGAGCCTTCCAGGCGGTCCAACAGCCGCCGCATCCCCAGGACCTGCTCGGCCAAGGCGGCATCGGTCAGGCGATTCAGGTCCTGGGCCACCAGCTCGTCGACGGCTGCTGCCAGGGACGCCAGCCTGTCCGGCCGCCCGGTCGCTAGCCTGGTCGAATGTGTGTTCGAGTTCATAGCCGCAACCTATCAAGCCCCCAACTCAAAGCAAGCACCAAACCAACATCTGGGGACAACTTCCTGCCACCGATCCCACCAGGCCAAGCATCAAGGGAGAGGCGCCGGCTTCACCGTGCCCACATGGTGATAGGCACAGGTCGCCTCATCCGGCCTGTGAGTGCCAGGCGAGTGTATGGGGCCCGACCAACCGGGCCGCCGAGCCAGGTACGTGAATGGGCCCGACCCGCTCCCGACCCGCTCAGCAGGACCCGTCCGGAACGCCGAACGGCCCGGGCCTGTTGGGGGTCCGGGCCGTTCGTGTAGGTGGTGCGGTTACTGCTGGGGCTGCTGCTGGTCGTCGAGCGTCTGGTAGTCGTCGGTGGTGTAGGTACCGGCGTCCACGTCGACGAGCTCGCCGTTGCCTTCGGTGTCGGTGCCGACCGGGACCTGGTAGGCGGTGCCGTCTTCCGCGTAGTAGACGTCGTCGCCGTAGGTCTCGTAGGCGTCGCCGAAGGCGTCGACCCCGTAGGCGGCCGCGGGGATCTCGGTCAGGACCGGGGTGACGCTGCGGTAGCGCACCATGCCGGTCCCGGCCGGGATCAGCTTGCCGATGATGACGTTCTCCTTGAGACCGATCAGCGAGTCGCTCTTGCCCTCGATGGCCGCCTCGGTCAGCACCCTGGTGGTCTCCTGGAAGGAGGCCGCCGACAGCCACGACTCGGTGGCCAGCGACGCCTTGGTGATGCCGAGCAGCTCGGGACGGCCGTTGGCCGGCGTGTTGCCCGCCTCCAGCGCCTCCCGGTTGGCCCGCTCGAACGTCGCCCGCTCGATCAGCTCGCCGGGGAGCAGCTCGGTGTCGCCGCCCTCGAGCACGGTCACCCGCTTGAGCATCTGGCGGACGATCAGCTCGATGTGCTTGTCGTGGATGGTCACACCCTGGGAGGTGTAGACCTGCTGGACCTGCTCGACCAGGTGCCGCTGGGTGGCCCGGATGCCGAGCACCCGCAGCATCTCCTTGGGGTTGGGGATGCCGTCGATGATCGGCTGGCCGACCTCGACCTCCTGGCCGTCCTCGACCCGGAGCCGGGCCCGCCGGGGCACGATGGCCACCCACTCCTCGCCCTCGTCCGAGGTCACGGTGACCTGCACGCCCTTCTCGACGTGCTCGATCGCGACCCGGCCGGAGAACTCGGCGATGGGGGTCATGCCCTTGGGGGTGCGGGCCTCGAACAGCTCCTGCACCCTCGGCAGGCCGTGGGTGATGTCCTCACCGGCGATACCGCCGGTGTGGAAGGTCCGCATGGTCAGCTGGGTGCCCGGCTCGCCGATCGACTGGGCGGCGATGATGCCGACCGCCTCGCCGATGTCGACCAGCCGGTTGTTGGCCAGGCTGCGGCCGTAGCACATCTGGCAGACCCCG
>JASLBL010000630.1 GCA_030146615.1 Actinomycetes bacterium
GGCGTAGCTTCATCCGTTATGACAGGTGCGCAGCGGTCTGCCCCGATCAGGGGTCGTGTTCAGGCCGCGGGCGCTCTCCAGTAGGTGTGTTGCACTTGGGTTGGTGGAGGCCGGCGTGGCGAACGACTACTTCCTCGTGCACGCTCCCAGACTGGTCATCGAGGCCTTGATCAGGCCGGCCGGGCCCGGGCGCGCTGCCTCAAACGCCACCTCGTCCGTGAACTGTTTCCGCTGCTGAAAGCGGACCTGCAGCAGGCCAACAGCACCCGTTGGCGGGAGCCACCCCCTTTGTCGCCGCGACCTGCCAGGTCGCCTGGTCGGCTATCCCAGGCGCAGGTGGTGCCGTTCGGCCAGGCTGGGGATAGTGGTGAAGTCGATGTCGAGCCGGTAGCGGGCGACGACCTCACCGATCGCGGCCTGGTCCCGCTCGGGCGCGGCCAGCAGCGGCGCCAGCTCACGGAAGTAGTTCTCGAACCCGGCCGGGGAGATCAGCTCCAGCAGCCGCGCCGGCTCCTCGCCGGCGTTCCAGAACGCATGGGCGACCCCGCGAGGCTTGAACAGCAGGTCGCCGGGTCCCACCTCGAGGGTGTCGGGGCCGAGCTGGACGCCGAAGCGGCCTTCCAGCACATAGGAGTACTCGTCCTCGTTGTGGTGGGTATGGAGCGGGGCGCCCAGCGCCCGCGGCGGGAGTGGGTGCTCGACCAGGCTGAACGCGCCGCCGGTGCGCTCGCCGTCGATCATGAAGCGCACGCCGAGGGCGAGCAGGTGCACAGCCTCGCCCTGATCTGGGCCGAGCAGGGGGGTGACCGCGGCTGTCTGCATGCTGCAGCTCCTTTCATTTGACGCTCCGTCCACCGAATCATGCGGCGTGCACCGGCCAGCGTCAAGTTCGACTATCATCGTGTCCAACGAAATGAGTGCGAAGCGGAAGTACGAGCTGAAGAAGCGAGCCGAGCGGCTGGCCGACACCCGCCGCCGGATCACCGAGGCGACCGTCGAGCTGCACCGCACCGTCGGCCCGGCGGCCACCCACATCAACGAGGTCGCCCGGCGCGCCGGCGTCCAGCGAATGACTGTCTACAACCACTTCCCCGACGAGACATCGCTGCTGGCCGCCTGCTCGGCGCACTGGCGGGCGCTCCACCCGACCCCTGACCTGGCCGCCTGGCGCGCCGTCCAGGACCCCGGGGCGCGGCTGCGGCTGGGCCTGCGCCAGCTGTACGGCTGGTATCGCGAGACCGAGCCGATGACCGCCAACGTCCTGCGCGACGCCCAGGTCCTGCCCGCCCTGCGCGCGATCATCGAGGGCGGCCTGCTCCGCTACCTCGACCAGGCCCACAAGGTCCTCACCGAAGCGATCGACGCCCACGGACGTCACCGCCAACGGGTCGACGCCGCCGCCCGCGCCGCCATCGACCTCCACACCTGGCGCGCCCTCGCCCCGCTCGGCGACGCCGAGGCCGCCGACCTCGCCGCTGGGCTCATCGAACTAGCCGCCAATACTGACAGCACCCGTTGACATAGGAGCTTCGCTCAAGCAGTCCGGACAGATGACCGGGGACTGCGAGAATCTCGCCGTTGTCGAGAGTTGACGGCGTGCCGGCCCTCTGCGGCGAGATCGGCTCGCAATGCTGGGTCACTGGCGTAATGAATTGTTCCCGCTGTGCCAGCGGTATAGGGGACGCCGCCAATTTCACAGTCGTAGTTGAGTTGGACCCTCTCGCCGTCTGCGAGTGCGGCTGGGCGAACGCGGTCGCCCTCGCGGAAACCGTTGATGTCCGGCTTCTGGCCACTGGGCATGGGCACTAGCCGCACCACCCGCGTGGTGACCGTCCCGGACACCAGGCCGAGCTGGCGGTTGCCGCCGCCGCCAGCGACGGTCACCCGCAGCGGCTTGAGCCCCCAGGAGTGGGTCCCCAGGGCGCCACCGCCTGCCTGGTTCATCAGCGCGCTGGCCCAGCACACAAGCCGCGATCAGCCAGACCCTGCCTTGGGCCTTGCTCAGAGACGAACTCGGGATGTGCCCTGGCATCCGCGGACCGGGCCGGTCACGTCGCTGACGATGCCACCGGGATCGGGTCCTGGGTACGGCCCGGGTTGTGCCTGGACCTTCAGTTGGGCCGGCCGTCGGGGTCGGCGTGAGCGGCATGGGCTGAGTGCGAGCCGGCGGCCGCCGATCACACCGCCACCACCAGGAATCCAGCCCCCCCGATGAGGAGAAGCACAGGGTCCCCGCGGGGTGCAGATGGAACCCGGAGCGGTGGTCGGCCTGGACCAGGTCGTAGGCGTACCGCTGTCCGAGCAGGCCGGTACGCCGGGGCCCGCTCGACCGACCACTCGCCTCGAAGGGGAAACGCGACCACGACCGGGTCATCGAGCTCACCCATCGTCGCTGGCCAGACGCTCGATAATGGGTTCTCTCGTCAGGTCACCTGGATCGTGTCCGATCGAGGGCGGGCCGGACCGGTCACCCGGTCAGGTGGGGGCCGAGCAGGGCGAGGTCGGCCGGGCCGAGGCGGTCGGTGGCGGTCTTGGCCTGGTGCCAGTAGGGGTACAGCAGCGGCGGCCGGCTGACCTTCTCCAGTCGGGCCAGCTCCTCGTCGCTGAGCGTCAGGTCGGCCGCGCCGAGGTTGTCGGCCAGCTGGTCGATGGTGCGGGCCCCGATGATCACCGAGGTCACCGCCGGCCGGGCCAGCAGCCAGGCCAGGGCCACCTGGGCCGGAGAGGCGCCCCGGTCGGCGGCCACCGCCACCAGGGTGTCGACGATGTCGTAGAGCTTGTCCTGGTCGCGGACCGGGGGCTCGTCCCAGCCGGACAGCAGCCGGGACTGCTCCGGGTCGGGTTGGTCGCGGCGGTACTTGCCACTCAGCAGCCCGCCGGCCAGGGGGCTCCAGACGAGGATGCCCAGGCCCTGGTCGACAGCGATCGGCACCAGCTCGTACTCGGCCTCGCGGGCCTGGAGGGTGTAGTGGATCTGCTGGCTGACGAACCGGTCCAGCCCCCGGCCCTCGGCGACCCCGAGCGCCTTCATCAGCTGCCAGCCGGCGTAGTTGGAGCAGCCCACATAGCGGACCTTGCCCGCCCGGACCAGGTCGTCCAGGGCGGTCAGGGTCTCGTCCAGCGGGGTCTGGCCGTCCCACTCGTGCACCTGGTACAGGTCGATGCGGTCGGTCCGCAGCCGCCGCAGGCTGGCCTCGCACTGGGTGAGCAGGTGGTGGCGGGACAGCCCGGCGTCGTTGGGCCCCTCCCCCATCGGCATGCGCGCCTTGGTAGCCACCAGCACCTGGTCGCGGCGGCCTTCCAGGACCTGCCCACAGATCTCCTCCGACAGCCCGTCGGAGTAGACGTTGGCGGTGTCGATCAGGTTCACCCCGGCCTCCAGGCACTGGTCGACCTGCCGCCGAGCCTCCTCCAGGCCGGTCGACCCAACGCTGGCGAACCCGCCCCTGCCCCCGAAGGTCATCGTGCCCATGGTCAGGACCGACACCCGCAAACCGGACCCGCCAAGCTGTCGATACCGCATCTGTCCTCCCACCTCATGAGACCTTCTCCGTGTGGTGGGGACGTACCCGCACACGAGCCGTTCAGTACGCCAGTCACCAGACCCGTTTGCACCAGGATCCCCGGCCAGCCTGCCTGCCAGACCCGACTGAGCTGGCGGAGAGTCTCGAGAAGCGGCGCACCGCCATCGACGCCAAGATGGACCAGGCACGCCGGTGAGGCTCGGCCGGTGGGTCAGGGGCCGTGCGGGCGACGACCAGCTTGTCGGCCGCGGACGCCGCTCCCCAGACCTCGCCGGGCCGCCCTAGCAGTTGGCGGACCCGACTGTCGGCGGTCGGCAACGGGAAGCTGGCAAAGCCCTCACTGGCCGGGTCCAAGCGGACGAGCGCGTTGGCGGCGAAGTCGCTCAGCCACACCATGTCGCGGTCATCGACATACACCGCATACGGCTGCGGGGCCTGTCCAGGCAGCGGCCACTCCTTCCAGCGGCCGGCCGCGGGGTCGTAGCGGCCAAGCCGGCCAGCATTCCACTCGCTCACCCACAACCGTCCCTTGGAATCCGACCACACCCGCCGGGCCTTGGCGGCGTACAGGGCGCGGTCGGCGCGGGCGACCAGTTCCTCGGAGACCTCTCGCCCATCCCAGCCGGCAAGGCCGGCGGAGAAGGTCTGGGCGTGGGGGTGGCCGGGCGCTCGAACACCTCGGCGGCCTGTTCGGTGGTGGCGTCGGGCAGGAGCAGGCTGAACTCCTCACCGCCGTAGCGGCAGAGCAGGTCTCAGGTAGACCCGCCACAGGTTGGCCCGCATGCTGTCCTTCATCGGCAGCACCACCTGCTACTGGAGCGGCAGGCTCGGCGGGGCAGCAGCCTGTGTTCGCCGCAGCCGTTGCTCCAGCTCGGCGGCTGGCATGGGGCGACCGAGGTAGTAGCCCTGGGCGACGTCACAACCTAGTGCGGACAGCTCCTGCCAGGCGTGCTGGGTCTCGACCCCTTCGGCGACCACCCGCAGCCCCAGGTTATGGCCCAGATCAATGGTGGAACGCACGATCACCGCGTCGCTCGGGCTGTCGGCCATCTGGATGACGAAGGAGCGGTCGATCTTCAGCTCGTCAACCGGCAGCTCCTTCAGATAGGCCATGGAGGAGTAGCCGGTGCCGAAGTCGTCCACCGCCAGGCCCACCCCAAGGTTGTGCAGGCGACCCAGGACCTCCAGGGCTCGGGCAGGGTCGGCCATGACCGCGCTCTCGGTGATCTCCAGCACCAGCAGCTTGGAGGGAAGCTGCCAGGCGGTCAGCTGGCTGGCGACCTGGTCGGGGAAGGTCGGGTCGAGGAGGCAGCGGGTCGAGATGTTCACCGCGACCGACAGGTGCAGTCCAGCCCGCTGCCAGCGGGCCGCCTGGTCCAGGGCGGCGGCCAGCACCCAGCGGGTCAGGGGATGGATGAGCCCGGTCCGTTCGGCCAGCGGGATGAACTCGCCGGGCCCGAGCAGCCCGTGCTCGGGGTGCTGCCAGCGCACCAGCCCCTCGACGCTGCGGATCTGCCCGGTGGCCAGGTCGGCCTTGGGCTGGTAGTGCAGTACCAGCTCATCGCGTTCCAGGGCTCGCCGCAGCCCGCCCAGCAGCGCCAGTCGCTTGGGGCTGTGCTGGTCGACAGCCGGGTCATAGACAAGGAACCCGATATGGGCCTGTTTGGCCACGTACATGGCCACGTCGGCGTGCTGCAGCAGCTCCGCGGCGTCGTTGCCGTGCTCGGGGTAGACCGCGATCCCGATGCTGGCGTCCAGATCGAGCATGACCCCGTCGATATTGATGGGCTGCTGGAGCGCCACGCGGAGCTTCTCGGCCACCCCGCTGGCTCCTTCGGTGGTTGCGCCGGGCAGCAGCACCGCGAACTCGTCCCCGCCGAGCCAGGCGACCGTGTCGACCTCCCGCAGCATCCCACCCAGACGCTGGCCGAGCTGGACGAGGAGTTGGTCGCCGTGGTGGTGGCCGAGGGTGTCGTTGACCTCTTTGAACCGGTCCAGATCCAGCAGCAGCAGGGCGGCCGGGCGCAGTTCCCGGTCGGCGGTGCGGATGGCTTGGCTCACGCGGTCGGCGAACAGCTCCCGGTTGGGCAGACCGGTGAGCGGGTCGTGCAGCGCCTGGCGGACCAGCCGCCGCTGGTAGCCGACGACCAGCAGCAGGAACACGGCAAGCGCGAACATTCCAACCCCGGCCGCGGCCAAGCTGGCCAGTCGCAGGTCGTGCTGGCGCTGCCGCAGTTCGGCCAGCTCCTCGGTCGCCTCGTGCTGCTCGCGGTCGGCGAACGCCCTGATCTTGTGCTGCAACGTGGCGTAGGCGGGGTGGACCGGCCGTTCATGGATCGCCTTTGCCAGGGCGGTATCGCCGGCGTCCATCGCGGCCAGCATCCGTTTCAGGGCAAGCAGGCTCTGGGCATGTCTGGCCTTGATCGCGCGGGCGGAGGCGGCGTCATCGGGCTCGCCATGGACAATCAGGAAGTCCAGCGCGGCAGCCAGCGAACGGTTGGTTTCCCGGAAGGAGCGCCGCAGATCCTCGGACGGTTCAGCCAGATACGCGTGCCCGAATGACTCTTCGCGGCTCACCTCGCGGTCTGCCTGGATCCAGGCGTCAGCTTGGCGACTGGTCTGCTCGATCTCCTGCACGGCCTCGTCAACGCCTGCCGCGGCCCAGACGGCGCCGCCGGTCACACTGACCAGCACCGCCACCAGGCCGGCCGTGGCCGCGCGAACGAGCACACGGCTCCGGGCATCCACCAGCCTGGGGCCGGCTGCGGTACTGTCAACTCCCATGACGATGTCCCTTCAGGACGTCGCCTGAGGCCCAGCCCGCACGATGACGGGTCGCCGTCTCAGGCACATGGGAACTATCGGCCCACGACCAGCGAGGTTGACCGGACGACCCGCCCAGGGACCGGGCCAGGGGGCTGGGCCGGCCAGGCCGGCCCCGACGGCCAGGATCCGTGGCTGCTCCACGGGTGCGAACGCAGCCCGTGATTGACATGCGCACTTGTGACGGTTATCTACCATTCCAGGACACGGGTGGGAGGCGAATGCGCCGATGCTCGCCGTCACGAACCTGGAGGTCGTCTACGACGACGTCCTGCTGGTCCTCAAGGGGATCAGCCTTACGGTGCCCGACGGCGCCATCGTGGCCCTTCTTGGCGCCAACGGCGCCGGCAAGACCACCACCCTGCGGGCCGTGACCGGGCTGCTCGGCCTGCACCGGGGTGAGATCACCAAGGGCCGGGTCGAGCTGGACGGCCGGCGCATCGACCAGCTCGACGCCCCGGCGATCGTCCGGGCCGGGATCGGCCAGGTGATGGAGGGCCGCCGGGTGTTCGCCGAGCTGTCGGTGGAGGAGAACCTCCGCGTCGGTGGGTACGCCAAGCCCAAGCAGCTGGCCGAGGGCCTTGACCGGGTGTACGGGCTGTTTCCGTTGCTGCGGGAGCGGCGGCGGCAGGTCGCCGGGTACCTCTCGGGCGGGGAGCAGCAGATGCTGGCCATCGGCCGGGCGCTCATGACCAGCCCCCGCTACCTGCTGCTGGACGAGCCCAGCCTCGGCCTGGCCCCCCTGGTCGTGGCCCAGATCCGCGACCTCATCCTGGAGATCAACCGCCAGGGCACGGCCGTGCTGCTGGTCGAGCAGAACGCCAGTATGGCCCTGTCCATCGCCGGCCACGGCTACGTGATGGAGGTCGGCAAGCTGGTCCTCGACAAGCCGGCGGCGGTGCTGGCCCGGGACGAGGACGTGCGCGAGTTCTACCTCGGCCTGCACTCCGGCGGCCACGCCCGGTCCTTCCGCGACGTCAAGCACTACCGGCGGCGCAAGCGGTGGCTGTCGTGACCGGGCCCGTGCTCGAGGTCGACGACCTGCACCTGAGCTTCGCCGGCATCCGGGCCCTGCGCTCGGTGTCGTTCGAGGTCGGCCCGGAGGAGCTGTTCGCCATCATCGGCCCCAACGGGGCCGGCAAGACCTCGCTGTTCAACTGCCTGTCGGGTCTGTACCGGCCCCAGCAGGGCACCATCCGGTTCGCCGGCCGCGACCTGGTCGGCGTCAAGCCGGACCGCATCGCCGCCGCCGGCATGGCCCGCACCTTCCAGAACATCGAGCTGTTCGAGCACCTGACCGTGCTCGACAACCTGCTGCTGGGCCGCCACCTCCACATCGGCTACGGGGTCGCCTCGGCCCTCCTGTGGCTGGGCCGGACGCGACGGGAGGAGCTCCGTCACCGCCGGATGGTCGAGGACATCGTCGACTTCCTGGAGATCGAGCGCTACCGCAAGCTGCCGGTCGGGATCCTGCCCTACGGCATCAAGAAACGGGTCGAGCTGGGCCGGGCCCTGGCCATGGAGCCGACGCTGCTGCTGCTGGACGAGCCCGTGTCCGGCATGAACGTCGAGGAGACCGAGGACATGGCCCGGTTCATCCTCGACATCCGCGAGGAGCTGGCCGTGGCCATGATCCTGGTCGAGCACGACATGGGTGTGGTCATGGACCTGGCCGACCGGGTGCTGGCCCTGGACTTCGGCATCCCCATCGCCGTCGGCCCCCCCGCCAAGATTCAGAACCACCCCGACGTGATCCGCGCCTACCTGGGCGAGGAGTACGGCAAGGCGCGGGCGGCGGCCGCCCAGGAGCCGGCCGTGGCCGAGTCCGGGCTTGGAGGGCCACCATGACCGTCACCGAACGGGCGCCCTCCAGCGCCCGGGCCGTCGCCACCGTCCCCTCCCGCATCCGGCGCCGGGCGCTGGAGACCCCCGAACGGGTGGCGCTGCGCGAGAAGCGCTTCGGCATCTGGCAGGAGATCAGCTGGCGGGGCTACTGGGAGCAGGTCGAACTGGCCGCCCACGGCCTGACCGCCCTCGGAGTCGCCCCGGGCGACCGGGTGGCTATCCAGTCCGAGAACCGGCCCGAGTGGCTGTACGCGGACGTGGCCACCGTGGCCGTTCGGGCCATGACCGTCGGCCTGTACCCGACCAACCCCCCGGCCGAGGTCGCCTACCTGCTGGCCGACTCCGGCGCCAAGGTGCTGGTGGCCGAGGACCAGGAACAGGTCGACAAGGCCCTCGAGGTCAAGGACCGGCTGCCGGGGCTGGAGCGGATCGTCTACGTCGAGCCCCGCGGGGTCCGCACCTACGACGACCCGGCGCTGCTGTCCTGGACGGAGCTGCTGGAGCTGGGCCGCGCCGCCCGCGACCGCCACCCCGGGCTGCTGGAGGAGCTGGCCGCTCAGGTGGCCGGCGACGACGTGGCCACCCTCATCTACACCTCGGGCACCACCGGACCGCCCAAGGGGGCGATGCTGACCGTCGCCAACATCGACTTCGCCATCCAGGTCCTCGTCGACGGCGGCGGCTTCTTCGAGGCCCCCGGCCCCGAGGACGTCACCCTTTCGTACCTGCCGCTGTGCCATGTGGCCGAGCGGATCGCCACCGAATGGGTCAACGCCGCCGCCGGCACCCAGGTCCACTTCGCCGAGTCGATCGAGACCGTCCAGGACAACCTGCGCGAGGTCCAGCCGACCCTGTTCTTCGCCGTGCCCCGCATCTGGGAGAAGATCCGGGCCACGGTCGAGATCAAGATGGCCTCGGCGTCGCCGGTGAAGCGGGCCAACTACCGGCTGTGGATGGGCCAGGCGGCCCGGATCGGGGCCGAGCTGGTCGCCAGCGGCGGCGCCCACACCCGCTCGACCCGGCTGCGCTACGCCCTCGGCTACCCGTTCCTGTTCCGGTCACTGCGCAAGCGGCTGGGCCTCGCCCGCTGCCGCTTCGCCGGGTCGGGAGCGGCGCCGATCGCCCCCGAGCTGCTCCAGTGGTTCTACGGGCTCGGGGTGGTCATCCACGAGATCTACGGCATGACCGAGAACAGCGCCGTCGCCACCGCCAACCGGGCCGGCCGGGTCAAGGTCGGCACCGTCGGCGAGCCCCACCCCGACGTCGAGCTCCGGGTCGACGAGGAGCAGGGGGAGATCCTGACCCGCCACCCGGGGGTGTTCGCCGGCTACTGGGGCAAGCCCGACAAGACCGCCGAGGTGCTGGGAGCCGACGGCTGGCTGCGCACCGGCGACGTCGGCGAGTGGGTCGACGGCACCCACCTCCGGGTCGTCGACCGGCTCAAGGACATCCTCATCACCTCGGGCGGCAAGAACGTGTCCCCGTCCGAGATCGAGAACTCGCTCAAGTTCTCCCCCTATGTCCGCGAGGCGGTGGTGCTCGGCGACCGCCGCCCCTACCTGACCGCCCTGATAGGCATCGAGCTGGACACCGTTGGAGAGTGGGCCCAGCGCCGCCGCATCCCCTACACCACCTACCGCGACCTGTCGGCGAAGCCCGAGGTGCTGGCCCTGGTGCAGGAGGTGGTGGACGACACCAACCAGCGGCTGTCCCGCCCCGAGCGCATCAAGCGGTTCCGGCTCATCCCCAAGGAGCTGGACCACGAGGACGGCGAGCTGACCGCCACCCAGAAGGTCAAGCGGGGCGCCATCGCCGCCGCCTTCGGCGACCTCATCGAGGACATGTACCGGGGGGGCCTCCCGGTCAATCGGGGAGGGGGCTAGTGGAGGAATTCCTCTCCTCGACCGTGCGCGGCCTGGCCCAGGGGTCGCTGTACACCCTGCTCGGCCTGGGGTTCGTGATCGTCTACCGCGGCACCCGGGTGGTGAACTTCGCCCAGCCGGCCCTGATGATCCTCGGCGCCTACTGGACCTCCTACTTCGCCCTGGTCGTGGGGCTGGGCTTCTGGGCCGCCCTGGCCATGGCCGTGCTGGTGACCGCCCTGCTCGGGGCCACGGTCGAGCGGATCGCCCTCCGGCCCATGGTCGGCGAGCCGGTGTTCTCGGCCACCATGGTCACCGTCGGGGTGTTCATCGTCCTCCAGGTCGTCGCCGGCGACCTGATCGGGCTGGAGCTCCGCCAGGTCGGTCATCCCTGGGGGCTGGAGCGGACCGAGGTCGCCGGGGTGGTGGTGTTCCACTCCGACCTGGCCAAGCTGGCCGTCACCGCCACCACGGTGGCGCTGCTGTGGCTGTTCCTGACCCGCTCGCGGCTCGGGCTGGCCATGCGGGCCACCGCGGCCAGCCAGGAGACCGCCCTCGCCCTCGGGGTCCCGGCCGGGCGCATGTTCGGGCTGGCCTGGGCGATCTCGGGGGCGCTGGCCGCGGTCGCCGGGATGCTGGTCGCCACCGGGGGGGCCGGGTTCAGCCAGGCCACTACCCTGGTCGCCCTCAAGGCGCTGCCGGCGATCGTCCTCGGCGGTCTCGACTCGGTGCCGGGGGCGCTGGTCGGCGGGCCGATCATCGGCCTGGCCGAGGCCTACACCAAGACCTACCAGGCCGACCTGTTCCCCTGGGCCGGCGACAACGTCGACCAGGTGGTGCCGTACGTGGTCATGCTGGTCGTGCTGCTGGTCCGGCCCTACGGGCTGTTCGGCACCCGGGAGGTCGAGCGGGTATGAGGGGCCGGCCGGAGCTGTTCACCAGCTACGAGCGCGACCAGGCGCCGCTCAACACCCCGGCCAAGCGGGCCTGGTTCGGGTTGCTGCTGGCCGCCCTCCTGGTGTTCCCGTTCAGCGTCACCGCCGAGCTGACCGCCCTGGCCGCCACCGCCTGCCTGAGCGCGGTCGGGGCGATCGGCCTCAACCTGGTCACCGGATACGCCGGCCAGGTGTCGCTGGGGCACGCCTTCTTCCTCGGCCTTGGCGCCTACACCGCGGCCGTGCTCTCGGGCGACCCGGACGGCCGGTCCCTCGGCTACGGCCTGGACATGGCCATCTGGCTTCCCGCCGCCGGGCTCCTCCCGGCCCTGGTCGGGCTGCTGGTCGCCCCCGTGGCGATCCGGCTCAAGGGCCTGTACCTGGCCATCGTCACCCTCGGGCTGGTGTTCATCGGCGAGCACCTGTTCCGGGAGCTCACCGCCGTCACCGGGGGGCCCGGGGTGGGACGGCCGGCGGCCGAGCTGCGGCTGTTCGGGGTCGACCTGGGCCAGCGCAGCGAGATCCTGGGCGGCTATCCGATCACCCGGGAGATCAAGCTGTACCTGCTGGCCCTGGCCGTGCTGGTGCTGCTGGCCGTGCCGGCCAAGAACCTGGCCCGCTCGGCCGTGGGCCGGGCCTTCGCCGCCGTCCGCGACCGCGACCTGGCCGCCGAGGTCATGGGCGTCTCCCTGACCCGCCACAAGCTGATCGCCTTCACCATCTCCTCGTTCTACGCCGGCATCGCCGGGGCGCTGCTGCCCACGGTGACCGGGTTCATCGAGCCGGGCAGCTTCAACCTGCTGCTGTCGGTCCAGTTCCTGGCCATGATCCTGATCGGCGGGGTCGCAACCCTGTCGGGATCGCTGCTGGGGGCGGCGTTCGTCGTCCTGCTGCCCCGGCTGGTCGAGGAGCTGCCCCGCTTCCTGCCCTTCGTGACCAGCCAGTCCACCGGCGGCGTGCTCACCACCTTCCAGCTCCAGACGCTGCTGTACGGGGTGCTGATCGTGGTCTTCCTGATCGCCGAGCCGCGGGGGCTGTTCGGCATCTGGGTGCGGGCCCGGAACTACTGGCGCGCCTGGCCGTTCTCGTACTAGCCAAAGGAGGCCCCATGGCCGGCATCGGAAACCACCGGATCCTCGTCGGCGTCGCCGTGCTCGCCCTGCTGCTGACCGCCTGCCAGGGCGGCGAGACCGGCGGCGGCGGCGGGACCGGCGACGTCAAGACCGACATCGGCGTCACCGCCGACCCCTGCCCCGGCGGCAACCCCGAGCGGGGCTGTATCTACCTGGGGGTGCTGTCGGACCTGACCGAAGGCCCGTTCCGGGCCCTGGCCGTGCCCATCACCGACGGCCAGAAGGCGTTCTGGAAGCGGGTCAGCGACCAGGGCGGCATCGGCGGCAGGTACGACGTGAACATCGAGGCCTACACCCGCGACAACAAGTACAACCCCCAGGAGCACGTGGCCAAGTACCGCGAGATCGAGCCCAAGATCCTCGCCCTTGCACAGACGCTCGGCACCCCGCCGACCCTGGCCGGCCTGCCCCTGTACTAGGAGGCCGACATCATCGCCGCCCCCGCCTCCTGGTGGTCGGGCTGGGAGTTCGAGGACGTCATCCTGGAGAGCGGCTACAGCTACTGCACCGAGGCCATGAACGGCCTCGACTGGGCGACGGAGGAGTTCGGCAAGCCGGGCACGGTCATGGCCGTCCACTACCCGGGCGACTACGGCGGCGACTCGGCCGCCGGGGTGGCCGAGTGGGCCAGG
>JASLBL010000646.1 GCA_030146615.1 Actinomycetes bacterium
AACGCAGATCATCTTCGTGTCCGGGGCCGATCTGGGCGGCCGCATAACGGATGGACACCTCTTAACTGTGCTACTTCTCGGGGCATGGATCCTGCCGCGCCCAACCCCCTGCTCCGCTCCTTCGAGCGGCACCTGCAAGCCGAGAACCGCTCCGACCAGACGGTAGCCACCTACCTGATCGCCCTCCGCCAGGCCGAGGCATTCCTGACCGGGAGCCGGGGCACCACCCTCGCCGAGGCCGGCCGGGCCGACCTGGAGGCCTACCTGGGCGACCTGCTCACCCGCCGGGCCGCCGCCACCGCCGCCACCTACTACAAGGTGCTCAAGCTGCTCTACCAGTGGCTCGAGGACGAAGACGAGCTCCCGGCCAGCCCGATGGCCAAGATGCGACCACCGATCATCCCCGACCAGCCGGTGCCCGTGATCCCCGACGACGGGCTGCGCCGGCTCCTGGCCGCCTGCGCCGGCAAGGGCTTCGAGGCCCGCCGGGACACCGCCATGATCATGCTGTTGCTCGACACCGGCGCCCGCCGGGCCGAGCTGGTCGACCTCAAGCTCGCCCACGTCGATCTCGACCTGGACGTGCTGCTGGTGCTGGGCAAGGGCCGCCGTGAGCGCGCGCTGCCGTTTGGCCACAAGGCCGGCGTCGCCCTGGACCGCTACCTTCGCGCCCGGGCTCGCCACAAGGACGCCGCGCTCTCCTGGCTCTGGCTTGGGCTGCAGGGCCGGCTGACCCGATGGGGCCTGGTGCAGATGTTGCGGCGCCGCGGCGAGCAGGCTGGTCTGCCCGGCCTGCACCCCCACCAGCTGCGCCACACCTTCGCGCACCAGTGGCTGGCCGAAGGCGGCGGGGAGACCGACCTGATGCGCCTGGCCGGCTGGAAGTCCCGTGCGATGCTGCAACGCTACGGCGCCTCGGCCGCCGATGCCCGGGCCCGCGAGGCCCATCGGCGCCTCTCGCCTGGGGATCGACTGTAGACCGGGACCCATCGATACGGGCGGCAAACTGCGGCCCCGCTGAACGCGTCGGCCACGAGATCCCCCACCGCCCTGCTCCCCCCGCTCCTGCCAGCTCACCCCAACCGGCGCGGCTCAGCTAGGCGAGGTCTCGGCCAGGATCTCCAGGCACAGGTCCAGACACTCATCGCAGATCCGAGCGCCCTGGCCGAACTTGCCGTCGGGCATCGCCGCCAGCCCGCCGGCGACCAGGAGCACCCCCTGCCGCCTGTCCTTACCGCAGAAGCTGCACCTGGCCTCCGACCCCCGCACCTCCAACCGCAGCGGCCCCTCCGCCCAGCCCTCACCCGGCGCGCTGGCGGAGAGCCCGGTCGCCTGGGCCACACACCGATCGCAGATGTACACCCCCGGCCCAGCGATCAGCCGGTCGCACTCCTGATGCGAGCGGCCACAGAACGAGCACGGCCCCGGCGGTCCCTTCAGCAGTTGGGCACGGCGACGCCACCACCGCGCCGGCGCGGCGGCCTCGTCGATGATCTGGTGGACCCGCTGGTGGCTCAGGCGCAGGGCCTCGGCAATCTCCCGCAGCGACCCGCCGGCCGCGTGTAGCCGGCGGATGGCCTGGTGATAGTCGGCCCGGGCCCGCTCGGCGGCATGCTGGGACACGGCCAAGTGCTCCTTGGCGGCCTCAGCCTCGTGCAACAGCTCCGCATCAAGCCCCATCTGTCTAGTGTCGCTAGACAGAACGTGATTATCCAGGGGCCGCAGGGTCGTCCCCAACGATCCGGACATAGGCCTCATAACGAGAGAACGCCGAGGCCCTGCCTCGAGGTCACATTTCCGTTGGCGTCGAGTTGAATGACGCTCGCTCTCGGCATCCAGGTCCGCGGCGAACGCTTCCCCGATCGCTAGTCCGAGACGGGCGCCGGACCGTCTCTGGGGGGCCCCTTCAGTCGGCTCGGTTCATCGAACAACCTCTCACCCGAGCGGCGGTGCGTCACGACCGGCTCCTCGCAGATTCCTGGATGAGACACTCTGCGAAGTACTCGCCCGGCACTCGATCGAGTCATAACGATCTCCCGGGAGGACGCCGATGAGAAGGATCTTGGTCTCGGAGTTCGTGACCCTCGACGGCGTCATCGAGGCGCCGGGGCACGAAGAGCACCGAGATGGACGGAACGCCTGGGCCCTGAGCCTTACCAGCGAGGACATGCTGGCGCATGCCGCCCAACAGCTCCTCGAGGTCGATGCGCTCCTGTTGGGACGGGTTACATATCAACACTGGGCCGCGTTCTGGCCACTCGCGACCGACGTCTTCCTCGGTGAACGGATCAACGCCCTTCCCAAGTACGTCGTGTCGAATACCCTGACCGACCTGTCATGGAACAACTCGACGCTCATCTCGGGCGACGTCCCGGCGGAGATCGCGAAGCTCAAGGAGAGCCCGGGCGGGGACATCCTCGTGTCGGGTAGCGCTGACCTCTTCGATCTCCTGCTGAAGCACGACCTGATCGACGAGTTCAGGTACATGCTGTATCCGGTGGTCCTCGGGAGCGGAAAACACCTGTTCCGAGATCAACTGGACACCGCCCACTTCCGGCTCGTCGGAACACGGGCGTTCGATTCGGGCGTCGTGCTGCTTCGCTATCAGCCGTCGAGCGATGCGCCGTCGAGCGAGCACTCGGAGGCCTACGTGTGGTCGGATCAGCAGATCAAGTCGTTGCAGGCCGCGGAGAATGCGGACCGCATCCTCGCCTCGGTCCTTTTCACCGACATCGTCGATTCGACAGGCCGCGCAGCCGCTCTGGGAGATCGCAGCTGGCGTCAACTGCTCGATCGCCACGATCGCATCTCGCACGCGGAGGTCGACCGCTTCCGCGGGCGGCTCATCAAGAGCACGGGCGACGGCATCCTCGCGACCTTCGACACTCCGACACGGGCAATCCAGTGCGCCGTCGAGATCGTCGACGGGCTAGCCGAGTCGGAGATCAGGATACGGGCGGGCATCCACACGGGCGAGATCCAGCTCCTTGGTCCCGACGTGGGTGGGATCGGCGTGCACATCGCGTCTCGT
>JASLBL010000685.1 GCA_030146615.1 Actinomycetes bacterium
CCGCTGCGGCCGGAGGTCCTGGACTTCTGGCGGGCGGTGCGGTCCCTGCCCAGCCGCCAGCGCCAAGCCGTGGCCCTGTTCTACCTAGAGGACTGGCCGGTTGCCGAGATCGCCCGGTTCCTCGGCTGCACCGAGACCACGTCCGTGGCCATCTCCACCGCCCTGGCCAGGCGCCTGGGCGAAGCCTGGAAGGAGGAGGAGCCGTGAGCGTCGACACCCGCGGCCGCCGCGCCGCCCAGGACCTGATCAGGGCGGCCGAGCAGCGCGGCCCAGTGCCCGCTCTGGACCGGCTGCGCCGCCACCACCGTCACCGTCAGCTCGGACGGGCCGGTCTGGCCGTCGCCGCCGTGATCGTGGTCAGCGGCCTAGTTGCCCAGGCCCTGCCCGCCCTGGAGCGAGGCGCCCCCGGTCCGGTGCCACCGGCCGGCGCCCCGGCGACGACCCGGACTTGGCCAGGCGTCCCAGGGCTCGATCGCCATGTCCGCGACGCCGTCGCCACCGGCAAGGCCCAACTGGCCGAGGTGGCAGCTGGCCCGAGCGGCGTGTGGGTGCTCAACCGGCGCTCTGGCCACCCGGATGATCTCGTCCGGGTCGACCCCGCGACCGACGCGGTGCTGGCCCGGCTTCAGGTCGGTGGGGTGGTCTCCCACCTGACCGTTGGCGAGGACGGCGGGGTCTGGCTGTACCGCACCCCGATGACCCTCGACCGGCCCGAGCTGGTACGAGTAGATCCCTCGACCAACCGGGTCGCCGACACCATCGCGTTGCCGCCGGGGCCACCGGGGATCCCGACCGGCGCCAGCGCCTTGCTGGTCGCTGGTGGGTCGGTCTGGCTGGCCGACCAGCACAACCGGCTGTTCCAGGTCGACCCGGCGTCGCGGCGGGTCCGTGAGGTCACCGACGGCGGCCACTCTCTGGCCATCGACCACCTGGCCTTCGCCGGCGGCTGGGTCTGGGGGACTCGGAGCCTGTTGCTCTACCGGATCAACCCAAGGACCGGGATGGTCACCATGACCGTCAACAACCCCGACCTCCACAATGCGATGCCCGCCAACGGGCTCGCCGCAGGGGCCAGCCAGCTGTGGCTGCACAGTCTCAGCGGGACCGGTCAGCAGCTGCACAAGCTTGACCCGGCTGACGGGCGGCTCCTGGCCATGCGGCAGCTCAGCTCACGAACCGACCAGACTGGAGTTCTGGCGGCCGGGGACCGGGTGGTCGCGGTCCGTAGCGGGCGACGGCTGTTGCTCTCCGACCCAGGCGGCACCCTGCGGGCGACCGTGCCCGTCCCCGAGGCACAGGGTGGCCTGGCCGTCGGGCCAGATGCGATCTGGGTCGCCGATCCCGCCCGCGGGCGGCTGCTCCGGGTCGACCCCGGGTTCTAACCACTTGCCCCGAACTCAGCTACCGAATCGATCTCGTCGGCTGGGTTGAGCCTCCTTTGGCGGATAGCAGCTCGTCGAAGCCGGTCAACCACGGTTGCCACGTCCGGTGCTCTAACGCCTACGGACAGCGTTATCTGGCAAATTTCTGGCAAACGGCGGTTCGGAGTTCTCTAGGCATGCAACAGGCCGGATACGAGACCTGGCCTGAGCTGTTGGTTTGGGGTGGAGCTCCCCGCCGGAATCGAACCGGCGACCCCATCCTTACCATGGATCGGGGCCGCACCGCCGTGCTAGCCGGCGTTTCCGCAGCTCGCACGACACCGTAGGTGGGCCACTTCCGGCGAGCAGAGTGCCCGCCAGGACCCGCTTGCTGCTGAGAAGACATTCCGGAACCTGATGTATGCCCAATCAACCGGCACCATGCTGCCCGCTTGGCCGCGCCGATCGCAGATTGACAGTGCTGACGATCAGCGGCGGCGCCTCTCCGGGCCGGGTGGAGGGCTGGCTGAACCGCAGCTCCAGCAGTTCGGTACCCTCCGGCGGCGAGGGCACGAAGGTGCGCTGTATGACGCGCACCATGCCGTAGGAGGGGTAGGAGCCGGTGCGGGCGCAGCCGGTTGTAGCACAGCCGGTCGCAGGCCAGCATGGCGAACGCGAAGAACCGCTCGGAGTCCCGGTCGTAGCGGATCCGCAGCCGCCGGCAGCCGGCCAGCCAGGCGATCGAGCGCTCCGCCTTCCAGCGGTGGCGGCCCAGCCGCTGCGAGGCTCGATCCCACGTCGGGCGATGCGCACCTTGATGCCCCGCCGCGACAGGTAGGCGCGGCAGCGGCGATGATCGTAGGCCTTGTCCGCGTGGCACTTGTCGGGCCGGCGGCGCCACTGGCCCGCTGGCGTGCGCACCGGCGGGAGGTCGTCCAGCAGCGCCGCAAACACCAGGCTGTCGTTGGTGTTGGCCCCGGTCACCAGCAACGACAGCGCAGCCCGCTGCCCTCAACCGCCAGGTGCAGCTTGGACCCGGGCTTGGCCCGGTCGACCGGGTTTGCGCCACACAGGTCCCCCCCCTTGCCGCCCGCAGGCTGAAGGAGTCGACGCTGATCCGCGACCAGTCCAGTGCTCCGGCCTCGCCGAGCTCGTCTAGCAGCAGCTCCTGCAGCCGCTCGAACACCCCGGCGTGGGCCCACTCAGCAAACCGACGCCCGCAGCTCGTCACGCTGCCGCAGCCGAACTCGCCGACCTGCAGCAACGCCCACGGCGTCGAGGTGCGAGCCATGAAGATGATCGCGGCCATGCAGGCCCGATCCGACACGGTGCGGGGCGCGCCACCGCGCGCCCGGGAGGGTGACGGTGGCAGCAGCGGCTGGATGCGCCGCCACAGCGCATCGGGCAGCAGACGATCGGCCAGGGTGGTCATGAGCCGGGATCATCGCATCACCCAGCAGCCCCCGCAGGAACCCGCCGACCCGGCGGCGGACCTCCGGGCGGACGAACCGTGGGCTGATCCGCTCCAACAGCCGCTCGAACTCCGCCGCCCAGCCCTCGACCTCGGCCAGCATCTGGTGC
>JASLBL010000686.1 GCA_030146615.1 Actinomycetes bacterium
GACCTTGGTGGCGACTACTTCGTCCGGCGCGACACCGACCGCCAGCGTCAACGGGCGGTCGCCCAACTCCAAGCCCTCGGCTACCGCGTCGTCCTGGAACCCGTGGCGGCGTAACACCCGGGGATTCACGTTTCAGGATGAGGCCGCTGGTTCAAGTCCAGCCAGGCCCACAATTGGCCCCATCACCAGCGGAAACGCTGGTCACTTACGCTTTGCGGTGTCAGCCCAATCGGGTGGATCCCGTTTGGGATGAGGTCTTGCAGACGCTGGCTCTCCTGAGCCGGAACAACGCCTCTGAGCAGCCGCTTTGCGGTCACAGTGTCGTGGGCGTGCCTCAGATCGTCGGTTGCACAGCGGTATCAGAACCCATCCGGGTGCTGGAATCATCAGTTCCATGCCAAACTCGAAGGTGACACCCGCTTGGCGTCACCTTCGAGATGGAGCCGTGGCCGTCGCCGACGCGCGTAGTTCAGCTCACGCGGCAGGTGATGATGTTGGTGTTGCGGCGGACCTCGCCGGTGCGCTTGCCGAGGACGAAGTGGCCGCGGCTGGTGAGGCGGATCTGGGAGCCGTCGCTGCCGGTGCCGGTCCCGTGCAGGTAGAAGGATGCGGCCGGGTGGAGGATGTCTTCGTTGTTGATGATTAGGAAGCTGCTGGTGGCGTGCTCGCGGTAGGTGGAGCCAGTTGGAGATCCCGACAGGGGTGTCGTCGACCCTTGGATGGAGCCCTCGCCAGCTGACCCTTCCTCCCGACGAACATCACCACCTCCAGCCGGCCGGCCGGCCGGCACGGCTAGGCTCCCAGCCGCAACGCCGCCCGGTCCCGCTCGGACAGGCCGCCCCAGACCCCGTGCCGCTCGCCAGCGACGAGCGCGTAGGTGGCGCATTCGCCGATCACCGGGCAGCGGGCACAGATCGCCTTGGCCCGTGCCTCGCGGACCTCCCGGGTGGGGCCGCGCTCACCGTCGGGGGAGAAGAACACGGCGCTGTCGACCTCGCGGCAGGCGGCCCGCAGCCGCCACGGCCAGAGCACCCATGCCCCTGGGTCCATCGAGGGTTCTCGCCCAGCCGTCATCACTCGCTGGATTCCTGAGACAAGCCGGAGCGAGGTCTGGGTCCCGGCGCATCCATCCCCGGCCGCGGGAAGCCAACCGGGCCATCCTTGCTACCCCAGCACAGGGCGTCAGAAACCGCTGCTCCAGACGCCTCATTCGAGTCGCTGGACCTGTGACAGCGCCCCCGGCCGACAAGCGAACCCCTCCGGAAGCGGACCAGGAACGGGTCCTGGATCCGATGGGAACTGTCCTTCTGAGGTTTGTGAGGGGTCATTGGTGTTACGCATTGTCTGCCCGGGTTGATCTGCCCGGTCGCCTGGCAGGGCCGCGACCCCGTCCTGTCCTTCGTAGAGGTCTTCCAGCACCGGTCCCTGCATCGTCTCTGCGCGCCATGACGCGTGCCCCTCGCGCTGACGAAGAAGCCAGCGCCTGTCTAAGAGACCCGCCCACGCGGGTTGAACACTGCTCGGGTCCTTCGGCCCGGGACACCTACCCAAAGGATCCAGCATGGATGCAGAGCTTGGCCGGACCACCGGCACAGCTGCCAGCACCGACCGACGCTCCTATGCGCGCCGGCTTAGCACCGAAACCAAGGCCGCCTACAAGACCACCGAGTTCCTCACCTATGTGGTGGTGTTCGCCGGGATCCTGCTGGCGTCGTTCCTGGTCAAGACCGGCCAGGACGGCCAGCGGGTGGACTACTTCCGGGCCGACAAGGCCTGGTGGTACATCACGCTCCTGACCATCGGCTACATGGTCGCCCGGGGGCTGGCCAAGTCGGGCAGCCGCGAGCCCTACGACGACGACCGCCGCTAGTCGGGACGGCTGCATCCGATAGCTGACGCAGCCGGCAACCCTGAGCGGCAGCCGGGCGCGGTGATGATGCCGCGTCCGGCTGCCTGCGCATGCAAGTGTCCTGCCTGACCGATTCCACCGCTGGCTGCACCTCAGCAGCAAGCGCCGACAACTGTTCAAAGCGTGTGTGTGGCCGAGGTGCAACGGCCGCCGAGCGCTTGGCGAAGGCAAGCAACCAAGCAGTCATGACGTGGCAGCTGGCCTGGCCCTTCCCCTGGCAGCTCACCATTAGAAGATTTGGAGATCAGAAGGTCTGTGAGAGCCATACCCCTGCGTCCGATCCTTGCTGTGTTGGTGTCGGCTGTTGTGCTGATCCTTGCGCCGGCCGCGGCGGGCGCGAGCGCCGACCGTCCTGCTGCCGTGGCCCAGCCCACCACAACCGACGGGATGTCGGCCGCCGCCCAGCCGACCAGCACCGCCCCACCGACTACGGCGGCGCCGACTACGGCAGCGCCGACCACGGTGCCGGAGACCACGGCAGGCCCGACCACGGCAGCGCCGACCACCACGGCAGCGCCGACCACGGTGCCGGAGACCACGGCCGTGCCGACCAGTGGACCGGCAACCAGCACCCCGGTCACGACCGGCCCTGCCGGCGTCGGGCCGGAGGCATCCGGCCCGACTGGCCCGGGCTCGCCTCCGGCGGGGGAGGAGCCGGGCGCGGCCGACACAGCCAGCGGGGGCGGCGAGGCAGCCGATGAGGGTGCCCGGGATGTGGTCGAGGAGCTGGTCCGGGGGAACCCGGTCGAGGCGGCCCGGCGGGCGGTCGAGTCGGCGGTCAGGGACCTGGGTGACCTGTCAGCGGGCGAGCTGCTGGGGTTCGGCCTGCTCGGGCTGTTCGCGCTGGTCCTGACGGTGATCGCGGCCACCTCGCTGTGGTGGATGCTCCACGCCTGGCGGACCCCGGCCTCGCTGCTGGCCACCGGCTTCCCGACCAGCGCGACCGCCCCGCAGCATTCGTTCTCGCTGATCGTGCCGGCCCGCCACGAGGAGGCGGTGCTGGGGGCCACCCTGGAGCGGCTGGCCGCCAGCCACCACCCCCACTTCGAGGTCCTGGCGGTGGTCGGCGACGACGACCCCGACACCCACGCGGTGGCCGAGCAGGCCGCCGCCCGCCATCCCGACCGGATCCGGGTCCTGGTCGACGCCAGCCAGCCCAAGAACAAGCCCAAGGCCCTCAACACCGCCCTGGGCGCCTGTACCGGCACGGTGACGGCGGTGTTCGACGCCGAGGACGAGGTCCACCCCGAGCTCCTGCGGCACGTCGATGCCCGCTTCGGTGACACCGACGCCGATGTCGTCCAGGGCGGGGTGCAGCTGATGAACTACCACTCCAGCTGGTATGCGCTGCGCAACGTGCTGGAGTACTACTTCTGGTTCCGCAGCCGCCTGCACTTCCACGCCCAGCAGCGCTTCATCCCCTTGGGTGGCAACACCGTGTTCATCCGCACCGACCGGCTGCGGGAGGTCGGCGGCTGGGACCCTGAGTGCCTGGCCGAGGACTGCGAGATCGGGGTCCGGCTCAGCTCCCGGGGGGCCAAGGTCGCGGTCGCCTACGACCCCGAGCTGGTCACCCGGGAGGAGACTCCGGGCAGTGTGCGGGAGTTGTTCAAGCAGCGGACCCGCTGGAACCAGGGGTTCCTGCAGGTGCTGCGCAAGGGGGAATGGCGGCGGCTGCCCAGCCTGCGCCAGCGGCTGCTGGCCCGCTCCACCCTGGCCATGCCGTTCCTCCAGGCCTTGACCGGGGTCCTGATCCCGGTGTCGTTGGCCACCATGATCCTGCTGGATGTGCCCGTGCTGGCTGCCTTGATTACCTTTGTGCCGCTGGTGGCGACCCTGGCCACCCTGGCCGTGGAGGCGGTCGGCTTGGGTGAGTTCTGCCGCAGCTATGGCTACCGGGCCGGGCCGCGGGACTATCTGCGGCTGCTGGTTGGGACCTTCCCCTATCACCTGCTGTTGGGTGCTGCGGCGGTGCGGGCGGTGCTGCGGGAGCGGCGCGGGGAGCGCGGCTGGGAGAAGACCGCCCATGTCGGGGCTCACCGGACCGCCGGGGCCGGCCCGGCCACCGGGAGGGCGTCGTGACCGCCCGCCAGGTCGACCCAGGCCGAACCCACGGCACCGGCACCGGCCAGGCCCTTCAGCCGCGCCCGCCGGCCGGAACCGCCTGGCCCGGTGGGGACGGCGACCGACCGGACGTAACCGGCCGCCCGCCCGGGTTGCTGGCGCGGGTCTGGGCGCACCGGGCCAGCCTCGCTCTCCTGCTGGGCCTGCTCACCGTGGTCGCGGTCGTGTATGCCACCGGCATGGGCCGGGCGCCCCAGCGGGTCGATGATGAGGGCACCTACGTCGCCCAGGCCTGGGCCGCACAGCACTGGGGCACCCTGGCCCACTACACCTACTGGTACGACCACCCCCCACTCGGCTGGCTCCTGCTGGCCGCCTGGACCAGCCTCACCGGCGCCTTCAACCGAGCAGCAACCGCGGTCGCCGCCGGCCGGGAGTTCATGCTGGTCCTGCAGCTGATCAGCGCCGGGCTGCTGTATGGGTTGGCCCGCCGGCTCGGGTTGCGCCGGCCGGCGGCGGCCGGGGCGCTGCTGCTGTTCAGTCTCTCGCCCCTCGCCCTGGGCATGCACCGGGCCGTGTACCTGGACAACATCGCCACCCCGTTTGTGCTCGCCGCGTTCCTGCTTGTCCTGTCGCCCAGCCATCGTCTAGCCGCCCACGCCGCCGCCGGGCTGTGCCTGGCCGCGGCCGTGCTCGTCAAAGAGACCAGCCTGCTACTGGTGCCGGCCGTCCTCTGGCAGTACTGGCAGGTCAGCGACCGGCGGACCCGCCGCTACAGCCTCATCCTGGCCGGCTCCCTCTTCGCCCTCGTCGTCGCCGCCTACCTGCTGTACGCGACCCTCCGGGGTGAGCTGCTACCTGGTCCAGAGCATGTGAGCCTGGTCGACGCCATCCGCTTCCAGCTGACCGGGCGGGCCCCCAGCGGCAGCCCCCTGGACCCGGACAGCCTGGGCCGCCGCACCCTTGGCCTGTGGCTGAGCCAGGACCCCTGGCTGCTGGCCGGGGCCGCGGCGCTGGTCCCGGTCGGGCTGGCCATGCGGCGGCTGCGCCCGGTCACCGCCGCCTTTGTGATCCTGGCCGCCATGGCCCTGCGACCCGGATATCTGCCAGTCCCGCTGGTTATTGGCCTGCTGCCGTTCGCCAGCCTGCTGGTGGCCGGGGTGGCCGACGCCGCCTGGGGCCGGCCCACCCGCCGAACGGTGGCTGCCGACGTCACCGGCTGGCGCATCCCCGGAGCGCGGGCGCTGGGTCCGGTCCTGGTGGCTGCCTGCCTAGCCGCGGCCGCCGTGGTCGTCGTCCCCCAATGGGTCCAGCGCGACCGCGACCTCATGACCGCCGACCACGACCGGCCGTTCCGGCAGGCCGAGGCCTGGATCGCCGCCAACGTGCCCCACCAGGCGCGCCTGCTGGTCGACGACGCCCTCTGGGTCGACCTGGTCGAGCGCGGCTATCCGCCCGGCCAGGTCGTCTGGTTCTACAAGCTGGACACCGACCGCGACGTCACCGCCCGCTATCCGCGCGGCTGGCGAGAGTTCGACTACCTCGTGTCCACCGCCACCCTGCGCAGCTTCCCCGACAACCTGCCCCAGGTCGCCGAGACCCAGCGCCACTCACGAGTGGTGGCCACCTTCGGCCGCGGCACCGAACGAGTCGAGATCCGCAAGGTCCAAGGCTCCCCGGTGTAACCGCCCCCATCACCTGACCAAGTCCAGACCGATCCGGAGATCCCACAGCGCCATCAGCCAACCTTGAGCGCGATGGCTGCCAGCCGTCCTGCTCCGGCCTCTGGAGTGGGGTGGCTTGGACGCACTCAGCAAGGCGCGGTCGGCACCACGCTTTAG
>JASLBL010000722.1 GCA_030146615.1 Actinomycetes bacterium
GGTCGCCCAGACGGTGGAGACGGTCCGGTTCACCCGGCCCGAGCGGGTCGACTTCCGGCTGGTCCGCGGGCCGGTTCCCCACGTCGTGGAGGCGTTCGTGCTCGGCGAGCAGGCCGGTGGGGCCGGCACGCGGCTGGTCTACGACGGGGAGATCGGGGCCGACCTGTGGCGGGCGGGACAGCGCTGGTGTGAGCTGGTCGCGCGGTGCTGGGAGCAGACGGTGGCGGCCTCGCTGGCTGCGGTCAAGGCCGAGGCCGAACGGCGCGCGTCGAGCGCCGTGGGAGCTCGTGGCTCCAGCCCCGACCAACCGCCCCCAACCACCGGCCGATAGCCGGCCACCGCGGCTGGTCGGGTCCACCCAACCGGGGCGCGCGACGCCCAGACCCGCGATCCGCTACGCCGGCTGCTCGACGCGCGCCCCGGCCGCGCGTATCGCCGCAAGCGCCCGCTCACCGTCACCCGGCTGCAGGTCGACCGCCCGCACCAGCCCGCCCAAGACGACCGTGTCGAAGCCCAGCCGCGCCGCGTCCAGCGCGGTCTCCTTCACGCAGTAGTCGGTCGCCAGCCCGACCACCACCACCCGGCCGACGCCACGACGCCGCAGCAGCCCCTCCAGCGGCGTGGCCGCCTCCTCGCCGGTCACCGGATCGCGGACGGTGAAGCCCGAGTAGCCGTCCTCGCCCCCCTGCCCCTTGCGGACCACCTCGCCGGCGACCCGCAGGTCCGGGTGCAGCTGGGCACCCCAGGCGTGCTGGACGCAATGCTCGGGCCAGACGCCGCCGCCCGATTGGAAGTGCGGCGTCTGAGCGGGATGCCAGTCCTGGGTGTAGACGACCAGGGCACCCGCCACAAGCGCCCGCTGGATCTCACGGTTGACCAGCGGCACGACCCGCTCGCCCTCGCCCACGTAGAGGCTGCCCTTCGGATCGGCGAAGTCGTTTTGCACATCGACGATGACCAGCGCCGTCGACCGGTCGTAGTCGACCATCACACTGCCCTCCTGGGTGGCTGCCGCCCTCATCATGCCCGCCTAGGCGCGGGTCGGGTCTTGGGGAACTCCCGGCCCAGCTCCACGACATACCGATCTGGGTTGACCAGTGCAGGGTGTTGCTGCCCGAGCGCCTGACGGTGAGCTGTGAGGCCAGCGGCGATTTGCCGCATCCGACCGGCATGATGAGGCCGGTGTGGCCGATGGCGCATGCCGGCTAGCCTCGGTCCGGCACCGGTCACATTTGGCTGTGCGGCTCAGTCAAGCTTGTCAGTTGCCGCTGGCGTCGCCCGGCGCCGGGTGGTCGATACCTCGAGTGCCGGAGGAGGGCAAGCGGCATGCCGGTTGGAACCGTCAAGTGGTTTAACCCCAGCAAGGGCTGCGGTTCATCAAGCCCGAGTCCGGCAACGACGTCTTCGTCCACATCAGCGCCACCCAAGAAGGTGGCTCGCGGGAAGAAGGCCAGGCCGTGAAGTTCCACATCACCGAGGGCTGTAAGGGCCCCAGGCCGCCAACGTGCCCCCGATCGCCACCCAGTAGCCACTCCTCCTCCCCACAGGACAACCGGAGTGGGTGGGGACAGCTGCCTGCCGACCACACGGCCGGCGCCTGCTGCCTGGAGGCCGATCCGTCGACTCAACCGACGTACTGAAGGCCGGTGCCTCCCGGCTGGGAGGCACCGGCGATCATGCGGTTAGTCCTGACCGATGCCAGGGTTACGGATAGAAGTAGGGGCCGTAGTAGGTCCCGATGTCCTGGCGGTAGGCCTCCTCACGCTCCCGCTCGGCGTCGTAGTCGGGAGCCTCGTGGATTTGGTCCTTGGTGAGGTTGACGTGGACCTTGCGCGCGTCGTAGTCGATCCGGTCGATGACCCCGGCCGGCAGCATGCGCTTTTTTCCGAAGATCCAGAAGCCGGTATCGACCACGATGTAGCTGCCGCCGACGTCGTAGGTGGCGGCGTCGAGGTTGCCGATGGCACCATCGGTGGCGACGACCTGGAAGCCGACCAGGTCAGGGGTTTGCGACCTGGCGGTGTCTCGCCAGCTCCAGAGGTCAGTTATCGCGCTGCTCTCTGGTGGTACGCGCATGGCACTCACCTCCAATACTATTTCTTACCCGCGGCACCGCGTTTTCAAACGGCTTATTCACTGCCTAACCAGCGCGTTACGAGTGGCGAGATGGCAGGTCAGACCTGGTGCGATATGTCGTCAGGAATCCAACGGTCGAATGCTTGGCAACAGCTGCGGCCATTCCGCCATGACGGAGTCCTCCTTGCGGAACCCAGTCCTGAGATCGAGTCACCAGTCGCAGACGTAGTTCTCGACAGGTCGACAACACTGCCAAAAGGTACGACTCTCGCCATTGCGCAGCATAGCTAGATGTATACGGCGCCAACCACGATCCAACCTGGCGGCAGCCATCAGATCCGAGTCGAGCAGGACATCGGGCCGGTGGCACCCCCACGGCGGCCGCCACCTCGGGCCGCCCAGCCGATGCCGGGCCGTCTTGACCGGCTCGGTCGACCGACGACCGTCTGCGCCAACCCTGATTGGGTTCTGCTGTCCATCCTCGATCCTGCTGGCCGCGCTGCCGGTGGCTGACCGAGGCAGCTTGACCGGTCAGGCACCGGCGGCGTGGTCGTCGTTGGTTGCTTGGGCCGTGTCCAGCAGGGCGCGGACCTCCTCGTCGGTCGTCTGGGCAAAGTCGCGGTAGGCCTGCCCGACGGCCACAAACAGCGCCGGCGTGCTGGCGCAGATGACCTCCTCGGCAGCCTGCTGCAGCTTCCGGCAGGTCGAGGCGGCCCCGACCGGCACCGCGACCACGACCCGGGCCGGCTGCTGGCGGCGGATCGCGGCCACCGCCGCCCGCATGGTCGCCCCGGTGGCCAGGCCGTCATCGACCACGATCACCACCTTGCCGGTGAGCTCTGGCCGTGGCCGCTGGCCCCGATAGATCCGCTCCCGGCGTTCCAACTCCTCGTGTTCGGCCGCGGCCACGGCCTGCAGCGTGTCCTTGGCGAGGCCGAGCTCACGGACAATCTGCTGGTTGATGACCTGGGTGCCGTCGCTGGCGATGGCGCCCATGGCCAGTTCCTCACGGCCAGGGACGCCCAGCTTGCGGACCGACAACACGTCCAGGGGCGCCCCCAGCGACCGCGCCACCTGGAAGCCGACCGGGACGCCACCGCGCGGCAGGGCCAGCACCACCACGTCGGGCGAGCCAACGTACTTGGTCAGCCGGTCGGCCAGCACCCGGCCCGCCTCGGCCCGATCCTGGAAGACCGCCAGCTCCGTGTCCATCTGGCACTGACCGCCTATGCGTCGCCGCACCGTTACCGGTGTGCCGTGGCCGTCATGGCAGATTCGGCCACCGGCATGGTGTTCCCGCTACCCGACCTACAAAACGCCGTGGCGCCACCTGGCACCGACGGTCGAAGGGTTGGCGGTCGACGGATCCGCCCCTGGCATGTCCGGTCTGGCTCCCGTCCAGCTGGCTCATGCACAAGAACGGATTCGAATGGTGGGTCGGATCGGCTGGGCGCCTGCGACGTCAGGATGGGATAGGCTCCAGTCATCGATACCAGGTTCGGTGTTGGTCTGGCCGCGAAGGAGCGCGATGGCGACCTGCGAGGTCTGCGGCAACGACTACGACAAGGCGTTCCAGGTCACCGTGGCCGGCGCGACCCACACCTTCGACAGCTTCGAATGCGCCATTCATGCGCTGGCGCCCACCTGCGAGCATTGCGGCTGCCGGATCATTGGCCATGGCGTGGAGGCCGACGGCCGCATGTTCTACTGCGCCAAGCAGGCCGGCATCCAGCAGGTGGCCGACCGCGCCTGAGCCACATCGCCGGGTCGGTTGGCCTCCAAGAACAGGCCGGCAGCCGCTGGGGAGCGATCATGCAACAAGCGCCCAAGAGCCGCGAGGAGTTGCTCGAGCATCTGCTGGGCGACCACAAGCTCGTGCCCGACCAGGACCTGACCGAGGCGGACGCGGCCGGCTTGGCCGCTCGCCATGACCTCGCTCATGACGACGCCTACGAGGTCCACGAGCCCCACAGCTGACCAGCAACCGGGTACCGACGATCAGGACTCCGTTATGGCGGCCCACGGTCGACAACCCGGTGCGGGCGTTGCAGGTCTCGTCCTCGGTCGTCGCGCCCGTGTGACCGGCCGTAGTAGAGGGGCATCCCCTGCCGCGGGGTGATGGACCGATAGCAACGGCAGGTCGCTGGCGGCGACCCGAGCGCGTCTACGACCTCCTGGCGCCGCTGGCACGGCTGCTGGTGTGGCTGCTGGCCGACCTGCGGGTCGTCGGGGCCGAGCGCATCCCGGCACACGGTGGGGTCCTGCTGGC
>JASLBL010000051.1 GCA_030146615.1 Actinomycetes bacterium
TGTTCGAGGAGCCGGGCGCGCTGGATGCGGTCGCTCGTCTGGCCGCCGCCTGGTTCGCCGCCCACCTGGGCCGGAGCCCTGCCGACCCCTTTATGGGCTGACGGTCGTCGCGGGCGCCACCGGATGATCCAAGAGAGCAGGCCATGGCCATGGTGGACGCAGCACGGAACCCTGGCCGACCTGGACTATCCGGCCGGCAAGCAACTGGTCTGGGCCGCCGGGAGGAGTTTTCCGAGTTTCCTTGGTGTGAACATGCCCGGGCGGGTATGGCCTTCAACGTTTGAATGGCACGGCTGCATGTCACGACGGCGTTAGACCGGTGACGTGTAGCGGCGTTCGATCGCTTCCGCAGCCGGGTCCGGCTCTCGGCGGGTCATCGGCGTGGTGGCGCTGGATGTTCTTGGCCTCGGCGGCCAGCGCCTCGTCCTTAATCGCCTTCCGGAACCAGCGGGCGTAGTCGCCTTGGCGCAGGTGGTGCAGCCAGAGGAGGCTCAAGCGGGAGGTAGGCCGGGCTTAGGACGACAGCCCCAGCCGACTCCCTCCTTTCGGGTGTCGCTGAGCCGCCCATCAGAGCGTGCGCCCGGTCAGGAAAGCAAGGACGTAGCCCAGCCCGTTGACAGTGGTATGCAGGAGCGCCGGGGCCAGCAGGCTGCGGGAGCGTAACCGCAGCCAGCACAAGACCAGCCCGGCCACGGCCGTGGCGACCACGGCGGCGACCACGCCGTACACCCAGCCCAGCCGCCCGCCGGCCAGGCCGGCGAACACCGGGTTGAACGAGGTCGCATGGCGGGCCGGTAGCACGTGCCACAGGCCGAAGGCCAGGCAGGAGACGACCACAGCCGTCGTCTGCGACCAGCGGCGCGAGCCCAGGCCAAGCAGCACCCCGCGGAACAGCGTCTCCTCCAGCAGGACCGTGCCCAGGGGGACCCGAACGAGCGCCACGTACAACAGCACGGCCGTGGAGATGCCCTCGGCCCGGCGGTCCTGGAACAGCCCTCGGGTGGCCGGCAGGACCGCACCCAAGGCGAGCACCACCGTCACGGCGAGGGCCACGACGGCCCCGTAGGCCAGGCCCCGGCGGAGATCATGGTGGTCCAGCCCCAGGTCGCTCCAGCGGCAGCCACCGAGCTTCACGGCCACGCCAACCAGGGTCGCCGCCAGCACCAGGGCGCCAGGGACATACAGCGCCCAGGGCAGCCACAGGTTGGCAGCAAGGTTCCACGCCACCGCCGCGCCGAGGACCACGCCGAGGGCGAGGCCGGCACGGTCACCGCGTCCGCCGACGGCCCGCTCTTGTCGGTCCACGGCGGGCCGGTTGACCCGTTGCGGGCGTCCGGCGTGCTGGTCGTGGCCTGACACAGGGCCAAGGTACCCGCCGCCCGGCCCGGTGCCGAGCCGACCAGGTCACATCGAGCCAGCGAACCCGCCGTGGGTCCCCGCTGCCTACCGCGCGCCTTCAGGGCCTGGTCGCGTTCCGGAGACAATCAGGCTTTCGGCGATTACCCTCATCTCCGCCACCCCGTCGTCGCTCGATCGAGCGCCTCAATCTCTTCACCAGCCAGCGAGAAGGACAGCGCTTCGGCATTACTGGCCGCTTGCTTGCCGTTCTTCGCACCGGGAATTGGCAGAACGCCCTGCATTTCTATGAGCCACCGCAGCGCCACCTGCGCAGGGGTCCTGGAATAGCGTTCACCGATCTCACCCAGCAGCGCCACAACTGGCTGCGCCTTCTTGAGGCCATCGCTTCTGAAGTAGCGGCCGAAGCGCCGAATCCCCTTGGGCCGGTCCCCCGGCCGATACTTCCCGGTGAGGACTCCCTGCGCCAGCGACTGGTAGGCGATCAGCGTGATCCCCAGCTCCCTACAGGCATCCAGTACCCCATTCACCTCCGGCGCTCG
Organism: Actinomycetes bacterium; assembly: GCA_030146615.1. GTDB lineage: Bacteria > Actinomycetota > CALGFH01 > CALGFH01 > CALGFH01 > CALGFH01. The sequence goes on from JASLBL010000051.1 coordinate 1,899, forward strand.
ATGCAACAGGGAGTACTCGACCTGGTTGGAGGCGAGGGGAATCCCCCGCTCGGCCAGCGCCGCGTGGGCGATGCGGAGTTGCCGTGCGGAATAGTTGCTCACCCCGACTGCCCTGACCTTCCCCGCTGCGACGGCGTCGGCCATCAACCCCATCAGGGAGGGGATCGGGATGCGACGGGAAGGAAAGTGATGCTGATACAGATCGATGCTGCTGCGCCGGAGCCGAACCAGGCCCTGGTCCAGCGCATCGGGGAGCGCTTCTGCCGTTGACCGCCACCCGGGCGGGAACTTGGTGGCGATCACCACGCGCTTGCCCTCGGCAAGCTCCCCCACGCGCCGCTCCGAAGAGGTCTTCATCCGGTATACGGTCCGCCCGAGGGGCCCCGGACGTGAAGATGACAAGCGTTTGCGCTGGTCATAGCGTTGTGGTGGGCCTGCCAGGACTTGAACCTGGGACCTCATCAGCAAAATGCAGGGAACCGCTGTGCGGACGACCGTTCCTGCAGGTCGTGCTCAACCGTAGGGGCCGAAGTTATGTGTTCTCATTGCGTCCAGTTAAGTGCTCTCATCCTGTGCCGCCGTCTCACCGCGGTTCAAGGCGGCCATTCCCCTTCCTGCGCGTCGACGTCATGCAGTACACCGCGATCTACCTGCACCTAGGTAGCAGCTCCGGCTAGCTCGACACCTCCATCAACAGCCCTCAACACCACTGATCTAATATCGCTCACCCGCCCTTTGTTCTCATTACCCTACGCAGTACCCCTCGAAATCCGACTGAGGCCAGCGCCCTGCGCTACGCCGAGCGGGCGCGGGCGCTGGCCGAGGAGCACCCCTACAGCCTGGCCAGCGCCGAGGTCCAACTGGCCTTACCTCCACCAGTACCGCGGCGAGCCCCAGGCGACCCCGGCGCCGAGGACGACGTCGTGGGCGAGCTGCGTTCCGGGTTGGCGAGGTACCTGGCTACCGGTGCCGAGCTCGACCATCCCTACTACCTCGGGCTGCTCGGCGAGGCGCTTGCCGCCGGCGGCCATGCGGAGGAGGAGCTGGCCCTGGTCGAGGAGGCGATCCGGTTGGTCGGGACCGCCCGTCCCTACCGGCCCGAGTTCCATTGACTCCGTGGTGACCTCCTGGCGCGGGACCCCCGGCAAGCCAGCCAGGCCGCCGGGGCCTACCGCCGGGCGATGGAACTCGCGGCGGGCCAGGGCGCCTAGTCGCCCGAGCTGCGGGCCCAGCATCCGCCTGTGCCGGCTACCCGCCAGATCGAGGCCGGCGGCCACCTTGGCGGGGCTTCGGGAGCTCTACGATCAGTTCGAGGAGGCGGAGCCACGCCCGACCTGGTGGCGGCCCGAGCGCTGATCGAGACGGGCCAATAGCTCCCTCCGGGCGTTCCGGTCGGCCGCCTCGTGAAGGCCACCCGACGCCGCCATCCCCCCGCCTGACCCGCGCCAGGCAGGTGCCGGTCATGTGGGCGACGTCGGGCTCACGGACAGCTCGAAGCAGTCGTACGATCGCTCCGGGGCGGATCTCGTCGGTGCCCGCGAGTCGAACCTCCCCACAACGGGAACGCGGTTGACGAAGGTTCCGTTGGTCGAGTTGCTGTCGGCAACGTACCAGGCGCCGCCGTGCTGGAACATGACCGCGTGCTGGCGGCCCACCGTGGGCTGGTCGACGGTGAGATCGGAGGACGAGAGCCGGCCGGTCGTGAACCGTGGTTGCTGGGCAGGTCCAGCGGGATTCCGGCCGGGTGCACCGGGCGCAGGGTCGCCGGGCCCGGGGGGCAGGCCAGGTCGTCGGCGATCGGGATCACCGGTCGGACCCGGAAGCCGCACCGACCGGTCCCTACCAGCGCGTCGAGCCGAGCGAGCGCCCGTGCGCGCAGGCGCTGCGCTCCTGCCGGATCCGCAGCCTTCATCTGGTGACGAGCTGGGCCTTCGTGTAGCTGGGCGCCAGCGGACAGGTCCGGCCGGAGACGCACGGGGGCTCATCGGAGAGCTTGACAGGTTCGGATTGTCTTTCCACAATGCCAAACGATTGCAGTGCAATCGTTTGGCAGATTTGATGCAGGAACCAGGTATGGTCCTCGACCAACCCAGTTTCTCCTCGACCATCGGGGGGGAACCGGTGGACAGACTCGACATTCGTCAGCAGTCCACCGTCCGGAGAGGCCGGACCGCCGGTGGTCCCGGCCTCAACGCCGTCGCCTCGTCCACCCGGGTGAGGTGACCCGCCAGCCCGCTGCTCCTATCAGCCGCCAATCATCCAGACGCCACGCCGAGACCATCGACGACATCGTGGAGATCGTGCACGCGCGGATCGCCTGAGCAGAAAGCGAGGACGCCCGTGAGCGACCGCCCCGTGGTGGACGAGCACCCACAGAAGGTGCGCGTCGCCGACGTTCAGCCAGACCAGACCCTGAGCGCCGGCGATGGCTGGGTGAACATGGCCGTGCAGTGGGTCATCACCCGCGCCACCGCCGGGGCCGAGCGAACCGTCTTCGGGATCACCACCATGCCGCCGGGAGCCCGCCACGACATCCACAGGCACCCGAACGCCGAGGAGGTCGAGTACCTGGTCGAGGGCACCGGCCTGGCCCGCGTCGGCGACGTGGACGTACGCATGGTCGCCGGCGACGTCGTGGTCGCCAAGACGGATGAGCCGCACGGATTCTACAACGACCACCCGACCGACAACGCCGTCATCGTCTGGTGCTACAGCGGCGCGGCCAGCCTCGAGGAGGCCGGCTACGTCTACGAGCCGGACGCCCGGCCGCACGGTGACGACGGCGACGGCCAAGCGAGCTGACGAGGCGAGGCGATGACCGACCACGGCGCGCGCATCGGCTGGATCGGCACCGGCCGGATGGGGCTGGCGATGGCCGAGCGGCTGCTGGCCGCCGGCCATCGACTCCAGGTCTACAACCGCACCCGCTCCAAGGCGGCGTCGCTGATCGAGCTGGGCGCGAGCCAGGTGGAACGCCCCGCCGACCTGACCGGCTGCGACGTCGTCTTCACGATGGTGGCCGACGACGACGCCTTGCGCGAGGTCACCAGCGGCGACGGCGGCGTGCTGGCAGAGGCAGGAGGTCCCGGCATCCTCGTGGACTCGTCCACGGTCTCGGCCGGCGTCTCGGCGGAGGTCACGTCGGCCGGCGAGAAGGTCGGGACGGCCGTGCTGGCCGCGCCGGTGAGCGGCAACCCGAGCGTGGTCCGCTCCGGCGACCTGGCCATCGTGGCCTCCGGTCCCCGCGACGCCTTCCAGCGGGTCGAGCCGCTGCTGACCACCATCGCCCGCAGCGCCGTCTGGGCCGGCCCCGGCACCGAGGCCAGGCTGGTCAAGCTGTGCCACAACATCCAGGTCGCGGTGATCGTGCAAGCTCTTGCCGAGGCGCTGGTCCTGGCCGAGAAGCACGGCATCCCCCGCCATGCGGTCATGGGGTTCCTCAACGACAGCGTCCTCGGCTCCCGCTTCCTGCGGTCCAAGACGGCGGCCCTGACCGACCTGGACTTCACCACCGCGTTCACGGCGCCGGGCCAGCGCAAGGACCTGCGCCTGGCCCTCGAGGCGGCCCGTGCCGTCGAGGTCCCCATGCCGGTCACCACCCAGACCGAACTGGCCCTGTCCCGCCTGATCGGCTCGGGGCTCGACCAGGGCCGCGACTTCTCCACCCTGATCCTGCTCGCCGCCCGCGACGCGGGCCTTGCCCTGGAGTCCACCGCGGAGACGTAACCCCATCCCCCGCCGCACGACGAGGCAAAGGAGCACCACCATGCAGCGGCGCACAGATCCAAGCAGTCCCCGGCTCCTGACCGCGCTGGTGTGCGCGTTGCTCCTGCTGCTCACGGCGTGCGCCGGCGACGAGGAGGGCGACGGCGGGACCGGCGGCAGCGGGCCGATCGTGGTCGGTGGCACCCTGGGGCTGACCGGCCAGTACTCCGGGCCGTCGGCCGCGTACAAGGCCACCTACGAGTTCTGGGCCAACCAGGTCAACCAGCAGGGCGGGCTGCTCGGCCGGAAGGTTGAGCTGCGCATCTACGACGACGAGAGCAACCCGACCACGGCGCAGCAGCTCTTCCAGCGCTTGATCAACCAGGACCAGGCCAGCCTGCTGCTGGCCCCGTACACCACCGCCGTCGGCGGCGCCGTGGTGCCCCTGACCGAGCGGGCCGGCAAGGTCCTGTGGGACGCCGGCTTCGTGAGCGCCAAGCTGCACGACGAGAGCAAGCTGCTGGTCACCTCCTGGCCGTACCAGGAGCCCGAGTACCCGAGGCCGTTCTTCGAGCTGTTCAACACCCTGCCGGCCGACCAGAAGCCGAAGACCCTGGCGGTGGTCACCGCCCAGAACCCGTTCACCCTGGTGGCCAGGGACGGCTACAAGGGGCAGGGCGGCGTGCTCAACTACGCCAAGGAGCAGGGCATCCGCGTCGTCTACAACGAGGAGTACGACACCCGGGCGACCGACCTCAGCGGGCTCATCCAGGGCGCCAAGGCGGCCAGGCCGGACGCGTTCATCGCCCTCAGCCTGCCCAACGACGCGGCCCTGATCGCCCGCACCGTCAGCCAGCTCGCCTTCGCGCCCAAGCTCTACTGCTCGTGCGGGTCGCAGGTGACCACCCTGCCCAACTGGAAGGACCTGGGCGCGGCCGCCAACAACGTGTTCTCGACCACGACGGCATGGCCCACGCAGGACGACCCGGGCCTGCAGGACCTGTTCACCCACCTGCAGGAGCGGTTCGGCTACACGCAGCTCCCGGCCTATGCGGCCGGCGGCCTGGCCATCCTCCAGGTCATGGAGCAGGCCGTCAAAGGCGCCAACACCCTTGACCAGCAGAAGCTGCGCGAGTACGTGGGCAACAACACGTTCAAGACGGCCGTCGGCGACTTCAAGTACAAGCCGGACGGGACCCTGGAGTTCGGTGCCCTCCTGGTCCAGTACCAGGGGAACAAGAACGAGGTCGTGTGGCCGGACGACGTGAAGACGGGCGACGCGAGGATCCCGTTCAAGTCCGGCCAGTAGCCCACTCGGCGCCGGGAGGAGGCAACGTGGCTGCGGCAGGAAGCCTGCGGGTCACCGGGCTGAGCAAGCGGTTCGGCGGCCTCCAGGCGGTGGCCGACGTCACCTTCACCGTCGAGCCGGGCACCATCCTCGGCCTGATCGGGCCCAACGGGTCGGGCAAGACCACGACCCTGAACCTGCTCAACGGCGCCGTGAAGCCGGACAGCGGCATGGTGCGCATCGGCGACCACGACCTGAGCGGACGCTCCAGCCGCGAGGTCGTAGCCCACGGCGTGACCCGCACCTTCCAGAACCCGCGCGTGTTCTCCACCGTGACCGCGCTCGAGAACCTGCTCGTGCCGACCCTGCACCAGCGGGGCGGCCGCGCGCAGACCGAGCGCAAGGCGCTCGACCTGCTCGACTTCGTCGGCCTGGCCGCCCACCGGGACACCCCGGCCAGCGAGCTCAGCGGCGGCCAGCAGAAACTGCTGGAGTTCGTCCGCGCCCTGGTCACTGACCCGGTCGTCGTGCTCATGGACGAGCCCTTCGCCGGGGTCCACCCGAGCGTCAAGGAGCTGATGCGCACACGCGTCCGCGAGCGCAACGAGCAGGGCACCTCGTTCGTGATCGTGAGCCACGAGATCCCCGACCTCATGCGCCTCTGCGACTCGGTCATCTGCATGAGCGAGGGCAGGATCGTCGCCCAGGGCTCACCCGAGGAGGTCACCGCCGACCAGCAGGTCATCGAGGCCTACCTCGGCCACGGCCACCGGGGTGTGGCATGAGCGCCGGCCCGGCCAGCGCGCCCGGCGCCGGCACCCCGGCCGCCGCCCAGGACGCCGGCCTGCGCATGGAGGGCGTGACCGCCGGCTACCTGCAACACGACGTGGTCCTGGACGACGTCACGATCGAGGCCAGGTCGGGCAAGGTGACGGCCGTGCTCGGGCCCAACGGCTCGGGCAAGTCCACCGCGCTGCGGGTGCTGTACGGCTTCCTGCCCCCCAGGGCCGGGCGCGTCACCCTGGACGGCCGCGACGTGACCGGCCTGGCCGTGGATGAGCGCCTGGCCGCCGGGATCGCCTTCCTTCCCCAGGGCCGCTCGGTCTTTCCGCGCCTGACCGTGGAGGAGAACCTGCGCCTCGGCGCTTGGCGGCTTCGGCGTAGGCCGGCCGAGCTGCGCGCCGCCGTGGACCGGATGCTGGAGCGCTACCCGACCCTGGCCAAGCTGCGCGGGCGGGAGGCGGGCAGCCTGAGCGGCGGGCAGGCCCGGCTGCTTGAGTTCGGCCGCACGCTGGTCCTGGACCCGGCCGTGGTGCTGGTGGACGAGCCGAGCGTGGGGCTCGCGCCCGTGCTGGTCGACGAGGTCTACCAGGAGCTGGCCCGGATCAAGGAGGAGCAGCGCACGGTGCTGCTCGTCGACCAGAACGTCCGGTCGGCCGTCGAGCTGGCCGACCACGTCTACACCCTCGCCTACGGCCGCAACCACCTCCAGGGGGCCAAGGACGAGTTCACCGGCAGGCTGGACGAGCTGATCAAAGCCTGGCTGCAACTGTAAGAGGGAGGATCCGCCGTGTCGCTGAACCAGTTCATGCAGACCCTCGCGAACGGGCTGCTGCTGGGCTGCGTCTACGCGGCGTTCGCGCTCGGGCTGAGCCTCGTGCTCGGCATCCTCGGCCTGGTCAACGTGGCCCACAGCGCGATCCTGATCCTGGCCGCGCTGGTGTACTGGCAGCTCGTCAACGGGGTGGGGATCGACCCGCTGCTGGCCATCCCGCTCGTGGTCGCGGCCTTCTTCCTGGCCGGGACGGCGCTGGAGAGCACGATCGTGCGCCGGATCGAGCGCGAGCCGAACACCACCGCCCTGCTGGTGTTCTTTGGCACGATGGTGGCGATCGAGAGCATCGCCGTGCTGGTCTGGACGACCGACACGCGCACCGTCCGGCCCGCGTACCTGGACACGGTCTGGCGCTTCGGCCAGATCGGCGTCCCGGTGAGCCGGGTCGTCACCGCCGCGCTCACGCTGGTGCTGCTGGGCGGGCTGCACCTGTTCCTGACCCGGACCCTGACCGGCGCGGCCATCCGCGGCATGGCCCAGAACCGCGACGTGGCCGCGATGGTGGGCATCAGGGTCCGGCGCCTCGGCATCTGGGTGTTCGCGGCCGGGACGGCGCTGGCCGCCTTCGGCGGGACCGTGCTCGCCCTCGTCCTGCCCTTCAGCCCGCAGGAGCACGTGCGCTGGCTGGCCTGGGCCTTCCTGATCGTGATCGTGGGTGGGCTCGGGAGCACGCGCAACACCCTGCTCGCCGGCCTCCTGGTCGGCTTGGTGGAGGCCTTCGTCGGGGTGCTGCTGCCGTTCCAGTACGTCTACTTCGTCGTCTACACCCTGCTGGTCGTCGCCCTGCTCGCCCGCCGTGAGGGTCTCGGCGGGTCGCAGGCGCGCACGATCTGACGCCGCACCGCCCGGGAGGCGCGAGAGGATGGCTACCCCAACCGGCAAGTCCCCGGAGCCCGCCGCCGAGGCGACCCGGCGGCCGCCGGCTCGCCCGCGCCCGGGGCCGGCCGGGTCGCCTCGGCGGCGGGCTCCGGGGACTTGCCGGTTGGGGTAGCCATCCTCTCGCGCCTCCCGGGCGGTGCGGCGTCAGATCGTGC
>JASLBL010000082.1 GCA_030146615.1 Actinomycetes bacterium
TGTCTCGCGTCAGCGCGACCGAGCGCTGCAGGAACGCGGCGGCCGCGGCCAGGCCCCCGCGCGCCTGGGCGCGGCCGGCCGAGCGCTCGAGCTCGGCGGCGACGTCCTCGTCGGGCCCGGGCGAGGCGTGGGCCCAGTGCCAGGCGCGGCGGTCGGGATCAAGGGTCGGATCGGTGGCCTCGGCCAGGGCGCGGTGCACCTGCTGGCGCTGCTGCAGCGACGCCGACTGGTAGGCCGCCGACCGCACCAGCGGATGCCGAAACCGCACCCGGGCGCCGACCTCCAGCAGGTCGGCCTCGGCCGCCGGGGTCGCGGCCTGGGTGCCGATGCCGAGCCGCTCGGCCGCCCGCCACACCAGCACCGGGTCCCCGACCGGTTCCGCCGCCGCGACCAGCAGCAACGAACGCGTCTCCTCAGGGAGGGCCTCGAGCCGCCGCCGGAAGCTCTCCTGGATGCTCGCCGACAACGGGACCGCGCTGGGCAGGGCGAACCCGCCCGCCAGCTCCGCCGGCGTCAACCCCCGGGGCAGCTCCAGCAGCGCCAGCGGGTTGCCACCAGTCTCGGCGACGATCCGGTCGCGGACTTGTGCGTCCAGCGGCCCCGTGAGTGCGGCGTCCAGCAGCGTGCGCGCCTCGGCCTCCGGCAGGCCCTCGACCACCAGCTCCGGCAGCCCCGCCAGCTCGCCGCTGGGAACACGGGCCGCGAACACCAGGCCGACCGACTCGGCGACCAGGCGGCGGGCCACGAACGCTAGGACCTGGGCCGAGGCGCGATCGAGCCACTGCTCGTCCTCGACCAGACAGACCAGGGGGTGCTCCTCGGCCACGTCGGCCAGCAGGCTCAAGGTGGCCAGCCCGACCAGGAAGCGGTCCGGCGCTGGCCCAGAGCCGAGGCCGAACGCGGTCCGCAACGCCTGCCGCTGCGGAGCCGGGAGCCGCTGGAGGCGGTCCAGCATCGGCGTCAGCAGCTGGTGCACCCCGGCGTAGGCCAGTTCCATCTCCGACTCGACACCCACAGCGCGCGCCACCCGGCAGCCCGAGGCGTGCTCGGCCAGGTAGTCCAAGAGCGCCGTCTTGCCCACACCCGGCTCCCCGCGCACCACCAAGGCACGGCTCTCACCTGCGCGAGCAGCGTTGACGAGCTGGTCGAGCACGTCGCATTCGCGGCGCCGGCCTCGCAACTCCCCGGCGGGTCCCCGCAGGCCGGAGGGTCGCCATCCGCCCGGCACCGACACTACGCTGCCTCCATGACGCCGCGGCATGACCCGCGGCTCGGTGCCAGCCGCCCGGCCGGCCTGATCAAGGCCTCGATGACCAGTCTGGGAGCGTGCACGAGGAAGTAGTCGTTCGCCACGCCGGCCTCCACCAACTCAAGCGCAACACACCTACTGTAGAGCGCCCGCGGCCTGAACACGACCCCTGATCGGGCAGACCGCTGCGCGCTCGCCACAACGGATGAAGCTACGCCGCTCGCTCTACCCTCGACCCGAAATCATCCGAGGAGAGCAGTGCGCCGAGGCGCAGCTTGAGGGGTGGAGCAATACCAATTCGGGGATGGCATGCCGGGTGGAGTGGACGGTGTCCGGCCAGATGCGACCGAGCATGCGGTGTCCGGAAGGCTGTCCGATGGTGGCGTCCATCGTGAATGCCGGACACGACCGCGCGGATATCGGACGGGGACAGGCTTGCGGACGTTTCGGCATCGGGCATGGGTGCAGATGGTCATGACGGGCGGGTCCCGCTGCCGGTAGCGGCTGGGGTTGGCCGAAGGAGCATGCGCATTGCCGTCCTCTCCGGTCAGCCCAGGACGTGCAGACCGCGTGGATTGCCGTGGCCGGCTGGCCGGGCGCATGGTCGGACGCTGGGCGCTGGAGGTGTCCGCCGGTTGGCCGTCGCCGTCCGGACCGGGTCCAGACCCATCGGCTGGGCGGTCACCTCGAACTGGGGATGTCCGGCCGACCGGACGGTAAAGAGGTCCGCCAGGTCCGTCGCCCGGCCAGCCACTGTCCGGGTGTCCGCAGGAGGAACTGATCGGCGGAGATAGTGTCCAGGCGGGTGTCCGGCGGCGGCACCCTGGCGGAAGCGGGCGGCCAGCCGGACTGCGGGCATGTCCGGCAAGCCACGGGCGAGGTCCTCGAGGTGCCCACCGGGCTGATCCAGGGTTGGATGCGCGGGTCGACGAGCGACTCCGGTGCGGAAGCCTGCTTTCCGCGAGGGATCGGGTCGACGGACAATGGTGGGGGCGGGTGGGTCAGCGGGTATCGGTGAGCGGCTCCCGTCCGTCGGCGCTGGCGGACCGGGCGGGGGTTCTGCTCGACGTCGGTAGTCTCCCGGCGGGCTGATCGGCTTGCGGCGGGCGAATCGCTCGGCAGGTCTTGCGGGGTAGAGCCCAACACCAAGAAGTCAATAGGACACACCCGTTAGCGAAGTAGAACTAAACTCCTTGTCCATTTACCAGACTCTACTGAACCTGTTCCCCCCCTTCTCACCTGCAACTTCGTCATCTCTTCAGCCTCATGCGTCCTATTATCTACTCGCATTCGCCATTCTCCCTCGTGCTATCCTCACCGTAATTCCAGTCGTTCTACA
>JASLBL010000086.1 GCA_030146615.1 Actinomycetes bacterium
GTTGAGCAGCTCCACGGTCTGGTCGGGCGCGGCCGCCCGGACGCAGATGCTCTCCATCACGTGCAGGTACTGGTCGACCTCGTCGGGCTTGTTGAGGTAGCTGGCGCCAGTCAGGTGCTCCAGGTAGACGACGTCGGGAAGTTCCTGGTCGGGGAAGCGGAGGACGCTGAAGGAACCGACCATGGCCGGGTGCGCGCCGGTGTCCAGCGGCAGTACTTGAAGCGTGACGTTGGGCAGCTCGGTGGCGTCGAGCAGCCGCTCCAACTGCTGCTTCATCACCCCGGGGCCGCCCACCGGCCGGCGCAGGGAGGCCTCGTCGACGACCGCCCACAGCCGGGGCGGGTGCTCGCGGGTGAGCAGGGTCTGGCGGGCCATGCGCAGCCGGACCCGGCGGCCGACCTCCTCGGAGGACTCGTCCAGGTGGGCGCCGCGGACGACGGCCCGGATGTAGTCGTCGGTCTGGAGCAGCCCGGGGACGAACTGGCCCTCGTAGGTCCGGATCAAGGTGGCCGCCGACTCCAGGTCGACGTAGGTCCGGAACCAGGGGGGCAGGACGTCGCCGTAGTGCTGCCACCAGCCGGGGGTGTTGGCCTCGCGCGCCAGGGTCAGGATCTCGTCGACCTCGTCGGGGTCGCTGACCTCGTAGCGCTCGAGCAGGTCGACCAGGTCGCGTTCCTTGAAGCCGACCTGGCCGTTCTCCAGGCGGTGGATCTTCCACTCTGACGCGCGGATGGCCTGGGCGGCCTCCTCGCGCGACAGTCCCATGTCGGTCCGAAGCCGGCGCAGCTTGGCCCCGACCAGCAGCCGCTGCACGGTCGGGCCCCCTCCCCCAGCCTGTGCTCTGCTCTCGGTCATCGCATTCCCCCCGGGACGGAATTGCCACACAGTCTCCCACCCCGCCGGACTTGTCCAGGCGCTACCTGGCCGAAGTTGCGGTGAGGGCCAGGAACCGGTCCACCGCCGTCCGGGCCTGGGCGGCGAGGGCGTCGGGGGGCGGTGGGGCCTCCCCGAGCAGCACGCGGATCTGGAGATCCTGGATCGCCAGCCCGTAGAGGAGCTGGAAGGCGTCGGCCGGGTCGTCGATGCGCAGCCGCCCGGCCGCGGCCAGGCGGGCCAGGTAGGCCTCGACGATCGGCCCGGTGCGGTGGCGGCCCTCGGTCAGCAGCACGGCCGCCAGCTCGCCGGCCGGCTCCCGGCCGGCCGCCCGTCCTCCGCCCAGCTCGGCCAGGGCGGCCCGGTTGAGGGCCACCGACCGCTCCCCCAGCAGCAGCTTGAGCAGGTTGGTGGCGAACGCGGTGAGGGTCGCGGCCGGGTCGGCGCCCTCGTCGTCCAGGGCGGCGGCCACGGCCTGGTTGGCCGCCTCGGCCTGGCGCCGGATCAGGGCCGTGAACAGCCCCTGCTTGCTGCCGAACCAGGCGTACAGGGTCTCCTTGGAGGACCCGGCCCGCTCGGCCACCGCGGCCATGGTGGTCCCCTGGTAGCCCCGCTCGACCAGCAGCTCGAACACGGCGTCGAGCACGACCTCCCGATGGGCGGCGCTGGTCCCGGCCGGCGGCCGGCCCCGGCGCTGCCCGGCCCGTGCCCTGGCGGTCGTCATCGGCTGCTCCTCGTGCTCGTCGCTGCCCGTGGCTTGACAACAAGTGTACCCGACAGTACGGTTCTAATCCGAACTATCGAGTACGGTTATGGGAAGGAGCAGGTCCATGCGGCTGTCCGCCGTCCGGCGCCTGACCCTGGTGGCGGCGACCATCGCCACCGGGCTGGCGGCCGGGTTCTTCTACGCCTACCACGTCTCGGTGACCCGCGGGCACGCCCTGGTCGGCGACCGCGCCTACGTGGAGGCCATGCAGGCCATCAACGCCACCGTCCGCAACGTCGAGTTCGCCCTCGGCTTCTTCGGCGCCCTGGTCCTGGGCGTGGCCGCCCTGGCCCTGCGGGCCGGCCGCTGGCGCTCCCCCACCACCTGGCTGCTGGCCGCCGGGGTCGGGCTGTACCTGGCCGCGTTCCTAGTCACCATGACCGTCAACGTCCCCATGAACGAGGACCTGGCCCGGGTCGCCCTGTCCGCCAGCGACCTTGCCGCCGTCCGGGCCGACTACGAGCCAGCCTGGAACCAGGCCAACGCCCTGCGCACCGGTCTGTCCGTGGCCGGCTTCGCCTTCCTGGTCGCGGCCGTGGCCAGCGACCGCCACCCCGGGCGGTCCCGCCCGGGCACGGTCGCGACGGCTGTCGCCGGCACGCCGTAGACTGCGGCCCATGGCGAGCTGGAGAGCGATCGAGTCGTCCGCGCCCGAGCTGGCCGCCCGGGCGCGGACGGCCTTCGACGCCCACAAGCACAAGCTCCTGGCCACCCTGCGCCGCGACGGCTCCCCCCGCATCAGCGGGATCGAGGCCACCTTCACCGACGGCGAGCTGTGGCTCGGCATGATGCCCGGCTCCCGCAAGGCCCTCGACCTGCGTCGAGACCCCCGTCTGGCCCTCCACAGCGCCTCTCTCGACCCCCCCGACGACCCCACCGCCTGGGCCGGCGACGCCAAGCTGAGCGGCCGAGCCGTCGAGGTCGACGACCTCGACGTGCTCCGCAAGCTGGGCGCGGGCGACGACCCCGGCAGCGCCCACCTGTTTCGGGTCGACATCACCGAGCTGGTCCACACCCGCGTCGGCGACCCCGCCGACCACCTGGTGATCGACCTCTGGCAGGAGGGCAGGGGCGTCCGCAGCATGCGGCGCCGCTAGCCGGAGGCGCGGCGTTCCTGGTCACCGGGGGCCGCCGCGCAGGGTGCGGAGGGCGCGGGCGGTGTCGCGGACCTGGGCCAGGCGGTGGCGGAGGCGACGGGCCCGGGTGGTGATGCCGGCCGGGCCGGCGAGGATGGCGAGGACGACGGCGGCGGCGTTGCGGCCAGGGATGCCGGTGACGCCGCCGCCGGGGTGGGTGCCGGCGCCGGTCAGGAACAGCCCGTCGATCGGGGTCCGGTAGGCGGACAGGCTGGGCGACGGGCGAAGCGACAGCAGCTGGTCGAGGCTCATCTCCACGTGGTTGGGGTTGGCGTTGGGGTTGCCGTGGCGGGCGACCCACTCCAGGGGGCCGGCGAGGTGGCGCTCGACCGGCTCCAGGGCGGTGCCGAGGGCCTTCTCCGCCGTCCGCCAGGCGTGGTCGGCGGCCCGCTCCAGGGCGGCCCGGTCCCAGGGGCCGCTGGCCAGGCCCCAGGGCACGAAGGTGGAGAGCCACAGCGCCGCCCGGCCTGGTGGCGCCCAGCCGTCCTCGAGGGCCGAGGGGAAGGCCAGCATCAGCGGCGGCCGCTCGGGCAGCTTCCCCAGCTGGATGCTGGCGAAGGCCCGCTCCAGGTCGCCGGTGGTGTTGGCCGACAGCATGAAGGCGCGCTCGAACCCTGCCGGTCCCGGCAGCGGCGGCATGCCGGCCAGGACGGCGTCGACCTTGAGCTCGGAGACGTTGCGCCGGCCGACGTGGATCCGGCGGGCCTCGGCGGCCAGCCAGGGCGGGACGGCGTCGGCGTCCACCAGCTCCAGCAGCAGCCGCCGGGCGTCGAGGGCGGACACGACCGCCCGGGTGGCGGCGACCCGCTCGCCGCCGGCATGCACGGCCACCGCCCGGCCCCGGGCGACCTCGACCCTGGTCACCGGCATGGCGCACTGCAGCCGCCCCCCGGCCGCCTCCAGGCAGCGGACCAGGGCGGCGACGGTCTGCTGGGAGCCGCCGGCGGGCCGGGCGGCCGGGGGACCGTGCCCGCCGGCCAGCAGCAGGGCCCCAGCCCCGGTGCCGGGGTCGGCCGGGTTCTGCTGGGAGTGGGCCGCCCAGTGGGCCAGGGGGGCCTGCAGGCGCTCATCGGCGATCACCGAGCGGACCAGGTTGGACGCCGACCCGAGCAGGGCCTGGAGGAACCGGCCGGCCTGGGGGCCGAGGGCGGTCTCGGCCAGGGCGGCCAGCTCGCGCAGGGACGGCGGCGGGCCTTCCTGGGTCTGGTGCAGCAGGGCGACCGCGGCCCCGGCCCAGCCGGCGAAGCGCCGGTAGGCGTCGGCGTCGGCTGAGCCGACCACCGTCCGCAGGTGCTCCACCGTCTTCTCGAGCGAGGCGTCGAAGGCCAGGGCCGTCCCGTCGTCGCATGGGGCCAGCGTCACCTGGTCGCGGAGGTGGAAGCGGAGCCCGAAGCGCGACTCCAGCTCGAGGTCGCCCGCGACCCCGCTGCCGCGGAGGCCGCCGTGCTCGTAGGCGCCGACCTCCAGACGCCCCCGGCCGCCGGGCAGGTCGACGGTGTGGATGCAGCCGCCGGGGGTGGCCGCCGCCTCCAGCACCAGCACGTCCAGCCCGGCCCTGGCCTGGTAGCAGGCGCACACCAGGCCGTTGTGGCCGCCCCCGACCACCACCACCTCGGCCCGGTCCACCGGCCTAGCCGGGTCCCGGGGACGGCTCCGCGCTCACCCGCCAGCCGCCGAGGCCGCCCGGCTCCAGGGCCCAGCCGACCCGGACCACCCGCCGGGCCCGGGTGGCCAAATGGCTCGGCAGGCTGGCGGCGTTGGTGACCAGGACCAGGTCGGCCGCGTCGGCCAGGTTGGTGGCCGCCTCGGGGTCGTTGAGCAGGGCCCCGAGCACGGCCGCGGGCGAGTACTGCTGCACGATCGCCTCGAGCCGGCGGCGCGAGCGGGCGTCGACGGCCAGCACCCCGACCAGGGTGTCGGGCGGGAGCTCGACCAGGGCCCGCATCGCCTCCTGGGAGGCGACGAAGTTCAGCGGCACCACCTGGGCGCCGTCGGGGGCCAGCTCGCGGGCCTCGGCCAGGTGGAAGTAGGGGGTGAGCAGGACGTTGGCGTCCTTCAGCAGCTCGCCCGACCCGTCGGCAGCGTCCTCCAGCAGCAGCGGCTCCACGTTGACGCTGGTCTCGCGCTGCACCTGCTCGAGCCCCTGCTGCAGGTCGACCGGGTTGCACTCCAGGAACAGGGTCCTTGGGGCCGGCTGGAACACCTCGTCGGCCACCCTGGCCACGAGCTCCTGGAACTCGGCCCGGTCCCCGCCGACCAGGCGCCAGCGGACGGCCAGGCGCCGGATGGCCGCCTCGGCGTCACGC
>JASLBL010000094.1 GCA_030146615.1 Actinomycetes bacterium
TGGCGGGGACGACGAGGTAGAAGCGGCACGGCCCTGCCGACATGCACTCGCGGAGCTTGTCCGCGAGCTTGGGGCCGCCGAGTGTCTGGTTGGCCACGACGAGGTATCGACGCACCGAGATCACCCCCAGCGACGGGTCACGCTGAGCATATAGGAAGCTCCCGGTCATACGGTCGCTATCTGACTAGAGTTTCGCAGTTTTGCTTGGACTGCTGACCGACTCAGCCGAGGAAACTGCCCAGGGCGGGATGACTCGGCAGGGAGCCAGGGGTGCCCTCCAACAGCTTGCGCAGGCCGCCAGGAGGTTGCCGGTTAAGAGCCTGAGGCTGCAGATACAAGGCGGTAGGCAATCGAGCGGTCCAGGCCAAGCAGCGCGCCACCGCGAGTAGCGCCGCTGCGGAGCTGTCAGGCGGCCAGGGGTGCCGGGACTTCGGCGGGTGCGGCGGCCGGCCGCTTGCCCCCGGACCATCTCGGCCAGTGGGGTTAGCCAGTGGTTGTTCACGCAGCCGGTCTTGAGGTGCTCGACCGGGCCAGCGGTGCTGCCGAGCCGGAACCGCTCGGTGATCCGGGCGGCTGCGGCTCAGCCCGGCGGCTCGCGCATCGGGTTCCACTCGGTGACGCCGGTCACGTCGTGCTCGCGCACCGCCCGCAGATACGGGGTGATCTGGCCGCCCTTGACGCTGCCGTGGTGGCAGGCCAGCGTGGCCGGCGCGACCGCCTCGATCTTGTCCAGGGCGACGTCCAGGTGCGCCCGGGACGGGAAGATGCCCACTGTCCGGTAGCTGTCGAGCATGGCGTCGCTGTGGTCGCCGTCCAGCACCGCGGGGCCGCCGGGTGGGGTGATGAACACATCGGAGCTGAACAGCGTCCGGGTGGTCTGGTCGAAGGCCAGCATGCTGTCCCACTGGTGCACATAGGGAGTGATCAGGAAGCTGAGCCGGTGCTTGCCGAGGTCCAGGGTGGTGTCGCCGTCGACCGCCAGGGGCTCGCGGATGGCGAAATCCGCCAGGTTGGTCGTGACCCCGATGGGGCTGGCGACCGGGACGGCGGCCGGTGCCCGCTCCAGGAACAGGTTGAGCGCGCCGGACTCGTCGCCTTCCAGGTGGGGCACGACCACATACCGCAGGGTGGTCGGGTCGATGACCCGGGCGACCGCCTGGTAGGTGTCGGCAAAGGCGCGGCGAAAGCCGGTCTCCACCAGGGTCGGTTGCTCGTCGCGGATGACGAAGAAGCTGACGTCGATCGGTGCCCCGGGGATCTCCAGGTTGATCCGGAAGGTGTCCTCGGCGACCTCGGCGATGGTGGCCATGAGTGTCCCCTCTCCTGCTTGTCGACAGATTGCGGTCAGAACACGACGCGGGCGGTGGCGACCGCGGCCGCCGCGGCCTGGTCGCCGTCAACCTCCAGGGCGGGAGGGTCGTTGCGGCCGGACAGCACGCGCAGGTAGTCCACGGCGTCGGCGCGGACGGTGGCGACCGGGGCGCCCTGGCCGAGCGTCCAGCGGCCGCCGGCCGGGCCGGTCAGCTCCACCAGCACCGGCGGGCCGTCCCAGGCCCGGCCGAGCTCCGCGATGACCTGGGCGACGACCACGCGGTCGTGGGTGCCGAGCACCAGCGGCCGGCCGGTGGCGCGGGCCAGGTCGACCCGGTGCATCCAGGGGTCCCGCAGCCCCAGCACGTCCAGCACATAGCTGAGCCGATCGTCAGACAGCGGCTCCTCGGGATACATCCGGCCGATGTGCTGGCGGCGCAGCAGCCCGGGCACCCGCCGGCGGGCGCGGATCGCCTTGGGGCCGATCGCGGCCAGCATCGCCACCAGCTCTGGCCCGGAATAACCGCCGAGGTCGTCGATCTGCTGGCGGTTGTCGGCGTCCAGGCGCGACAGGGCCGGATAGCGCCGGTGCGCCCGGCGATGGCGGCGCAGGAACACGCCAGGCTTGGCCAGCCCCTGGTACTGGCCGACCAGGTGGGCGGTCAGGTCATGGACGGTCCAGCCGGCACAGTCGGTCGGCCGCGCCCAATCCCCGTCGTCGAGACCTTGGAGGAGCGCGAGCGACGCCGCCAGCTCGGCGGTGGCCACCTCGGCGACCCGGTCGGGTGTGATCGGCGGGATCTCCCGCGCGTTGCTGGTGGTGGTCTGCATCACCGCTCACCCCTCTCTGGTGGGTAGGCGCATCGGAACAGCTCGAGCACCCGGGGCGTCAGGCGGGTGAAGCGCCCTTGGTCCCAGGAGGCCTGGGGTTGGTTGGCGAGCTGCTGGGACATCACCCCGGCGACCAGGACCGACAGCAGCGCCGGACCCTCTTCGGAGGCAGCGTCGGGGTGCAGCTCGCCGCGGTCGACGGCGACCTGGAGCAGCCGGCGCGCCTCCTGGACGAACTCGATGCTTGGGGCGAACGCCGCTGGGGAGGGCTCGAAGCCGGGCACCGGCCGCCAGTGGAGCAGCTGCGCGACCACCTGGTGGTCAAGACCCAGGCGCATGCTCGCCTCCAGCCCGGCCAGCAGCGCCGCCCAACCCGGCTCGGCCTGCGCCGCGGCGGCCCGAAACACGGCCAGGAGCTCGTGGGCGCCGCGCTGGAAGAGGGTGTCGTACAGCGCCAGCTTGGAGGGGAAGTACTTGTACAGCGAGGGCGGCTGGATGCCCATGCGGCGGGCCACCTCCGACAGGCTCAGGCCGGCCACGCCTTCTTCGGCCATGACCTGAATGGCGACGTCGAGGATCTCGTCGATGGTCTGTTGGCGGCGGCGTGCTCGGCGGTCCAGCGCCATCGACGTGTTGGCCGCGACTACGGCAGGTACGGCCTGGTCTGCCCGGCCCTCGCTTGGCTCCACCACTCCCCCTATCCGAGCTACATC
>JASLBL010000126.1 GCA_030146615.1 Actinomycetes bacterium
CGTCTCGGTGGTCGGGGAGGCAGTAGGATACCCACTATTCGCCCCGACCCACCTGCTGGAGCAGATCGGGTTCCAAGCCGCCCGGCCGGTGAGCCGGGACGCCGTCCTGCTCGCCACCCTGGCCGTCCTGCCCGGGTTCGAGGGACAGGGGATCGGGCGCGTCCTGCTCCAGACGATGGCCCGAGACCTGACCAAGCGGAAGGTGCGGGCGGTGGAGGCGTTCGCGGACCGGGCCCCGACGCGGCGCGACTGCCGCGTCCCGGCCGGGTTCCTGGAGGCGAGCGGATTCCAGGTCGTCCGCGAGCACCCTCGCTACCCGCTGATGCGCATGGACCTGCGTACCGCCCTCACCTGGCGGGACGCCCGGGAGGCGGCCCTGGAGGCGCTCCGGGTCCCAGCCCCCGCCCAGCCGGCCCTGCGGCCTGTTCCCTCCTCGCGCCCTCCCTCCTGAGGCGAGGCCGGGCAGGGCCGCCCGTCACGGGTCGGGGACCAGACCCGCCGCGGGCGAGACCTCGTACATGGGACGAGCCCGACCCACATGGGTCGGGCTCGTTCGGCGTCCGCGTCAGGTCAGCCGATGAACTCGGAGAGCTCGTTGACGATGTTGCGCTTGGGCATGGCGCCGATCAGCCGCTTCTTCTCCACGCCACCGATGAACAGCGCGAGGGTCGGAATGCTCATGACCCCGTAGCGCATGGCCACGTCGGGGTTCTCGTCGACGTTGAGCTTGGCGATCGTCAGCTTGCCCTTGTGCTCGTCGGCGATTTCCTCGAGCACGGGACTGATCATCTTGCAAGGTCCGCACCACTCGGCCCAGAAGTCGACCAGCACGGGCGTGCTCGACTTGAGCACCTCGCTGTCGAACGTGGCGTCGGTCACGGCTGCGGCTTTCGTCATGTCATCGGTGCGGTCGGGGCCTCGGCCCCTCGGCACCTCCACCTCCTCGAACGGATGATTCCCCCGGCCAGGGTCCAACGACCGCTGGCTCGTACGTATTCCTGCCCACTGGGGGCGATCGGCAACCGGGCTCAGTCCCAGTTGTCGGTGGTGGCCCCGGAGTCGTGCCCGTGGGCCTCCAGCCAGCGCTCGGCGTCGATCGCGGCCGCGCAGCCGGTGCCGGCGGCCGTCACCGCCTGGCGGTAGGTGTGGTCGACGACGTCGCCGGCCGCGAACACGCCGTCGACGCTGGTCGCGGTCGAGGGCGGGTTCGGGGTCACGATGTAGCCGGCCTCGTCCAGCTCCACCTGGCCGCCGAACAGGTCGGTGTTCGGGGTGTGGCCGATGGCGACGAAGACCCCGGCCACCGGGAGCATCTTCTCGGTGCCGTCCTCGACGTTGCGCAGCCGGACCCCGGTCACCGTCTGCTCGCCGAGCACGTCGGTCACGAGCGAGTTCCACTCGAACTCGATCTTGGGGTTGGCGAAGGCCCGGTCCTGCATGACCTTGGAGGCGCGGAGCCGGTCACGCCGGTGGACGACCGTGACCTTGGTCGCGAACCTGGTGAGGAAGGTCGCCTCCTCGAGCGCGGAGTCGCCGCCACCGACCACCACCAGCTCGCGGTCGCGGTAGAAGAAGCCGTCGCAGGTGGCGCAGGTCGAGACCCCACGGCCGAGGTACTGTCGCTCGCCGGGCAGCCCGAGCATCTTGGCCTTGGCGCCGGTCGAGACGATGAGGGCCTTGCCGGTGTACTCCTGGTCCTCGACCCAGGCTCGGAACGGCGGGCCGGCCAGCTCGACCTTGGTCGCGTCGGCGCGGACGAACTCGGCTCCGAAGCGCTCGGCCTGCTCGCGCATCTTGCCCATCAGCTCGGGCCCCAGGATCCCGGTCGGGAAGCCCGGGTAGTTCTCGACCTCGGTGGTGAGCATGAGCTGCCCGCCCGCCTCCGACCCTTCAAGGACGATCGGCTGAAGGTTGGCGCGGGCGGTGTAGAGGGCCGCGGTCAGCCCGGCCGGGCCGGAGCCGACGATCAGCACCGGAGCGCTGGTGCGGGATGTGGCCATCAGGGTGCGCGCGCCTCCTCGGACGTCGGGCGGATTCGGGAGCCGTGCCCTGCAACGGATTGTCCCACATGACTATTCCGGGTCCACCCTGGCGCCGGAGGCCCACGTTCGGAGTGTCAAGCTCGTACGCTTAGGACATGACCGCCGACCAGACGAACGTGGCCCCGACCTGTGTGAACCACCCCAAGGTCGAGACTCGGCTGACGTGCTCGAACTGCGGCGACCCAATCTGCACCCAGTGCATGGTGACGACCGCGGTCGGGCAGAAGTGCCCGCGCTGCGCCAAGCAGACGGGACGAGCCAAGGGCAACCCGGAGCCGCAGCTGCTCGGCAGGGCGTTCGGGGCGGGGGTGGCGGTGGCCGCGGTGGGCGGGGTGCTCCTGGTGGCGGTGCCGTTCGCCGGGCTGCTGCTCGCGCTCGCCCACGGGTTCGTGGTCGGCGCGACCGTTCGGTGGGCGGCGCGCCGCCGGACCCACACCTGGCTCGGGCTGGCCGCCGCGGCCGCGGTCCTGATCGGCCTGGGCGGCCTGGTCCTGGTGCTGGGCGGCAACCCGTTCGCGTCCCGCCTGCTCCTCGCCTACGTGCTCAGCGGCGGGGTCGCGTTCGCCCGGGCCAGCGGCGTCTGGTAGCGCTTCCGGTCCCGGCCGGCCTGGTCGCGCCCGGACCCGAGGGGCTGGGGATGGGGGTTGTCAGCGGACCTGTTCGGTGGCCAGGGGTGGGGCGGTGCAGTTGTTGCGGGGGAACACCCAGAGGTCGACCCGGCCCGGCTGGGTGGTGCTGGTGGTGACCAGGATGGTGGCTTCGCGACCCTCGTAGGTGCCCTCGACGAAGAAGGCGGGGGAGAGGGGTCGGGTCGCCGTGTTCGCGGCGGCGGTCGCGGCCGTGAGGCAGGACTGGAGTTCCCGGGCGTCGGCGGAGGCGGCTCCGGCGCTGGACCGGTAAGGGCCTTCGGCCTGGTCGGCGGCCTGGGGGCTGGCGGCCCTGTCGAGGGCGCCCTTGGCCTGCGCGTCGGTGGCCAGGCGGGTGCGGACCGTATCGACGGTGACCTCGCCAGCGACGCGGAACACGGGGAGGCCGCCGGCGGCGGCTGGGGCGGGGGTTGCGGCCTCCTGGGCTGCGCCGCCACCGGCGTCGCCGACGGCGGTGGTGTCGAGGTCGCTGCCGGACTGGTTGAGGAACGGGATGACCAGGGCGGCGAGGAGCAGGGCGGCGGCGGCACCCCAGGCGGCGGGCCGGCGGTACCACGGGGCCGGTCGGAGGACCCGCGGCTCCGCGGCGCCGTCCCGGCCCCGGGTCCCATCCCCTTCCCGACCCTCAGCCCCGACCCGCTCCGTGCCCCCCGACCCGGCCCGCTCACGGCCACGGGACCCGGCGCGTCGGTTGGACCCGGGGCGCTGCAGGATCCCCGGCCGGCCCGTGGCCGGCTGCTCGGCGTCGGCCCCGGCCGCGACCTCCGCCTCGACGGCGGCGGCCAGGCGGTCGTGGAGGCCGGGTGGGAGGTCCGGTTCCTCGAGGAGGGCCAGGCTGCCGCGGGCGCGACCGACCGAGGCGACCAGCTCGGCGCAGGAGGAGCAGCCCGCCAGGTGGGCCTCGACGTCGATCCGCTCGCGGCGGTCGACGTCGCCGGCCTGGAAGGCGGCGAGCCGCTCGTGGTCGGGATGGTCGGGCACTCGGTTACTCCTGGCGGGGGTGGTCGGGGTCTGTAGGTTCGGACGCTGGCGATCTGGTCTCGGTTCCCGGCGGGCCGGCGACGCGGAGGGGTGGGCGGGCGGGTTCGGGGGGTGGGGGGTCGGCGAGGTGCTCGGCGAGGGCGAGGCGGCCGCGGAACACGCGGCTCTTCACGGTGCCGACGGGGACCTCGAGGATCTGGGCGGCGTCGGCGTACGGGACCCGGTAGAGGTCGCAGAGGACGACGGCGACCCGGAACTCCTCGGGGACCTGGGCGAGGGCAGTCTGGACGGCAACGGCCGAGGCGACCACCTCACCGAGGTCACTGCCGGGGGCGACGGCCAGGCCGGCGTCCTCCGGGTCGAGGGTGGCCAGGCGGGCCCGGCCGCGGCGGCGGGCCTGGTCGGTGGCGGCGTTGACGGCGATCCGGTAGAGCCAGGTCGAGAAGGCGGCCGCCCGGCGGAAGCTGGAGGCCTTGCGGAGGGCGGCCAGGAACGCCTCCTGGGTGGCGTCCTCGGCGTCCTCGCGGTTGCCGAGGATCCGCAGGCAGAGGCCGTAGATGCGGCGCTCGTGGCGGGCGACCAGCTCGCCGAAGGCCCTGGGGTCGCCTCGCAGGTGGGCGGCGAGCAGGGCCTCGTCGCTGGGGACGCTCACGACTGCAGGGTGACGTTCGAGATCCCGCCCCGGAACTTGCCCCCCTGGTCCTGGGGCAGGCTGGTGAACCAGACCAGCAGGTACTGGTAGTTGCCCCTGAGCTTGAAGCGGGCCGTCTCGCCGGCGTTCGCGGGCCCGCTGAGCTTGGTCCAGCCATCGAGCGTGTCCCGGGGGGGCTCGTTGGCGCCGTAGATGGTGAGGGCACTGCCACCGGTCGGGGTCAGCGAGAGCGAGAGCTGGCCGACCTCGCGCGAGCGGCCGAGGTCGAGCACCAGGCCGACGCCCTCCTTGAAGCCTCCGGCGGCGAAGTTCTGGTTGTAGCCCTCGGTCTCCCAGGAGCTGCTCCGGTCGCTGTCGATGGCGCTGTTGGCCTGGTCCTGGTTCTCCTGCTTGTCGGGGTCGTCGGTGAAGGGGTCGAAGGAGATGGCGCGGGCCACATCGATCCGGGCCGGGGTCCCGGTGGTCTCCGTTGCCCCGCCGCGGGTGCTCCCCGTGGGATCCTCGCCGAACAGGTTGCCGAGGTCGTTCTTGGCCAGGGTGAGGCCGACCGCGACCAGGATGGCGGCCACGGCGACCAAGGCGAGGACCCAGCCGAGGAGGCGGCCCTCGTGGCGGAGGAAGCCGCGGGAGGGGGTGACCTCGGGGCCGGTCGGGGCCGGGGGGACCGGGAGGAACTCGCTCGGGGGGACGCTGTCGGCGCCCGAGGCCGAGCGGGAGAGGGCCGCGGCCATGGCCTGGATGGTCTGGAAGCGGTCGCCGGGATCGACGGCCATCGCCTGGCGGACGATCGTGTCCAGGTCGCGGGGCACGCCGGCCCGCAGGGCCCGGGGCGGGATGGTGTTGGACGGGTCGGCGCCGGGGGCCCGGCCGGTGAGCATCTCGTACAGGCAGGCCCCGAGCCCGTAGACGTCGGCCCGGCCGTCGGCGTCGTCGCCCCTGACCACCTCGGGGGCCAGGTAGCCGTCGATCCCGAGGACCTCGCCGGTGCGGCCCGGGTCGTCCTCGGTGGCCGCCCTGGCCAGGGAGAAGTCGGCCACCTTCACGGTGCCGTCGTCGGCGAGCAGGATATTGTCCGGCTTAAGGCTGCCGTGGCAGACCCCGGCCTGGTGGGCGTAGTCGAGGGCCGCCGACACCTCCATCGAGAGCCGGGCCGCCCGCGACGGCGGCAGCGGGCCGTGGCGGCCGAGGGCCTCGCCCAGGGTCGGCCCGTTGACCAGCTCCATGACGATGTAGGCGATGTCACCCTGCTCGCCGGTGTCGTAGAGAGCGACGATGTTGGGGTGGGTCAGTCGGGCGGCGTTGACCGCCTCCTCGTGGAAGCGGGCCCGGAAGCTCGGGTCGGCGGCCAGCTCGGGATGGAGCACCTTGACGACCACGTCCCGTCCGAGGACACGGTCGTGCCCGCGCCAGACGCTTGTCATGCCGCCCGATGCGATCTGCTCGCTGAGCTCGTACCGCTCGGCGAGCAGTCGGGGCAGACCGGAGCCGACCTGCGACATGCTCATATACGAAGAGCGGGGCGTTGGACCCCGGGGATCGCGACCCCCGAAGTCTAACAAGAAGAATCCTTTCCGACCGCTCCGAGACGGTCAGCCGGTCGGCCGGACGGCGCCGATGTAGTCGCGGCGGCCGATGGAGCGGATGCGGACGCTGGTCCCGGAGTAGGGGGCCTCGATCATGGCACCGCCGCCGATGTACATGCCGACGTGATGGATGGAGCCCGGGTTGCCGGTGTTGTAGGCGAAGAACACCAGGTCACCGGGGGCGAGGCTGCCCAGACCGACCCGGGGGCCGGCGCCGAACTGGGCCCGGCTCACTCTTGGCAGCCAGACCCCGGCGCTGCGGTAGGCGGCCATGATCAGGCCGGAGCAGTCGTAGCTGCTCGGCCCGGACGCCCCCCACACGTACGGCTTGCCCAGCTGGCTTCTGGCGAACGCGACCGCCCGCCCGGCGGCCCCGGAGGGAGCCCCGGCCCCGCCGATGCCGGCCCGCCATGAGCCGCCAGCCCGGGCGGCGGCCAGGCGGCGGAGCAGGGCCTGGCGGCGCAGGCGCTCCTGGCGGCGCCGCTCCTGGACCACCGCCTTCCTGACCTGTCTGGTCAGGCGCTTGAGGTAGCGGCGGTGGGCGGCCAGGCGGGACTCGATCTGTCGGCGCTTGGCGACCAGCCGCGACCGCAGGCGCTCCTGGCGCTCGGCCTGGTCGGCGAGCTTGGCGGCCAGGGCCTCGACCTCGCGGCGCAGCCGCTCGACCCGGTCGACGGCGGCCCGGTCGGCCCCGACCACCTGCTCCTGGTACTTGGTGGTGACCAGCGCCTGGTGGACGCTGTCGGCGGCCAGCAGCTGGCCAAGGGTCGAGGGGGCCCCGCCGGTGTAGATCGTCCACAGCCGCTTGCCCAGCAGGCGGCGGGCGGCGCGCAGGCGGCGGCGGGCGTCCAGGACCTGCCGGCGGGTCCTGGCCTGCTCGACCCGGGTCCGGGCGAGGGCCTCGCGGACCTCGTTGTAGTCCTCGACCAGGACCTCGACCCGGGCGTGCATGCGGTCGATGGCCGCCTGGACACGGGCCGCCTTGGCCCGCAGGCGGGTGATCTTCCGAGCCGGGGTCTCGCGCGGGGCGGCCACGGCGGGCTGGTGCTCGACACCGCCGAGGGCGACGCCGAGCAGCACGAGGACGACGAGGAGTTGCCGAAGAGGGCGCAGGGGGAAGTCCCTTTCGAGTCGAGGGTCTGCGGCCGGGCGGGGACCCTCTCACGGCCCAACTCCCTCGGCAAATCTCAGGAACAATTCGGATGCGCCTCCGCCCGAAGTCGTCCGGAATTCACCCGGAATATTTCCTCAGGACGGGCTAGGCGGTGTCCCCCGGGCCCCGATCCTCCGGGGGGCTAGCCTTGAGCCCCCTGGACCCCCCGCGGCGGCGGACGATGTCCAGCAGGAGGCTGAGCTCCTCGACCCGGAGGAGGCGGGCCGCGGCCAGGTAGGTCCCGGCCCCCGCGGCCACCCCGGCGACCACGGTGACCAGGTCGCGGAGCAGCCCCGGGTCGATCACCGCGCCGACCGCCCGGCTGACCAGGACGACCACCGCGAACATGACCAGCCCGGCGGCCAGCATGCGGCCCACGGCGGCCATGATCTGGCCGCCGCCGAGGCCGCCGATCCTCCGGGACAGCAGCCACAGCAGCAAGGCCGACCCGACCGTGTAGTGGAGGGCGTGGCCGAGGGCCAGGCCGGGGATCTTCCAGCGCTCCGGGAGCAGGTTGAACAGCAGCAGGTTGCTGACCGCGTTGACGCCCACCGCGGCCAGGTTGACCAGGAAGGTCGTGCGGGTGTCCTGGAGGGCGTAGAAGGCCCGCAGGACCAGCTGGAAGGTGGAGAACGGCACCAGCCCGAGCACGAACACCATCAGCACCGGGACCAGCAGCTCGGTGCTCTCCTCGGTGACGACCCCGTGCTCCAGCAGCAGCCGCACGATCGGTCCGGCCAGGGCAAGGTAGCCGAGGGCCGCCGGCAGCAGGACGGCCGCGGTCAGCCGGATGCCCCTGGCCAGGGTGGCTCGGAAGGCGCCCCAGTCCCGGGCCACGGCCTGCTCGCTGAGGGGCGGCAGCAGGGCGGTCATCACCGAGACGGCGAACACCCCGTGGGGGAGCTGGAAGAAGATGAACGCGGTCGAGTAGGCGGTGTAGCCGCCCTGCACCCCGTACGCGAGGATCGGGACCAGCAGGTAGCCGAGCTGGTTGGTGATCACGTAGCCGACGGTGAAGGCCGAAAGGGTGGCCATCTTGCGGATCGCCTTGTCGCGCCAGTTCCAGACGAAGTGGAAGCGGAAGCCGAGCCGGCGCAGGAACGGCCACTGGACCAGGGTCATGGCCGCCACCCCGGCGGTGGTGCCGAGGCCGAGCAGCAGCTTCTGCCCGGTGGTGACCTCCCCGAGCTGGGGGACCTGCTGGCCGACGAGGGCGTGGAAGGTGAGCCCGACGGCAATTACGACCAGGTTGTTGAGGATCGGGGCGAACATCGGCACCCCGAAGCGGCGGTGGGCGTTGAGCAGGCCGGTCATCACCGCCCCGACCCCGTAGAAGACGATCTGGGGCATGAACATGGCCAGCAGCTGGCCGCCGACCTCGATCGCCTGGGCCCGCTCGGCCGGGCTGCCCGAGTGGACGTACAGCCGGATGATCCAGGGGGCGGCCACCATGGTGACCGCGGCCAGCAGGCCGAGGCCGGCGATGGCGATGGTCATGGTCGCGCGGGCCACGTGCCAGGCCTGCCGCTGCCCGCGGGTGCTGCGGACCTCGACGAACACGGGCACGAAGATGGAGGAGAGGATCCCGCCCAGGACCAGCTCGTAGATGATGTTCGGGGTGGTGTTGGCGACGTTGTAGACGTCGGCCAGCCGGCTCTCGCCGACGCCGAGGGTCGCGACCAGCACCGTGACCCGGAGCAGCCCGGTGATCCTGGACAGCAGGGTCCCGGTGGCCATCAGGGCCGTCGACCGGGCCAGGCTCGGCTCCGGCGGCCGGGCGCCCCCTGGGGTGTCCGCGCTGGCCTCGGTGCTCACCGGGGGGCCACCCCGGCGGTCCCCCGGACCCCCCCGGTACTCAACTCTCGGGCCCGGAGCGGCGGCGGCCGAACCGCCACCAGAGCAGCAGCATCCCGGCCGCCCCGCCGGTCAGGGCCAGGGCGACCCGGTTGAAGGCGGTGGAGCTCAGCCGGATCTCGCCCCCGGCGATCAGCTCCCGCCGGTCGGGGGTGAGCACCTCGACCTGGATGGGGAAGGTGCCGGTGGCCCGGGTCCCGACCTGGAGGAGTTGGGTCGTCCGGCGGCCGGGCTCGAGCACGAACGGCTCGCTGGCCGCTGGCAGGTCGACCTTTGGCGAGGTCAGGCGCAGGACCACGGTGACCCGCTCCTCGGAGTTGTTGGAGATCGTGATCGGGATCTTCCCGCGCCTGGCCGTGAGCGTGACCGGGGTGGTGCCGACCTCGATCCGCCGGTACACGCCGGCGATGCCCTGGGTGACCGCCCGGACGAAGCTGCGTCCTCTCGACCGAGCGTTGGGGGGCCGCCAGTCGCTCGACTCGGCGACCATCAGGTCGCGGTCGAAGCTGCCTGAGGCCGGTTGGAAGTCGTTGCCGACGGACCGCCGGAAGCTGTCCAGCTGGGCGCGGGTCTGCTCGACCCGGGTGAGGTAGGCGGAGGGGAGCCCGGCGGCGATGTCGGCCGCGGTCACCGTGGCCAGCCGGCGCTCGCCCTCCTCCGGCCCCTGGGGCACGTCCTCGGCCAGGGTGTCGGCCTGCTGGAGCCGCAGCCAGGGGGCCGCCCCGAGTCCCCGGACCAGCGAGCGGAAGAACGTCCTGGTCGGCCGCCAGTTCTGCGGCGGGGCGAGCAGGACCCCCCGCGGGCCGGTCGAGTTGGGCCGCTCGAGCCAGGCCACGGCGGTCTCGGCCAGGATGCGCTGGGCCCACTCGACCGGCGCCGTGGCCGCCCTTGGGTCGGCCAGGGCCCTCGACAGCTCGGCGTCGCCGACCAGGGCCCGCTGCGGGTCCGGTCCGCCGCCCAGGTCGACGGTGGCGTTCTGGGTGACCGAGGTCGAGGGCGCCGGGAAGTGCCGCGGGTCGAGCACGACGACGTTGCTGCCGGTCCGCGCCAGGGTCTGGAGCAGGGCGCCGTCGATGGCCCCGTCGACCGGCCAGGCCAGCGACTCGTCGGGGGCCGTGCCGAGGCCGTTCTTGACCAGGCCGCGCGCGAACTGGACGGCCCCCTCGGCCCGGCCGTCGCTGCCCGCCCTGACCAGCGCCGGGAGGTCGGCGTTGCCGTAGGGGAAGGCGGCCGGCGGGTGGTCGCTGGCCGCCTGGCTGAGCGACTGGAGGAACTGGCCGGCGTGGCCGGAACGGGGGTCGCCCGGCGGGATCGTGGACAGCTTCCCCTTCTCGCGCAGGCGCCAGCCGCCGGCCATCTCGGTCGCCTCCTCGACCAGCATGGCGTCGACCACCATGGTCGCCTCGGGGGCGCCGGGCCGGGCCAGCTCGGCCGCGACCGCACCCAGCGACCCGTTCGGGGCCAGCAGCTCGGCCAGCTTGTCGTCGCGGAAGTCGCCGGCCGGGTTGCGGTGGGTCGGCTCCCGCACCGGCACCAGCAGGGCGGCCCGCAGGGGCTGGATGGCCCGGGCCGGCAGGTCGACCACGAAGGTGGTGAGGCTGGCCCTAACCTGCCCGGCCGCCCCGGCCCCCTGGACCTCGATGGTCAGCGGCAGGACGACGCCGGCGCGCTGGTCGGCCAGCCCCGGCGGCAGGGGGACCCGGCGGCGCTCCAGATTCTCGGCGGCGCCTGGGGCGACCGCGGCCACGGCCGGCCGGAACTCGTCCAGCGGCTGGGTGCTGACAACGGCGCCGGGGGCGGCCAGGAGGCCGGCCAGCTCCGAGCGGGTGTCCACCGGCTGGCCGAGCTTGGCCGTGACCTGCAGGTCGCCGACCGGGCCCTGGCCGCGGTTGCGGACCGAGACCCGGTAGTCGAGCGGGACCTTCCCGCCGACCACGGTTGAGATGCCGGTCAGGGTCACCTCGAGGGACGGGGCCACCTGCTGGACGGCGGCCGCGGTCGCGGCCGGGCCGCCGGTGCCGGGCACGGCCACGCCCGGGACGGCCGTCAGGGCGACGGCGGTCGCCAGCGCGGCCAGCGCCCGGGTCGCCGCCCGCCCGCCGGTCACGACCCGCCCGTGTTCTGGACCGCGAGCACGCCCGGGATCAGGTCGAGCAGCCGGCGCTCGTTGGCGAACGACATCCGGCGCCTGGCCTCGGCCGGCTCGAACCAGGCGGCGTCCTCCATCTCGTGGTCGCGCTCCGAGAAGTCCCCGCCGGCGAAGCGCATCAGGAAGTAGTGGACGAACTTGTGGTACCGGGTCCGCTCGGGCGCCCACACGAACCAGTAGTCGATCGTGTCCAGGGGGCCGATCAGCTCGGCCTCCAGACCCGTCTCCTCGCGGACCTCGCGCAGGGCGGTCTGCTCGACCGACTCGCCCTCCTCCCTGGCCCCCTTGGGCAGGGTCCACTGGAGGCTGCCCCGGACCGAGCGGTGGGCGACCAGGGCCACCAGGGCGTCGGGCCGCAGCTCGGCCAGCACCACTCCGCCGGCCGAGACGGCACGGGCGGTCCGCACGGTCAGTTCGCCTGCCTGGTGATGCTGGCCACGACGGCGCTGGTCGCCTTGATGAGGTCGGCGCCGCGGACCTTGAGGATCACGCCCGGTTCGCCGGCGGCCGCGTAGACGACGTCCTGGTCGGCCACCTGCTTGTCCACCACCAGGGTGGACCGGCACTCCAGGGCCACCGGGGGCACGAAGGCCAGCAGGTAGCCGGTCAGGCCGGGGGCCCGGTCAGGCGGGACCGGGTCGAGGTCGAGCCGTCCCAGGAGCTCGGCCACACTGGAGGTGTCGACCTCGGCGTCGGCCGGGGCGAGCACGACCACGCACCCGTCGTCGTCGGCCAGCAGCGTCGGCCGGCCGACGGCCTGGGGCGGCAGGCCGAGGACGCCGGGTGCGGACGAGAGGTCGCGGAGCGGTCCCGGGAGCTGGGAGAGCTCATGCACGACGTCGTCGGCGAGCAGGTGGTTGTGGACGTCGATGCTTGATCGCACGGGATCTCCAGTAATGCGAGCGCGGCGGTCGAGCGGACCCGAGTATAGCGGGAGGCCGGGGCATCGACTTGTGCCCCGGCCTCATCGAGTGCCCCAACGACGTGGGGATCTGATCAGCGCGATCCGCCTTTGCGGCCGATCTTCTGGTAGAACTCGATCCCGTAGCGCTGCTTGGTCGTCTCGCCGCCCTTCTTCCCGCCCATCCGGCCGATCTTCCCGAAGAAGTCGTCGCCGTAGCGCTTCTTGGTGGTCTGCCCGCCCTTGCGTCCGGCCTCGGCCCTGCTCATTTTCTTTGTCTCCGGCATCCGACCACCTCCTCCCCGAACCGGTTGCCCTGGTTGTTCGTGCGTAAACCACTTGAACTGGCCCAGCCCCCCCAGCGCGTATGCTTCGAGGCATGCCCGAGCTCTCCCAGTCCCAGCGCGAGGCCCTTGGCGCGCTGCTCTACGCGGCCCCCTTCGCCGAGGTGGTCCGTGACCTCGGCCGCCGCTTCGCCGAGCGCGGTCACGAGCTGTACCTGGTCGGGGGGACGGTCCGCGACGCCCTGCTCGACCGGGCCTCGCCCGACGTCGACCTGACCACCGACGCCACCCCCGACCAGATCCTGGCTGTGGTCCGGGCCCAGCGCTGGAGCGACGGGGTGTGGCTCCAGGGGGTGCGCTACGGGACCGTCGGGGTTCGCAAGGGCGACTTCCGGCTGGAGATTACCACCTTCCGCTCCGACACCTACCGCGAGGACTCGCGCAAGCCCGAGGTCACCTTCGGGCGGTCGATCTCCGAGGACCTGGCCAGGCGCGACTTCACCGTCAACGCGATGGCCATGAAGCTGCCCGACGGCCCGTTCGTCGACCCCCACGGGGGCCTCGGCGACCTGGCGGCCAAGCGGCTGCGCACCCCCTCAAGCCCGGAGGTGTCGTTCGAGGACGACCCGCTGCGGATGCTCCGGGCGGCCCGCTTCGCCTCCCAGCTCGGGCTGGTGCCGACAGCCGAGACACAGGCCGCCGTCACCGAGCGCCACCAGCGGCTCCAGATCGTGTCCAGGGAGCGGATCCGCGACGAGCTGAGCAAGCTGCTGCTGGGCCGGGAGCCGGCCCGGGGCCTGTGGCTGATCGTCAACACCGGCCTGGCCGACGAGTTCCTGCCCGAGCTGCCGGCCCTGGCTCTGGAGCAGGACCCGGTCCACCGCCACAAGGACGTGCTGCGGCACACCATCGCGGTGGTCGAGCGGGCGACCGCGTTCGACGCCGACGCGCCCGACCTCACCCTGCGCATGGCCGCCCTGCTTCACGACATCGGCAAGCCCCGCACCCGCAAGGTCGACGCCGAGGGGGTGAGCTTCCACCTGCACGAGGTGGTCGGGGCCAAGATGGCCGAGAAGCGGCTCACCGAGCTGCGCTACCCCTCGGACTTCATCGCCGACGTGCGCCAGCTGGTCCTGCTCCACCTGCGGTTCCACACCTACCGGCTGGGCTGGAGCGATTCGGCGGTGCGACGCTACGTGCGCGACGCCGGACCGCTGCTGGACCGGCTGAACTTCCTGGTCCGCTCGGACTGCACCACCCGCAACGTCTTCAAGGCCAGGCAGCTGGCCGGCTACTCGGACGAGCTGGAGGAGCGGATCGCCCGGCTGGAGGCCGAGGAGGAGCTGGCCAGCATCCGGCCGCCGCTGGACGGCCGCCAGGTGATGGAGCGGCTCGGGGTCCCGCCCGGCCCGCTGGTCGGCAAGGCCCTGGCCCACCTGCTGGAGCTGCGCCTGGACCGCGGCCCCATGGCCGAGGAGGAGGCCGCCCAGGCCCTCCGCGCCTGGGCGGCCGAGCAGGGGCTGGAGCTGCCCGGCAACGCCTGATCCGAGGGCGCGCCTGACCCAACCTCCCGGATGGCGGGGCCCCCGAACGGGAGGGTAGCCGACGGCCGGATGGGGTGCTCCCCGCTGTCCACACCCCCCGTTCAGGCGCGCCGGACGACCACCCCCTCGTCGGGACCCAGCCGCAACGGGGCCAGGTCGATCTCCTCGCCGGTGGGCCGGGCCGGGTCGGTGGAGAGCTCCAGGCGGCCGCGGTCGGCCAACTCCACCCGGTACTCGAGCGGCTGGCCGGTGAAGTTCAGCGCCACCAGCAGGCGCTCGTCGCCGGTGCTGCGCACATAGGCGTACAGGCCGTCGGGGGTGTCGTGCAGGGAGCGGTAGTCGCCGCCGCGGAGGGCCGGCGAGCCCTTGCGGTACCGGATCAGCCGCCGGAACAGGCTGAGCATGGACGCCGGGTCGTCGCGCTGGGCGGCCACGTTGACCTCGGCCGCCGCCGGCCCGACGGGCAGCCAGGGGTCGCCGCCGAAGCCGGCCCCCGGTGAGGCGTCCCACTGGACGGGGGTGCGCTCGGGGTCGCGGCCGTCGACGTCGACGACCCGGTCGGGCGGGACCTCGCCGTCGGCCTGGCCGATCTCGTCGCCCATGTAGATGAACGGGGTGCCGCGCAGGGTGAGCAGCAACATGGCCGCCACCCGGGCCCTGGCCTGGCCGTTGCCGCCCTCGTCGTAGCGGCTGGCGATCCGGGAGACGTCGTGGTTGCTGAGCATCCAGGCCGGCCAGGCGTCAGAAGGCAGCAGCCGGGTGTACTCGTCGACCACCGACCGGAAGGCCTCGGCCTTCCACGGCTGGGACTGGAACACGAAGTTGTGGACCAGGTGGAACTCGTCCTGGCCGGAGCCGTAGTAGCGGGCCAGCCGCTCCAGGTCGAGCAGGTAGACCTCGCCGACGGCCATGCGGTCGTCGTAGCTGTCGAGGGTCTGGCGGAAGCGGCGCAGGATCTCGTGGACCTCCGGCCAGTCCTCGTCCCGGCGAGGGACCGCCTTCAGCTTGGCCCGGCGGCTGTCCCTGGCCTCCTGGGTCTCCTCCAGGTCCGCGGGGTCCAGCTCGACCAGCGGGTTGTCGAGCAGCTCGGGATCGTGGGCCATCTTGTGGGCCACGTCGACCCGGAAGCCGTCGACGCCCCGGTCCAGCCAGAAGCGCATGACGTCGTCCATGGCCTGACGGACCTCCGGGTTCCACCAGTTGAGGTCGGGCTGCTCTGGCGTGAACGAGTGCAGGTACCACTGGCCGGTGGCCTCGTCGAAGGTCCAGGCCTTGCCGGCCCGCGGGAACGAGCTCATCCAGTTGTTGGGCGGCGAGCCGTCCGGCCCCGGGTCGGCCCAGACGTACCAGTCGCGCTTGGGGTTGTCCCGTGAGGAGCGCGACTCCAGGAACCACGGGTGGCGGTCGGAGGTGTGGTTGGGGACCAGGTCGACCACCACCCGGATGCCGCGGGCATGCGCCTCGGCGACCAGCCGGTCGAAGTCGTCCAGGGTGCCGAAGACGGGGTCGACGTCGGTGTAGTCGGCGACGTCGTAGCCGAAGTCGGCCATGGGCGACGGGTAGAACGGCGACAGCCAGATGGCGTCCACCCCGAGCGAGCGCGGGGTGCCGTCGTTCAGGTGGTCGAGCCGCGAGATGATCCCGACCAGGTCGCCGACGCCGTCGCCGTTGCCGTCGGCGAAGCTGCGCGGGTAGATCTGGTAGACAACCCCGTGGCGCCACCAGTCAGCGGTGGCCAAGCGTGGTGCCTCCTCAGCTCCCGTTGGTGCCGGCGGCAAAGTCCTCGACCATCTGCCGGGCCTCGTCGTCGGTGTACTGCACCGGCGGCGACTTCATGAAGTAGGCGGCCGGGCCGAGCAGCGGCCCGCCGATGCCGCGGTCGAGGGCCAGCTTGGCGCAGCGCACCGCGTCGATGACCACGCCGGCCGAGTTCGGGGAGTCCCAGACCTCCAGCTTGAGCTCCAGGTTGATGGGCACGTCACCGAAGGCGCGGCCCTCGACCCGGATGTAGCACCACTTGCGGTCGTCCAGCCAGGGCACGTAGTCGCTGGGGCCGACGTGGACGTTGCGCTTGCCCAGATCGTGGTCGACCTGGGAGGTGACGGCCTGGGTCTTGGAGATCTTCTTGGACTCCAGCCGGCTGCGCTCCAGCATGTTCATGAAGTCCATGTTGCCGCCGAAGTTCAGCTGGTAGGTGCGGTCGATGTGGATGCCGCGGTCCTCCATCAGCCGGCTCAGCACGCGGTGGACGATGGTGGCGCCGACCTGGGACTTGATGTCGTCGCCGATGATCGGTACCCCGGCCCGGGTGAAGCGCTCGGCCCACTCGGGACGGCCGGCGATGAACACCGGCAGGCAGTTCACGAAGGCCACGCCGGCCTTGAGGGCCTGGTCGGC
Organism: Actinomycetes bacterium; assembly: GCA_030146615.1. GTDB lineage: Bacteria > Actinomycetota > CALGFH01 > CALGFH01 > CALGFH01 > CALGFH01. Next base: position 16,188 of record JASLBL010000126.1, read on the forward strand.
GTAGAAGCGGGCGGCGTCCTCGGACCCGACCGGCAGGTAGCAGACGAGCACATCGGCACCGGAGGCGGCCAGGGCGACGGCCACGTCGACCGGGGCGGCGTCGGACTCCTGGATGGTCTCGGCGTAGTAGTGGCCGAGCCCGTCCAGGGTCGGCCCGCGCTGCACCTCGACCCCGAGCGGGGGCACGTCGGCGAACTGGATGGTGTTGTTCTCGCCGGAGCGGATGGCCTCGGAGAGGTCACGCCCGACCTTCTTGGCGTCGACGTCGAAGGCGGCAACGAACTCGATGTCGCGAACGTGGTAGCCGCCCAGCTCGACGTGCATCAGACCTGGGACGTGGTCGCCCGGTTCGGCGTCGGCGTAGAAGTGCACGCCCTGCACCAGCGACGACGCGCAGTTGCCCACGCCGACGATCGCGACGCGTAGCTTTCCCATCGGTGTCTGGTCTCCTCCTGGATGGCGCGGCCTACCCGGTCTGTGCGGGCAGGCGGGGGTCGCGCGGGGACTGGGGAAGCTGAGCCGGGGGCCCAGCCGGGTCCTGCTCGTCGGCGCCCTCGGTGGAGCGCCGCTCGCGGGCGATCAGACGGTCGAGCCATGCGATCTCGCGCTCGCGCTCGTCCAGCCCGTGGTCCATCAGCTCGATGGTGTAGGCGTCCATGCGCTCACGGGCGGTCCGCACCGAGGCGCGCAGGTCGGCCAGCCGCTCCTGGAGGTAGCCGCGCCGCCGCTCGAGCTGGTAGAGACGGGCCTCCGGCCGCAGGTAGCGGAAGAAGGCCAGTCGCATGGAGAACCGGTCCTGCTCCAGCTCGTGGCCGTCGGCCGTCTCGAGGAGCTGGTGGAACAGCCGGTTGCCCTTGTCGGTCAACCGGTAGACATGCTTCTTGCGTGAGGTGAACGGCGAGACCTCGACGTCCAGGGCGCCGTCGGCGGCCAGCCGCTTGAGGCAGGGGTACAGAGAGCCATAGCTGACTCGCCAGAAGGCGCCGAGCTTGACCGAGAGCTGCTTCTTCAGCTCGTAGCCAGACATCGGTGCCTCCTTGAGCAGCCCAAGCACGGCCAGCTCGAGCACGAAGCACGTCTCCTCTTGCTTGTGGTTCACTACTGCAGATCGAGCCGATATATCGACTCGATGTATCGACACGATAGGTACGCCGACGCGAGTATGTCAACTCGTGTTGCCGACTCGTGACCCCAGTTCCTGGCGAAGGCGCCCCGGGTACACTGACGCCGAGATGCGGCTTGTCGACTACACCCTGGCCAAGCGGGCGAAGCTCACCGAGCTCCGTGGCGGTCGCCTGTCGCGCGACGACGTCTGCGACGCCCACCCTGAGTTGCTGCGGGCGGCCCGCAACGTCGGCGAGCAGACCCCGACCCCCTGCCCGGTCTGCGCCGCCGAGCCCCTGGTCCACGTCACCTACGTGTTCGGCGACGCCCTGCGCCAGGCCAACGGCCGCGTCTGGCCCCGCACCGGCCTGGCCGACCTGCACCGCTCCATGGACGAGGTGGCCTGCTACGTGGTCGAGGTCTGCACCGCCTGCTACTGGAACCACCTGGCCCAGCGGTATCTGCTAGGCCGCCGCCATGTCGGCTAACCGGTCGTAGCGGTCGCGGAAATCGGTTTCTGGCCAAGGGTGCAGTACCATCCTTGCGCTATGGCAGCACCCCCGATCACCCCCACCCGGGCCGCCAGGCACCAACAGCAGGGCAAACCGCAGGGCAAGGGCAAGGAGCGCAGGAAGGCGCCCCCCAGCCGCTCCCGCCTCCGCCGGGTCCTGCGCTGGACGCTGTGGCTGGCCGTGCCGGCCGTGGCCGTCGCCGCGGGCACGGTCATCGGGCTGATCTACGCCTTCGCCCGCGTGCCCCTGCCCGCCGAGGTGCCGACCGCCCAGACGATCGTGTTCCTCGACGAGACCGGCAAGCACGAGATCGGCACCCTCTCGGCCCAGGAGAACCGCCGGGTCGTCTCCCTGGACAAGATCCCCGAGGACACCCGCCGGGCGGTGCTGGCCGCCGAGGACCGCGACTTCTACGAGCACGGGGCGATCTCCTGGCGCGGCCTGGCCAGGGCGTCCGCGGCCAACCTGCTGCGCCGCCGGATCTCCGAGGGCGGCTCGACCATCACCCAGCAGTACGTGAAGAACGCCTTCCCCGGGGTCGGCCGCGACCGGACCCTGTTCCGCAAGCTCAAGGAGGCCGTGCTCGCGGTCAAGCTGGAGCGCAAGTTCTCCAAGGACAAGATCCTCGAGTTCTACCTGAACACGGTGTACTTCGGCCGCGGGGCCTACGGGGTCGACGCCGCCGCCCGCACCTACTTCAAGCAGAAGGCCGAGAACCTCAAGCCGGCCCAGTCGGCCCTGCTTGCCGGCGTGATCCGCAGCCCCGAGTTCTACGGCAAGAAGGAGCACGCGGCCTCGGCCAAGGCGCGCCGCAACTACATCCTCCAGGCGATGGTCGACCGCGGCTGGCTGACGGCCAAGGAGGGGCGCGCTGCCCTGGAGTCGAAGCTGGGGATCTCCTGGAAGGCCAACCCGCAGGGGATCGCCAACTCGGATGCGCCCTTCTTCCTGGAGAAGGTCCGCCAGTACCTGGTCGCCCGCTACGGCGCCGAGGCGGTGAACCTAGGCGGCATGCGGGTCCGGACCACCCTGGACATGAAGATGCAGGACCAGGCCGACCAGACGGTCAAGCGAATCCTGGACAACCCCAAGGACGACCCGAGGGCGGCCCTGGTCTCGATCGACCCCCGGAACGGGGCGGTGCGGGCCATGTACGGCGGCTGGAACTTCAAGACGCGCCAGTTCAACTACGCCACCAACGCCGTCCGCCAGGCCGGCTCGACCATGAAGCCGTTCGTGCTCGCCCAGGCCCTGAGCGACGGCTACTCGGTCAACACGACCTATCCCGGCCCGGCGGAGCTGATCGTCGACGGCGAGGACTTCAGGAACTACGACGACACCCCCTACGGCCAGATGACCCTCCGGGACGCCACCCGGCTGTCCGTCAACACCGTCTACGTGCAGCTCATGCAGCTGGTGGAGCCCGACCGGGTGGCCAAGTTCGCCAAGGCCCACGGCCTGGCGGCCGAGCTGAGCGGCCGGGCCGAGCCGCCCAAGGACCCGCGGCCGCTCGAGAGCGCGCCCGTGCTCAAACCCGTCCTGGCCCTGTCCCTCGGCTCCGGGGACGTGACCACCCTCCAGCTGGCCTCGGCCTTCGGGACCTGGGCCAACCGCGGCATCCACCACGCCCCGCACCTGGTCGAGAAGGTGCTCGACGCCAAGGGCCGGGTGCTCGAGGAGCACCGCGGCCCCCAGGGGACCCAGGTGATCGCCCAGGTCCACGCCGACACCATGAACATGGTCCTCAAGAGCGCGGTCGAGAACGGCACCGGCCAGGCGGCCCGGCTCTTCGGCCGCGAGGTGGCCGGCAAGACGGGCACCACCAGCGACTACACCGACGCCCGGTTCGTCGGCTACACCCCCAACCTGGTCACCTCGGTCTGGCTCGGCTTCGACAACCCCAAGAAGAAGCTGGTCGGCGTCCGCGGCCTGGCCGGCGTGTCCGGCGGGTCGCTGCCGGCCCAGATCTGGCACGACTTCATGGACGTGGCCACCCGCGACCGGCCCGTCGAGTCGTTCCCGCCCCCGGCCGAGCTGGGCGGCGTGGTGCTGAACCCGACCACCACGGCCCCGCCGACCACCGTCCCCCCGACGACCCAGCCCGGGCCACAGAACCCGCCGCCGACCCTCCCGTCGCCCACCCAGCCTGGTCCGTCGGTGCCGCCGACCTCGCTGGGCCTGCCCGGGCCGGGCCCCGACCCGACCAACCCAGCCTAGGCAGGCCAGGGGGCATGCGGGCCGCGACCGCGGCGAGCGGCACCCGGCGTGGCCCGGCCTGGGCCCGCGCCCGGGGGCGCGAGCGGGCCGCCGGAGGCACGACCGACCTGCTGGTGGTCGGGCTGTGGCTGCTCACCCGGGTGATCCTGCTGGTCGTCTCGCTCAACCCGCGGCTGTACTCGGCCGCCCTGTTCGGGGACGTCCGCTTCTACGGGGCCAAGGTGGAGCGCATGTTCCAGGGGGAGCTGCCCTACCGGGACGTGGCCACCGAGTACCCGCCGGGCAGCGTGCCCTTCACCATCCTGCCCGGCCTGGTGGTCGGCACCGGCGCCGGCTACCGGCTCGCCTTCGCCGTCGAGATGCTGCTGGTCGACGCCGCCGGGCTGTGGGCGGCGACCCGTCTGGCCCGGGTGGTCGACGCCGGGCGCCGCCGCATCCCGCTGGCCTACGTGCTGGCCATGGTGGCCGTCGGGCCCCTGCTGGTGCTCCGCTTCGACCTCGTGCCGGCGGTGTGCGTGCTGGTGGCGGCGGTGATGGCCGCCGAGGGCCGCTTCGGCTGGGCGGCGGCCGCCCTCGGGTACGGCACCGCGGCCAAGATCTTCCCCGGGGTGCTGGCCCCGCTGCTGGTCCTCGGCATGGTGCCGGCGCTCGGGTGGCGGCGCTCGCTGCTGCGGACGGTGCCGCCGTTCCTGGCCGGCTTCGGCCTGACGGTGGTGCCGGCGCTGGTCCTCTCGGCCAGGGGGACGGCCGACTCGGTGCTGTACCACGTGCAGCGGGGGGTCCAGATCGAGAGCCTGTGGGCCAACCTGATCGGCGTCGCCCACCTGTTCGGCCTGCCGGCCCAGACCGTGTACGGCTTCGGGGCCTACGACCTGAGCTCGAGCGTGTCCGGGGTCTTCAAGGCGCTGTCGGGGGTCGCCACCGCGGCCGGGCTGGCCGCCGCGGCCTGGCTGGTCTGGCGCCGGGCCAGGGCCAGGGGCGGGCTCGGGCCGGCCGACTGGGCCGGCGCCTTCAGCCTCGGGACCTTCGCCTTCGTCCTCACCAGCAGGGTGCTGTCGCCCCAGTACCTGGTCTGGCTGTGCGCCCCGATGGTGGGGCTGGCCCTGGTCCTCGCGGGCCGGCGGGCGCTCTGGACGCTGGTCGCGGCCGCCGTGGTCAGCCAGGTCATCTTCCCGTTCCGCTACACCCAGCTGCGGCGCCTCTACCCGTTCGACATCGGCCTGCTGACGCTGCGCAACCTGCTCCTGGTGCTGGCCTGCGCGCTGGTGGTCCAGGCCTTCAACCGCATGCCGGCGGCCCGCGAGGGGGCTGTGGAAACCCGCAGGTGACTGTCGGGGCCGGATGGCAGACTCGCCCCATGGCTGGGATTGTCGAACACCCCACCGGAGCCCGGCGTTGGCGACGCGGGCAGCACGCCTGCTACCCTCGGCCGGCTTCACACTCCTGCTCCCACTCCGGGAGCCGCTCAGTCCAGAGGAGGTGACATGCGTCACTACGAAGTCATGCTGATCCTCGACCCCAGCCTGGAGGACAAGGACGCCAAGGCGGCGGTGGATCGGTTCCTGGCCACCGTCACCAGCCGTGGCGGCACGGTCGGTAACATCGACCACTGGGGCAAGCGCCGGTTCGCCTACGAGATCCGGCACCTCGAAGAGGGCTACTACACGGTCGTCGACCTCGAGGCGACGCCCGAGACGGTCGACGAGCTGTCGCGGGTGCTCTTCCTGGCCGACAATGTGATCCGGCACAAGGTCATCCGGCCCCAGGCCGCCTGACCGGCGTCTCCTTCCCCGCTGGCCCCGACCGAGGCCCCGCCGAGGTCGAGGCCGTCGTACTGGTTCGTGCCCGGCCTGGGTGCCGGCGCGGGATGCGAGAGGTGGTACACCAAACGTGGCAAACGACAACCAAGTGATGCTCGTCGGCAACCTGACCGACGACCCTGAGCTGCGCTTCACCCCCAACGGGGCGGCCGTGGCCAACTTCCGGCTGGCCGTCACCCCGCGGGTTCGCGAGGGCGACTCCTGGAAGGACGGGGAGACCTCGTTCTTCCGGATCAACGTCTGGCGTCAACAGGCCGAGAACGTGGCCGAGACCCTCCAGAAGGGGACCCGGTGCATCGTGGTCGGCCGGCTCCGGACCCGCTCCTGGGAGACCCCCGAGGGCGAGAAGCGCTCCGTCACCGAGGTCGAGGCCGACGAGATCGGCCCCAGCCTCAAGTTCGCCACCGCCAAGGTCGAGCGCTCCAGCCGGGGCGGTTCGGGCGGCGGCGGCGGGGACTGGGCGGGCAGCGCGGCCGGGGCGAGCAAGGGTGGCCAGTTCAACGACGAGCCGCCGTTCTAGGATCGAGGCCGTACGAACGATTCGACGAGGACTCGGTCTGGGACGGCGAAACCCCCGAAAGGCAGCACCTGAATGCCCAAGAGCACCTTCCAGCGCAAGCCCAAGCGCAAGTTCTGTCAGTTCTGCGCGGAGAAGCAGGACTACATCGACTACAAGGACGTCAACCTGCTGCGCAAGTTCATGAGCGACCGGGGCAAGATCCGCGCCCGCCGGGTCACCGGCAACTGCGCCCAGCACCAGCGCGACGTCGCCTCCGCCGTCAAGAACGCCCGGGAGATGGCCCTGCTCCCGTACTCGATCCGATGATCGGGGTCCGCGTGTTGCAAATGACAACGTTGAACAGCAGGGATCCGAGCGGGCGTCTGGCAACGCGCGGATCCGATCACTAAGGAGCCCCCGACGTGAAGGTCATTCTCAACCAGGAGGTCCGGGGCGTCGGGGCGCCGGGCGACATCGTCGACGTCTCGGACGGGTACGGGCGCAACTACCTGCTGCCCCGGAACCTGGCCCGCCTCGCCACCCCCGGCGCGGTCCGGCAGGCCGAGGGCATCCGGGCACGGCGGGTCGCCCGCGAGATCGCCGACCTGGAGCAGGCCCGCTCCATCGCCGGCCACCTCGAGGCCCTGAAGGTGACGATCCCCGCCAAGGCCGGCAAGGAGGGACGCCTGTTCGGGTCGATCACGACCCCGCAGGTCGCCGACGCGGTCGAGCGGACCGGCGGCACCTCCATCGACCGGCGCCGCATCCACCTGGACGCCCCCATCAAGTCCCTCGGCACCCACCGCCTCACCATCCGGCTCCACCCCGAGGTCGAGGCGACCGTCAACGTGGAGGTCGTACCCGGCTAGGGAAGGGCAGCGAGCAAGGAGAACAGCAATGGCCATCCGCCCCGTCCCTGAGGGCGGCTCGCGGGCCAGTGCTTCCCCAGCCTACGAGCGCGTCCCGCCCCACAACGTCGAGGCCGAGGAGTCGGTCCTCGGTTCGATGCTGCTCTCCAAGGACGCCATCGCCGAGGTCCTCGAGCTGCTGCGCGAGGACGACTTCTACCGCCCGGCCCACCGCACTGTGTTCCGCTCGGTCCTGGAGCTGTACGGCCACGGCGACGCGGTCGACGCCGTCACCGTCCAGGAGGAGCTGCGCCGCAACGGCTCCCTGGCCGACATCGGCGGCGCCCCGTTCCTCCACACCCTGGTGGCCAGCGTCCCCACCGCGGCCAACGCCGCCTACTACGCCCGCATCGTCAAGGAGGCCGGCGTCCTCCGCCGCCTGATCGACGTCGGCACCCAGATCGTCCAGCTCGGCTTCGAGACCCCCCAGGACACCGAGCGCGCCGTCGACATCGCCGAGTCCCTCGTCTACCAGGTCGCCCAGGGCCGGGTCACCGAGGACTACCACTCCCTCCGCGACGTCCTCACCGGCACCCTCGAGGCCATCGAACGCCTCCACGAAGACCACCGCGAGATCACCGGCGTCCCCACCGGCTTCCCCGACCTCGACCGCCTCACCTCGGGCCTCCAACCCGCCAACCTGGTGATCGTCGCGGCAAGACCAGCGGTTGGGAAGGCACTCGCCCTGGACACGCCGCTCCCGACCCCGACCGGCTGGACGAGCATGGCGGACGTCGCGGTCGGTGACCAGCTGCTTGGGGCCGACGGCAGGCCGACAACCGTTGTTGCGGCGACCGAGGTGCTGCACGGTCGGCCCTGTTACGAGGTCGAGTTCTCGGACGGGACCGTCGTCGTTGCCGACGCCCAGCACCAATGGCTGACCAAGACCCGGGCCTCGCGCAAGTCGGCCTGGGCGGCCGCCCGGGGGTACAACCGCACCCGGACCCAGCGGACGTTGCCATCGGTCAGCACCACCGAGGAGATTCTCGCGACGCTCCGCTGCAACGGCACCGAACGGCGGTTCAACCATGCCGTCGCCAATGCCAGGCCCCTTGACCTGCCCGCGCGGGAGTTGCCGCTGGCGCCCTATCCCCTCGGCGTCTGGCTCGGGGACGGCCACGCGGCAGGCGCAAGGATCACGACCGCCGACCCGGAGATCGTCGTCCACCTGGAGGCGGATGGACTGTGGGTCGTGCCCGGCGGTGGCTTGAACTACTCCATGCGTCTCCCTCAGCGCCGCCCGGTTGCGGAGCGCTCCTGTGTCGTGTGTGGCAAGCGGTTCCGCCCACAGACCTCTCAGGTTCGTACCTGCGGCAGGTCGTGTGGCGGGCGGGCACGCCTTGTCTCACCCCCGGAGCCGCCCCCGACCTGCCCTGACTGTGGCAGGCCGTCCAGCGGGATGGCCCAGTGCCAGGCGTGCCGGAATCATCATGGCACCGTGCAGGGCGTGCTCCGGACCCTGGGTGTCCTTGGGGACAAGCACATCCCCACCGCGTATCTGCGGGCTTCTGAAGCGCAACGACGGTCGCTCCTGGCCGGGTTGCTCGACACTGACGGGACCGTCACCCCAAGCGGAGCCGTGCAGTTCAGCGTGACCTCGCGGCGTCTCGCCGAGGACACCCGCGAGCTGATCATCAGTCTCGGGTACCGCTGCTCGCTGACGGCCAAGCCGGTCAAGGGACGGACGGCGGCCTCCTCCACGGCCTACACCCTCACGTTCTCGACCACCGACGAGGTCTTCCGGCTGGAGCGGAAGCGGCTGCTGCACAAGGAGCGGAGGGGCCCGGGCCGCACCGACAAGCGGTTCATCACCGCCGTGCGGCCAATCCCCAGCGTTCCCGTCCGCTGCGTCGAGGTCGACAGCGCCGACCATCTCTACCTGGCCACCCGGTCGATGGTCCCCACCCACAACTCGACCCTTGGGCTGGACATCGCCCGGCATGCGGCGGTGAAGGCCGCGGTGCCGACGGTGGTGTTCTCGCTGGAGATGAGCAGGACGGAGCTGGTGCAGCGGCTGATGTGCGCCGAGTGCACGGTGGACATGCAGCGGTTGCGGACGGGTCGGATGGAGGAGTCGGACTGGACCCGGCTGACCAGGTCGCTCGGGAAGCTGGCGGATGCGCCGCTGTTCATCGACGACTCGCCGGGGACGACCATGATGGAGATCCGGGCCAAGTGCCGGCGGCTCAAGCAGCGGCACGGGCTGGGGCTGGTGGTGGTCGACTACCTGCAGCTGATGCAGCCGAGCAAGCGGTTCGAGAACCGCCAGCAGGAGGTCAGCGAGATCTCGCGGTCGCTCAAGCTGCTGGCCAAGGAGCTGGAGGTCCCGGTGATCGCCATCTCCCAGCTGTCGCGGCAGACCGAGGCCCGCTCCGACCGGCGGCCGATGCTGTCCGACCTGCGCGAGTCGGGCGCGCTCGAGCAGGACTCGGACGTGGTCCTGTTCATCTACCGGGACGAGCTGTACGACCCCGAGTCCGCCCGCAAGGGCGAGGCCGACTTCATCCTGGCCAAGCACCGCAACGGCCCCACCGACACCGTCACCGTCACCTTCCAGGGCCAGTACTCCCGGTTCGCCCCGATGGCGGCACGCAGCCTCTAGCACTGTAGGTCCACGTGAAGATGGCCAATTGGCCAAGTAGCGGGGATACGGCCTCGGGCTGGACGCCGGATCACCGGGTCATTGCGCCGGACCCGAGCGGGTGCTGCCCGTCAACGTGATGGTTGCTTCAGTGGCACTCGAACTGTGTCCCCACACGGGGGCTCAAATCACGGCAGTCATATCGGGCCATCTGGATCGATTGTGATCGTTACCCACTCCCACCATTGCCAGCCGGCGCGCTCGTGACACTCGACGCTGTGGAGCACGATGATGGTCTGCGCGTATGCGTCACCTGTTTGCTGAATCCTCGCGTCGGCTGTGAATTGTAGTGGGACCGAATAACCCTGCTTTCGCACGAGATCTCGATTGAGAGGCAGGTGATCCAGCGCGGTCTCGCCCTTGGAGTTGACGAATCTGGCGTGGGGCGCTCCCGTGAGCGAGTCCGTCTTCTGCTCAATGGTGTAGAAGCCCGCCGGAAGTAGCTGGGCACAGGCGTGGCCGGGCATCGAGATGTAGCTGAACATTACACGTCGAGGCACAGCAGTCGGCTCGGATTGAGCGACGATCGCGTTGGCGACGAGGATGTTGCGCTTGGCGGCAACGGTGATCTGGTCGGACAGGATCGCGACGTTGGCTTCATCGGCGGCATGTGTCATGGACTCGGTGATGGTCGCTTTGAAATTACCGCCGGCAGTCGCCAAGTCAAGTGAATGCCCATTCTCGCTCATAGGGCCTCCTCGTGCGTGTCAGGGTTCCCTTCCTTGATCGGCAGAGCAGGCCGGCCACCTGGGCCCGGCCGACTCCTGCCCACGGTTCCCGGACGCGGGGAGTAGAAGCCAGTGTCGAGCCTCGATCCGAGCATTCAGGGGCATGTGAAGCGTCCCGTTGAGCTGGACGGCTGTATCGCAGGTGATGTGACGCCCAAAGCTCCTGGACCACACTGAACCCTCGAACGGGAGAAGGCAATGGAGGCGAGTGGGCGGCCAACGTGGACAAGGCGCCCATCGCCGCAGGTCATCGGGCCAGGTGGACTGGAACCTACTGGGGCAGGCCCAGGGTCCACGGAGATGGCCGATCGGCGATACCTGCCCAATCGGCTCGGTCGTCCCAACTCCCCCTACTCAGCAGACGTCCTTCTTGGGACCCGGAGGTTGGCGCTGAGGGATTGGTGACCATCCGGGCTGTATAGGTCGTCCGGGACCGAGTCCCAGCGTGCAGGGGCGACCTCAGGGTCCGACTCCCGGGCTCCGGGGTG
>JASLBL010000160.1 GCA_030146615.1 Actinomycetes bacterium
CCGTCCGAGGTCGGCCGACCTCGGACGGGTCGGTGTCCTCCCACCTGGACATGACCAGCTTGGCGTCCTCGAGCCTACCCAGCACCGGGTACAGGGAGCCGCCGCGGAGCCCGGCCGCCAAGCCGACCTCCAGGCCGTACCGTTCGGCGGTCGGGTCCTCAAGTAGCACTCGGAGCACCCGAAGCAGGTTCATCGTGACCCTCGGTGGACCGTCCATACCTCTCCCTCGATCACCTAGCTCCGCACCGTACATAGGGCTAGGCACGGAGGCTACATAGGGTTGTGCCTTTCCGCAACTAGATTCGGTCGCCCAGAGATAGCCGGCGGTAGGCATCGGCCGCTCGATCAGCGGCGGCTGTCTTGCCGTAGCGGTCGAGCATCGCCCGGTTACGCCAGCCGCCCAGGAGCATCAGGTCGCCCTCATTGCCCCCTGCCGCCCGGAAGGCATGTGCCCAGGTGTGACGGAACACATGCGGGTGCAGGTCGGCGACGCCGGCGTCGGCGCCGCGGCGCTTCAGCATCGCGTCAACCCCATCAGCTTCAAGGGCCGGGCGGTTCCGGCTGCCCAGCCATAGCCGGGGCGTGTCCGCGTACGGATGCCGGCGCCGCTCCCGCAGGTAGCGGTCCAGCGCCCTGGCCGCCTTGACCCCGAGCGGGACGGCCCGGTGTCGTGGACCGCTGCGCCGGCTCGCCTTCCCGGCCACGTACACGATCCGGTCCCGCAGGTCGACGTCGGCGACCTGGAGGCCGGCCAGCTCCGACAGTCGCAGCCCGCCGTCCAGGAACAGCATGATGATGGCCGTGTCCCGGCGGGCCGTGAAGTCGGTCCCGGCGCAGGTGGCGAGCAGCGCGCGCAGGTCGGCATCCGACAGGACCGGCGTCTCGGGATCGCCTGGGGCGGGTGTCCTGATCCCGGCCGTGGCGTCTTCGTCGGCCTCGCCCTCGCTCTGGAGCCAGCGACAGAAATGCCGGACCCCGGCGAACCAACCTCGGGCCGTGTTGCTGGAGTGGCGCTCGCGGACCTCGACCAGCCAGCCGCGGATGTGCTGGCGGTCCAGCTCGGCCGGCCCGATCTCGGGATGGTGCTCGGCCAGCCAGTCGGACAGGCTCCGCACGGCGTTCTGGTAGGCCTTGACGGTGTTGTCGGCGTACCCGTCAGCCCGCAGCGCCAGCTCCCAAGAGACGGTGAGGACGGCGAAGTCTGGATGCTGCATGCCGACTATATCGGGACATGGAGCGCTGTGCTTCAAGTCCCGGGAGGCACCACGGGGGCATCTGCGCTGCTCAAGAGGTCCGCGAGCTGGGCCGCGTTGGTCACCGCCTGGTCCCGGTAGCAGTTGTTCATGAGCACGTGGACCTCGCGGGCGGACTCGGCCAGGTGGTCGATCTTGGGGACCCACTCGGCGAGCTCGTCTTCGCGGTAGAGGTAGCGGAAGCGCTCGGTGACGGTCTTCTTCTTCCAGGCCTCGGGGTCGCGGCCGTGGAAGCGGACGACCGAGAGGGCGGGGGAGGTGGCCTCGGCGATGGGGGGGACCGAGGAGCGGAAGCCCTGGGGCATGTCGACGCAGACCAGGGGGAGGTCGAGGTCATGAAGGAGGCCGAGGGTGCGCTCGCGGTCGCGGTCGGTGGCCAGCCAGGCGGCGTTGCGGAACTCGACGCAGGCCTGGTAGCCGCCCAGGCGGTCGCGGATCGCCTCGAGCTCCTCGCGGCTGGAGCGGCGGGGGGTGAACCACTCCGGGTACTGCATGAGGACGGCGCCGAGCTTGCCGGCGGAGTCGAGGGGGAGGAGGGCGTCGCGGAAGCGGCGCCAGATCTCGGCCTGGCCGTCGGCGGACAGGTGGGAGGCGTAGATGCGCTCCTTGTCGCGGTGCTCGGGGGCGACCTCGGGCAGCAGGTCCTCGGGGACGGCCTTGCGGCGGGTCGGGTGGCCGGTGAGGAGGCTGAACGCCTTGATGTTGAAGACGAAGTCGGGCGGGGTGCGGTCGACCCAGAGGCCGGCCTGCTGCTCGCGGGGCAGGTAGTAGTAGGTGGCGTCGACCTCGACGATGGGGAACTGGGTGGCGTAGAAGCGCAGCCGGGACTCGGCGTCGTTGGCGCCCTTGGGATACCAGCCGGACTTGAGCAGGGTCGGGTCGGTCCAGGAGGCGGTCCCGACCCGGACCGCGCCGCTGGCCTGGGCGGCGTCCGGCTGCTTGGCCATGCGCGGCAGCATAGCGGGTGCTACCGTCGGCCGGAGTGAACGTGCGCGTCTGCCCCCGCTGCCGGACGCCGGTGCAGGCCGGCGGCAAGGTCTGCGAGCGCTGCGAGCAGCCGCTGGAGGGCCCGGCCCACACCCTGCGCTACAACCCGGCCGGGCTGCCGACCCCGAGCCCGGTCCAGGGGCACGCGACCGTGCTCGTCGGGATCGTGGCCGCGCTGGTCGTGCTCGCCCTCGGGGCCTGGTTCGTGTTCCGCGGCGTCGGGCCGTTCCGGGCCGAGGTCGTCCGCCAGTCGGTGAGCGCCGACGGGACGGCGGTCGAGGTCGAGCTGCGGGTCGTCAACGAGGGCGAGCGCCAGGGGCGGGCCCGGTGCCGGATCACCGGGCTGGGCCCGGACGGGCGGCTGCGGACCTCGGAGGTGAAGCTGAGCCCGACCGTGCCCGGCAACGGGAGCGTGCTGTTCCCGCTGCGCGGCGAGGGCCTCGGCGACGCCCACGACATCCGCTCCAGCTGTGCTTGACTTGGCCTGACGACGCCGTCGCACACGCCAGGAGGCACCGCCATGACCGATTGGGCAGCTACCGAGCGGGCGCTGGAGGCGGCCGCCGCCGGCGCCACCCGGTACCTGCGCGGCCTGGCCGAGCGGCCGGTGGCGGCCACGGCGGGCGCCGACGAGCTGCGGGCCCGGCTGGGCGGGCCCCTGCCCGACGGCCCCAGCGACCCGGCCGAGGTCGTCGCCCAGCTGGCCGAGCTCGCCGACGACGGGGTGGTCGCCTCGGCCGGGCCGCGCTTCTTCGGGTTCGTGGTCGGAGGCAGCCTGCCCGCCGCCCTGGCCGCCGACTGGCTGGCCTCGGCCTGGGACCAGAACGCCGGCCTGTTCGTGCTCGGCCCGGCCGCGGCCACCGTCGAGGACGTGGCCGCCGGGTGGCTCACCGATCTGCTCGGGCTGCCCGAAGGGGTCAGCACCGGGTTCGTCACCGGCGGGCAGATGGCCAGCTTCACCGGCCTGGCCGCGGCCCGCCATCACGTGCTGGCCGCCGCCGGGTGGGACGTGGAGCGCGACGGCCTCCTCGGGGCGCCGCCGGTCGAGGTCGTGGTCGGGGCCGAGCGGCACGTCACCATCGACGCCGCCCTGCGCTTCCTCGGGCTGGGCAGCGGCCGGGTCCGGGTCGTGCCCGCCGACGGCCAGGGCCGCATGGACGCCGCCGCCCTGCCCGCGGTCCTGGCCGCCTGTCAGGGGCCGACGATCGTCTGCGCCCAGGCCGGCAACGTCAACACCGGGGCCGTGGACCCGCTGCCGGCGGTCTGCGCCGCCGCCCACGACTACGGCGCCTGGGTCCATGTCGACGGGGCGTTCGGGCTGTGGGCGGCGGCCAGCCCGGCCCTGCGGCATCTGGTCGCCGGGGTCGAGGAGGCCGACTCGGTCGCCACCGACGCCCACAAGTGGCTCAACGTGCCCTACGACAGCGGGCTCGTGTTCGTCGCCCATCCCGAGGCCCACCTGGCCGCCTTCGCCACCGTGGCCGGCTACCTGACCCCGGGGCGGCCGGGCGAGCGCGACCCGGACGCCTACACCGCCGAGTTCTCGCGGCGGGCCCGCGGGTTCCCGGTCTGGGCGGCCCTGCGCTCCCTCGGCCGCTCCGGGGTGGCGGCCATGGTCGAGCGGGCCTGCGCCCAGGCCCGCCGGTTCGCCGCCGCCCTGGAGGCGGCCGACGGGGTCGAGGTCCTCAACGAGGTCGTCCTCAACCAGGTCCTGGTCCGCTTCCGCGACCCCGACGGCGACCACGACGGCCGCACCCGCGAGGTGGTTCGCCGGGTCCAGTCCGGGGGCACCCTCTGGCTGAGCGGCACCACCTGGCACGACATGGCCGCGATGCGCATCTCGGTGTCGAACTGGTCCACCACCGACGACGACGTCGACCGCTCGGTGGCGGCGATCCTGGAGGCGACCAAGGAGGTCGATGGCTGATGGCGTCGAACGAGCTGCTGGGGGTCTACCTCAACGACCACCTGGCCGGCTCCATGGCCGGGCTGGAGCTGGCCGAGAAGCTGCGCGACAACAACCAGGGCACCGAGCTCGGCAACGTCATGGCCGCCCTGCACCACGACATCGAGCAGGACCGGGCGACCCTCGAGGAGCTGATGGACCGGCTGGAGGTGACGCGGCACCCGGTCAAGGCGGCGGCCGGCTGGATGCTGGAGCGCCTCAGCCGGCTGCGGCTCAACCCGGCCCTCACCGGCAGCGCCGACCTGACCCGGCTGCTGGAGACCGAGGCCCTGTCGCTGGGGATCGAGGGCAAGCAGCTCATGTGGCTGGCCCTCAAGGACGCCGCCGCCCGCGACCACCGCCTGGCCGGGCCCGACTACGACCGCCTGATCGAGCGGGCCAGCGGCCAGCGGCGGACCCTGGAGCCGCACCGGCTGGCCGCGGCCGAGCGGTCGTTCTCAGGCGGCCACTGAGGCCGCGAACAGGTCGCCGGCCTCGGCGGCGCCGGGCACCCCGTCGTTGCCCTGGAAGTAGAGGGGCTCGGCGGGGTCGGCGGAGAGCGCCCCGGCTCCGCCGTCGCGGGCGTCGGCGGCCCCGGCGGCGGCCCGGCCGGCGACCGTCTCCCCGGGCGCCCCCACAGCCAGGTCGGGGAACTCGTTGCCGTCGAAGTTGCCCGGGGTCAGCGCCGCCCCGAAGCGGTCGCCGGCCTCGGGGTTGCCCTGGGTGAGGACGCCGTCGGCGCAGCCCTCGAACTGCCCGTCGAACCCGCAGATGCTGAGCACCGCGCCAGCGTCGGCGACCGCCCCCAGGTTCTCACCGGGGACCCCGAC
>JASLBL010000263.1 GCA_030146615.1 Actinomycetes bacterium
GGATGTCCATGGTCACGGTGCGCAGCGAGACCTTCACCATCCGGTCGACGATCGGGATGATGAAGAACAGGCCGGGTCCCTTGGCGCCGATCACCCGGCCCAGCCGGAAGATCACCCCCCGCTCGTACTCCTTGACGATCCGGACGCTGGCCGACAGCAGCAGGAACGCCACGAGGGTGGCGATGCCGAGGCCGATCAGCAGGTCGGTGCTCATGAGGGTGCCTCCTTGACGGCCGAGTGGTCGGCTGGACGCGGTTGGATGGGTCGCTCGACAGCCGACCGGGTGGGCTCGGCGGCCTCGTCGGCGAGCTCGACAATGAGGTCCAGCCCATCAAGCCGCACGACGCGGACTTCCTGGCCGGGGACGAGGGGGCCGTCGTGGCGGCGGGCCCGCCACCAGGCGCCGTCCAGGTGGAGGGTGCCGTCGCCGTCGCCGGTGAGGTCACGGACGACCGCGTGCCGGCCGACCAGGCCCTCGGCGCCGGTGACGCTCGGCGCCCGGCGAGCCCGCCAGGCCAGCCGCCCAGCCAGCACCGCGCCCCCGCCGACCACCAGCGCCACCGGCCACAGCACCGGCATCGACACCGCCACCCCGCCCTCGAACAGCAGCAGCCCGGCAAGCAGCAGCGCGATCGTCCCACCCCCGGCGAACACCCCGATGCCGGGGACGAACAGCTCGGCGATGAACAGCGCCGCGGCCAGGGCCAGGAGCAGCAGCCCGGCCAGGTTGACCGGCAGCACCGACAGCGACACGAATCCCAGTACCAGCAGGACGGCGCCGATGACCCCGCCCAGGCCCATGCCCGGTGAGGCCAGCTCATAGATCACGGCCAGGGTGCCGATGGACAGGAACAGGAAGGCCAGGTTGGGGTCGGCCAGCCACCCCAGCAGCGCCCGGGTCCAGGACAGCCCGTGCTCGACGGTGGCGGCGCCCGCGGTCTGCAGGGTGACCGTGGTCCCCGAGGCGACCTCGACCCGCCGCCCGTCGAGCGCTTCCAGCAGGCCAGCCCGGTCGGTGGCGACCAGGTCGACCGCCTCCAGGCGCACGGCCTCGTCGGCGGGGACCGCGCGACCCTCGCGGACGGTGTCGACGGCGAACTCGGTGTTGCGGCCCCGTTGGGCCGCGACCGCCTCGGCGAAGGCGGCGGCGTCGTTGATGACCTTGTCGGAGATCTCGCCGCCTTGGAGGTCGACCGGGGTGGCGGCGCCGATCGTGGTGCCGGGGGCCATGGCGGCCACATGCGCGGCGAAGGTGATGATGGCCCCGGCCGAGGCGGCCCGCGCCCCCGACGGGGTCACGTACACCACTACCGGGACCCGGGCGTTCAGGAACGACTGGCTGATCTCCCGCATGGAGGTGTCCAGCCCGCCCGGGGTGTCCAGCTCGACCAGGAAGGCGGTGTGCCCGTCCCGTTCGGCGGCGCGAACGCCATCGGCGAGCTGGTCGGCCACCACCGGGGTGATCGGGCCGGCCACCCGCGAGACCAGCAGGGTCGGCGCTTGCCCGACCGCGACCGGTGCCCAGGCCAGCAGCCAGCCCAAGCCGAGCAGGGCCACAGCGAGCAGCCAGCGGACGGACCGCGCACGGTGCGACTTGGCCGCATAAGTTGGGTGGGAGCTCGATGGAGGCACGGTGACCTCCCTCCTAGCTGGTCATTGGCAATCGGAGGCGGATAGTGGTCCGGGGCCAGGCGCCACGTTGCACCCGCCCCGGACGGGGCAGCGACCGCCGGGCCTGCCGCTCCGCTGGCCCGGCGGTCGTCGCCAGTGGGTGCGCGCCGGGTGCGTGTTCCCACGGTGGTCACGCTGCCAGCCCTCCGACGCGGCAACCAGGTCAGGCGGTGACAAATCCGTGAGCACGTTCTTGCTTGGGACCGGCAACCTCGACGGTCTACGCCAACCATGGTCGAGCATGGGCCACCGACGTGGTGCTCACGCTCACGCAGTGTTGCCGCCGTCCGGCAACCTTCGGATCACTGGTTGGCCGGCGGCGGCCCTGGTCACGCCCGTGCACGGTGGGATGCTCGAGATCGACGTTTCCGACACCTATCCGTTTCGCGTGGAGGGTGGACTTCGATGCTGACGATCCTGTGGGCGACATGACCGAGCCGGCGGAAGCCGACGCCGCCCGGTCGGGCACCCCAGTCTCGTGGCCGCCCCTGGACCTGTTCGAGTCCTGGCGCTCGTTTCTGGTACGGGTTGACGTCCCCGGGGTCAAGACCGGTGACTTGGACGTTGCCTTCGCCGGCGGGCTGCTGGTGATCAGCGGTGCCCGCTACCTTGCCGCCGGCCCGGACGGGGAGCGGTTCCACCGGCTGGAGCGCCCCGCTGGCTCGTTCCGCCGGTCGGTTGCGTTGCCCACGGCGGCGACCCAGGAGATGGTGCGTGCCAGCATCGAGGACGGCGTCCTCACGGTTGTTGTGCCCAAGCTTGCACCAACAACCCGGAGTGGGGTCCCGGTGCAGCCAGTGCGCCTCGGGGTGGCCCGCGTGCGCCAGCCAGGCTGACCATGGAGGCATGACGTTGGCCGCGGCCTCGCCCTCACACGGGCGAGACGCTGCAGGCGAAGCAGCATCGAGTTGCTCGGTCACGGTGGTGGCAGCGATCAGCCGCAGCCTGCCGGGCCCGGCGCAGCACCTTGGGGGTTACGAGAGGATGCAGTACGGTCGGACCGCCATGCAGGCGAGCCGGCAGCAGGCCACCAGACGCCGCTTGCCATCCGCCGCCATCGTAGGGCCATGTCGGCGCAACCTCGGAGGCCTCGAGCTCACCCGCCGCCGGTCCGGGCCAGGTTGACCCCGCTGGAGATGAGACCGACGTGGCTGAACGCCTGCGGGTAGTTGCCGAGGAACACCCCGGTGGACGGGTCGACCTGCTCGGGCAGCAGCCCCAGGGGACCGGCCCGGCCGCACAGGCTGTCGTACCACTCCATGGCCTCATCGAGGCGGCCCTGCTTGGCCAGGTTGTCGACCAGCCAGAAGCTGCACAGTAGGAATGCACCCTCATGGCCAGGAAGGCCGTCGGGGAAGTCGTCGGGCAGGTAGCGGTACAGCAACCCGCCGCCGGCGCCCAGCCGCTCGGCCACCGCGGCGGTGGTGGCGACCATACGGGGGTGGCGGGCGTCGACCACCCGGCGCAGAGGGAGGGCGAGCAGGCTGGCGTCCAGCCCCCCGCCGCCCAGGTGCTCGGTGAGGGTTTGGCGGTCGGAGTCCCAGGCGTCCTCGAGGACCGCCTGCTGGATCCGGGCGGCGGTCGCCCGCCAACGGCCCACCTCGGGGCAGCCTCCGAGGTCGAGCCGTTCGGCCAGGCGGGCGCCGCGGTCCAGGGCGACCTGGCAGAGCGCGGCCGAGTAGGTGAACGGTCGGCCGCTGGTGCGGACTTCCCAGATGCCGTGGTCGGGCCTGTCCCATTCCCGGCCGGCGGCGTCGACCAGCCCGACCAGCCGCCGCCAGAGCGGCGGGTCGATGTGGCCACCGGCCGAGGTCCACTGGAACGCGCAGTCCAGGATCTCGCCGTAGACGTCGTGCTGGCGCTGGGCGGCGGCGGCGTTGCTCCAGCGCACCGGGGCCGAGCGCCGGTAGCCCTCCAGCTCGGGGTCGGTGATCTCGGGCGGCGGGTCCTGGCCGTCGAGGTCGTAGAGGACCCGGGGGTGGCCGTGGCGGTCGACCGCGTCCAGGACCCAGGCCAGGAACCCGGCCGCCTCCTCGGCCAGGCCGATGCGGCGCAGCGCGTAGACCGAGAAGGCGGCGTCGCGGATCCAGGCGTAGCGGTAGTCCCAGTTGCGGGGCCCCCCGATGGCCTCGGGCAGCGAGGAGGTGGGGGCGGCGACGATGGCGCCGTTGGCCACGTGGTCCAGCAGCTTCAGGGTGATGGCCGACCGGCGGACCAGCTCACGCTGGGGACCCTGATAGGCGAGGCGGCGGGCCCAGGTCCGCCAGGCGGCCCGGGTCGCATCCAGCAGCCGGTCGAAGGCGACCGCCGGTGCCCGGTGGGCGCCCGGTCGCCAGCGCAGCAGCAGGTCGAGCCGGTCGCCGGCCTCGAGCTCGAGGTGGGTCCGCAACCCGGGCAACGGCGTTGAGCTCATCAGGTGCAGATCGAGGTCGGGCCGGCCGGTGGGGCGGACCCGCAGGCCGCCGCCCCGGGCCTCGATCGTGGCGCCGCCCCGCGGCGCGAGCTCGACCCGCAGCCGGACCCGGCCGGCCAGGACGCGGGCCGAGCGCAGCAGCTCGCCCCGGCCGGCCGGGGCGTCCTCGGCCAGGTCGGCGCCGGACCGCAGGGTGAGGGCGTCGGTCAGCTCGACCACCCCGTCGGGACCGTGCAGCTCGGTGACCAGCACGCCGGTGTCGGGCTCGTAGCGCTGCCCGGCCGCCACCAGCGGGTCCGGAGCGACCGTGAACGCCCCGCCGCGGGCGGTGTCGAGCAGGCCGCAGAACACCGGCGGGCTGTCGAACCGGGGCAGGCACAGCCAGGGGATGGAGCCGTCGCGGCCGACCAGCGCGGCGGTGGTGCCGTCGCCGATCAGGCCATAGTCCTCCAGCGGGAGGTACCCGCCGTCGTGGCGGCACAGCGGGTGGACGGTCACGGTGCTCCGCCTGGTTCGATCCCGGCCGCCGCCGCGTCCCGGCGGGACAGGAGGCGCCCGTTGGCGAGGAGGGCGGCGCCGGCCAGGCCGCTGGCCAGCGACCCGGCCAGGATGCCGACCTTGGCCAGGTCAATGAGGTCGCTGCCGGGATAGGCCAGCTCGGCGATGAACAACGACACCGTGAAGCCGATCCCGGCCAGCGCGGCCAGGCCGAGGACATGGCGCATGGTGAGGTCGTCGGGGAGGGAACCCAGCCGCAGCCGCACGGCGGCCAGGCTGGCCCCGGCCACCCCGAGGACCTTGCCGGCCAGCAGCCCCAGCGCCACGCCCCAGGCCACCGGGCTACCGGCGGCGCGCTCAAGGGCGTCGGCGCCCAGCGGCACCCCGGCGTTGGCCAGGGCGAACAGCGGGATGACGAGGTAGCTGGACAGCGGGTGCATCCGGTGCTGGAGCTGCTCCAGCACCGGTCGGCCCTGGACCGGCCGGGCTGGGGTGGCCAGCCCGAGGGCGACCCCGGCGATGGTGGCGTGCACCCCCGACTCCAAGGTCGCCAGCCAGACCAGGACGCCGAGGGGGACGTAGGCGCTGATCGCGCGGACCCCCAGCCGGCGTAGCACGAAGACCAGGGCCATCCCGCCCGCGGCGACGGCCAGCCACCCGACCGCCACCTGGCTGGTGTAGAAGACCGCGATCACGGTGATGGCCAGGATGTCGTCCACGATCGCCAGGGTGAGCAGGAACACCTTGGCGCCGGCCGGGACCCTGGAGCCGAGCACGGCCAGGACCCCGATGGCGAAGGCGATGTCGGTGGCCATGGGGATGCCCCAGCCGCGGGCGCCCTGGCCGCCGACGTTCAGCAGCAGGAAGATCCCGGCCGGGACGACCACCCCACCGAGGGCCGCCAGGACCGGCAGGCTGGTCCGCCGTGGGTCGCGCAGCTCCCCCACGACCAGCTCACGCTTGATCTCCAGGCCGACCACGAAGAAGAACAGCGCCATCAGGCCGTCGTTGACCCAGTGCTTGAGGTCCTCGGTGACGGCCAGCGGCCCGGCCCCGAT
The DNA here is from genome assembly GCA_030146615.1 of Actinomycetes bacterium. GTDB lineage: Bacteria > Actinomycetota > CALGFH01 > CALGFH01 > CALGFH01 > CALGFH01. The sequence goes on from JASLBL010000263.1 coordinate 5,641, forward strand.
GGTCAGCTCCCGCCCCCACAAGCCCTCGTAGCCGGCGGCGAAGGGGCTGTTGGCCCAGCCGAGCGCGACCACCGTGGCCGCCAGCAGGAACAGCCCGCCGGCCGCCTCGGTGTGCAGGAAGTCCTTGACCGGGTCAACCACCCGACGCACAGCGTCGGCCGCGCTGCGGTTGGTCATCGATGTCCTCCAACTGTGGTCTCGGGTCGGGAGCAAAAGGATCGACGTTGGCGGTGAGTCGCCGTTCGACACGTCGGTAGTTCCTGACGTCGAACTGCCGTCCTCAGCCCGAGGCGCCCGGGTCCACCGGTGGCCGGGTCCGCGGGCCGGTCGCCAGTGCCCAGACCGAGAGCGCGACCACAACCAGCCCGATGGCACGTGAGTTGTGGGAGGCCACGGGCGACTGGAAGTACCACAGCGACGGTGCCACCAGTAGCCAGAGCCCCAGTGACAGGCTGCTGGCGTGGGCTAGGGCGGGCGTGCGGGTCAACAGCGCCCAGAACGCGGTGCCCATGAGCAGCACACCGTTCACGAGCGCGTTCTCCGTGCTGTGACGATCCCCAATGGTGCCGAGCGTCCAGGGAGAGATGGCAAGCCAGGCGCCCAGCCCAAGCAGCGTCCGCGACCGCCAGCAGTAGGCGAGGGTCGTCCGCGGCGACCAGACGCCGCGCCCGGCCGCCCGGCCGCGTCGTCGCGCGTGCATCGTCGGCTGTGCCGCTTGCTCTGTGGGAGGCTCGCCGGGGCGGACGGTCGGGGAACTCATGACACTGGCCAGCTGTAGGCCTTGGTTGTGCGCGTGACGCATGGACACCTCCTTCGGGCGGCTGCCACCAAGGGACTCGGTGGCGGGAGCGGACGGGCGGCGCCAGGCCTCGACCGCGGCCGCGGCGAGGGGGCGTTCGCGGCCAGCCCCGGTGGGCTGGCGCCGCCGACTGCCATGGTGGCGACCGCTGGGGTGGGCCAGTAGGGGGCGCCCAGGCGAACAGCGGGCCGTGTTGCTTGCTGGGCGCCGGCAACCCATGCTGGAAGCGGGAGGGTCGGGGGTCGTCCTGGGCACCGGACAGGTCACGGTGAGGGAGGTGGCGGGGCGGTGACCACGAAGTGGTCATCAGGAGGCGCCAGTGATGCGGTGCCGGACGCGATCGCGCGGATCGCCGCCGACGTCGCCGAGGCCGAGTCGGTGCCGGTGTCGCTGCTTGGTGACTACCTGCAGGTGCTGGTGGTGGTGGCCGAGACGGGGCGTCGCCTGACCCGCAAGGAGCTGGAGGCCTGCTGCCAGCACGGTGAGGAGGCCGCCGGGCTGGGCGTGCCCCTGCGGGCGGTGGTGGACGCCTACCTCACCGTGACCTGGCGGGCATGGGACCAGCTGCCCGCGGCCCGGGCGGCGGGCAGCGTCGGTGTCGTGCGTTCGGTGGCGCGGGCGGTGCTGCGGGCGGCCGACGACGCCGCCGCGGCGCTCGCCGATGGCTACGAGCGCTCCCGGCGGATCACCGTCCGCCGCGAGGAGGCGCTGCGGCGCGAGTTCATCGACGACCTGCTCGCCGGCCGTGGGGACCTGGAGCAGCTGGTCGAGCGGGCTGAGCGGTTCGGGCTGCGCCTGGGAGGTCGCCACGCCGTCGCCGTCGCCACCGCCGAGGAGCCCCTTGGTGACGCCACCGGGTTCACCCGGCGGGTCGAGACCGAGGTGCTGCACCGGTTCGGCGGTCGCGACGTGCTGGTTGCCACCAAGTCTGGGGTGCTGGTGTGCGTCGTCCCAGCCGTCGACGGCGAGGTGGTCATCGAGCTGGCCGGGCTGCTGCGCCGGCTCGGTAGCCTGCGGGTCGGCGTCGGCCGCCCACGGGCCGGGCCGACCGGCGTGGCCCGCTCCTATGAGGAGGCGCGGGAGGCGCTGGAGCTGGCCGAGCACCTGGGGCTGGACGATCCGGTGGTCGAGGCGGCCAGCCTGCTGGTGTACCGGGTGCTGCTGCGCGACCGGGGCGCGATCGCCGAGCTCGTCGACGGGGTGCTCGCCCCCCTCGCCCAGGCCCGCGGAGGCGCGCAGCCGCTGCTGGACACCTTGGCGGCCTACTTCCAGACCGGCGGGGTTGCCGCCGAGACCGCCCGCCGCCTGCACCTCGGAGTCCGTACCGTCACCTACCGGCTGGAGCGGGTCCGTGCCCTCACCGGCTACTCGGCAACCGACCCGGCGCACCGCTTCACGCTCGAGGCGGCCGTCCTCGGGGCCCGGCTGCTGGACTGGCCCACCACCCCGATCGAGCCGGTGGAATAGGCGCTTCCAGCCTTCGGCGCCGATCGTTTCCTTGCTGGCGGCCGGCAACGACTGCGGCGTGGATCGGCCGCGCATCGCCCTTTCGGTGGGTTGGGCCGAGCCGACATCCTGCCCGCTCAGGCCGGCAGGTTCGGCTCGCTGACAACGGCTCGACGCCGGGAGAGGAGATGCTGATGCCGGTGAAGTGCCCCAGCTGCAACCTGCTGTTCGGGACCCGCAACGAGCTGGACTGGCACGTCCGCGAGGAGCACCTGCGTTCCCCCCTGCCGGCCAGGACCCCGCCCGCCGACGACGTCAGCGCACCCGCCGACCGGACCGCGCCGGGCGCCGTCGGGGCCGCGCGGGCCGGCCCGCAGGGTCCGCCGCCCTCACCGGATCAACCCGAGCCCGACACGGCCGCGACGGCGCCGACGGGACCGCTTGCCCGGGTCCGCAGGCTGCTCCGGCCGTCCGGGTCCAGCCGGCAACCCGCCAGCTTGGGCGAGCCGCAGGACCACGACGAGCAGCGTTGAGCCCGCGCGGCGACGCACGGGGCGGCCACCGAGGTGCAGGCCCAAGCATCGGTGCGGATCGGTCTGCCGCCTAAGGCCCAGTTCTCGATTCGCAGTACGCCGCTGTCGGCAGTCCACCGATCGCAGATCTCGGAGGTTGCATGCTCGATGTTCCCCTTTGGGGCTGGATCGCCACGATCGGTGCGATCCTGGCCCTGATCGCCCTCGACTTCGTCACCGTCAGCCGCCATCCCCACGAGGTGCGGCTGCGCGAGGCGGCGGCGTGGTCGACGGTCTACATCGGGATCGCGCTCGCCTTCGGCGTCCTGGTCTGGGCCGTGTGGGGCGGCGACGCCGGCGTCGAGTATCTCGCCGGCTGGCTGCTGGAGAAGAGCCTGTCGGTCGACAACCTGTTCGTCTTCGTCATCATCATGACCACCTTCGCGGTGCCCGCGGCCTACCAGCATCGAGTGCTGCTGTTCGGCGTCACCGCCGCGCTGGTCATGCGCGCCATCTTCATCGCCTTGGGCGCCGCCGCCATCCAGCGGTTCAGCGTCACCTTCCTGGTGTTCGGGGGCCTGCTCATCTGGACCGCCATCCAGTTGTTCCGCCACCGCGACCAGGACCCTGACGTCGAGGACAATCCTGTGCTGCGCTGGGCCCGGCGGCGGCTCCCGGCCACCGACCAGTACGCCGGGGCCAGCCTGACCACCACCGAGGCCGGCCGGCGGGTCATGACCCCGTTGTTCTTCGTCTTCGTGGCCATCGGCACCACCGACCTGCTATTCGCGCTGGACTCCATCCCGGCCGTGTTCGGCGTGACCCAGGAGCCGTACCTGGTCTTCTGCGCCAACGCCTTCGCGCTGCTGGGCCTGCGCGCGCTCTACTTCCTGCTCCAGGGGCTGCTGGACCGGCTCGTCTACCTGTCCCTGGGCCTGTCAGTGATCCTGGCCTTCATCGGCGGCAAGCTCATCCTGACATTCCTGCACGACCTCAACCCGGCCATCCCCTACATCCCCACGCCGGCCTCCCTGGCCGTCATTCTCGGCGTGCTTGCCATCACCACGGCCGCCAGCCTGCTCGCCGCCCGTCGTGATCCCAGCCGGCGCGCGCATGCTGGAAACCTCCGCGGCCACCAGCCCGAGAAGACCTCGGCAGAGCGAGATCGCAGCGTCCGGCAATGAGGCCACTGGCTCCGGGAATGGGGCAGCAGCCGCCGGAATAACGATGCCGGCCGGTGAGCCGACTCCCTTACCGACCGCCGGCAACGAACGGCGGCCAGGTCCGCCGCAAGCGACCCTTTCGGGCTCTGGCTGACGCCGGCAACCTGGGGTTGCAGCGTTGCACCCGTTAGTTACGGCGGCTGGCCGCGCCGGGAGTTTCCAGCCATGTCGCTGACTGGCGCGGCATCTGGCTCCGAGTCCGCAGCGGCAGCGAGCTCGATTGGCGGATCCGTCGCGCCAGGCGCCTGAGATCAAGGACGGGAGGTGACCGGACATGTCGGCAACCGCGGCCTTGGCGGTCGTCATGGCCGCCTGGCTGGCGATCGGCGTGGTGAGCGGGATCAGTATGGGCCGTCGCGGCCATGACGCCTTCACCTGGATGCTGCTCGGCGCCACGCTCGGCCCGCTGGTCGTTCCGCTTGCGCTGTCGACCCACCGCCGCACGGGTCCGAGGATGCGTCGGGCCGCCCGAGGATGGCCGCCGGGGTACCGTCAGCGTCCTTCCCGTCGACGGTCAGCTCGGGTGCTGACAGCTTGGCGTCTGCGGTGGATCGCTCGGGCTGGCACTGGCCGGTTCAGCCTGGTCGCCGCACGTTTGCGCAGTCCTTCAGTTGCGACAGATCGCGAGCGTCGCCCTGCATCGGATCCGAGCGCCAGCTGGAGCTCGTCTGGTCGCACCTGTGCTTCGGCTATGGAGGTCTATCCGACAGTTGGAACGCCTCCGCCATCGGGCGGGAATGGCCGATGCGCAGCACATGTTCGTCGCCTGGGCGCTGGCATCTGTCTGACGGCTGCGCGCGGGCAAGGAGGTGGCGGCCGTGAGGAACGTTAACCGATTGGCGATGCTGGACGTTGGCGATGCCGCGCCCGCGATCCTGACTCGTCAGGGCAGGCGGTTGCTGATCGAGCGCGTCCGCCGGTTGCAGGTCACAGCCCTTCCTGAGCTGCGTGCCGCCTTGGAGGATCCCGAGCGTGATGGGCGCGTCGACGCCGAGTACGAGCAGGCGGTCGACGAGCTGCACCGCCTGACCTGGCTGGTGGACCACGCCACCATTGCCGAGGACCGGTTCGGCGAGCCGGCAGTGGTTGAAGTGGGCAAGGCGGTGACGATTCGAGATGGCCAGGGGGTGGTGGAGCGGTTCCTGATCGTCCATCCGATCGAGGCCCCGCTGGACGACATGCGGATCTCGGTCCGTTCGCCACTGGCCCAGGCCTTGCTGGGTCACCGGGTTGGCGAGGAAGTGGAGGTGGCGGCCCCATCGCGCCCCTACCGCTGCTGGATCGTCGCGGTCGACGGCGCTCCCGCCGAGCCGGATTCGGCGCAACGGACCGTCGATGCGGCTGGGTGAGCAGCGACGACCCGTCCAGCACGGCTGACTACTAGTTCGGAGGGACTTCGGCCTAGATGGCTACCGCTGTCGCCTGTGTCCAGGTGAGAGAACGCCGGACGTCCTCGGTCGGTTGTGTGACGTGCGGCCGCGCCGTTGTCTCATCGGCCGCGCCCGGCGGCACTCCTCGGGGTCCTGGCCATGTTCGTGATCCCGTTCCTGCCCGACTGGCTGTTCGAGGGCCGCGGACGATCAAGCACCGGCCGCGTCGCCATGTGTACGGCGACTGGACCGCGGGCAGGGCTCGAACCTCGACGGTGACATTGGGGTGGATGCGATCGAAACGATGGCGGAGTCGTTGCAGTCGAGTGGCGATCACCACCGTTCGGCTTCGCCCGGCCCGGGGCGGGAATGCCTGGTCGTGGAGGTGATCGGCAATGGGTATCGACGACAAGGCGCGGAACAAGGCCCAGGAAGTCAAGGGCGACATGAAGGAGCAGGTCGGCCGGGCCACCGACGACGAGCAGCTTGAGGCCGAGGGCCAGGCCGACCAGGCCAAGGGCGGCATCAAGCAGGCCGGTGAGAAGGTGAAGGACGCCTTCAAGTAGGAGCTTGGCGTCCGGTCGGCCGTCGCACGCGGGAGGACCAGACCATGGGCATCATCTCGTTGCTGATCCTGGGGCTGATCGCCGGGGCGATCGCCAAGGCGATCATGCCGGGCGACGACCCGGGTGGCATCCTCGTCACCATGCTCGTCGGTGTCGTCGGCGCCCTCCTGGGCGGGTTCCTCGCCCAGGCGCTTCTCGACACCGACGTCCTCCAGGGTTTCTTCAACCTCAGTAGCTGGATCGCCGCCATCGTCGGCTCGCTGATCCTGCTGGCGCTGTACCGGCTGTTCATCGGGCGGCGCCGACACCGGTCAGGTACGACCTACCGCTAGGCATCCGCCACCCGAGACCCCGGGGCGCGCGCCGGGGTCTCGGGCCTATGCCCGCCTAGCGACGAGCATCAGGCAGTACCACTGGCTTGGTGAGCCCTCCGTCAGACTGACCGGGGACGCGGAGGTCGCTTGCGAGGCCAGCCGCCACCGCGGTGAGTGCCTCTCGCCGGCCGAGCAGAGCGGGGCCGATCGATGCGAGGGAAGCATCACGGCCCGCGGCAACACGGCATTGGAAGGCGTGATGAATGGGCGTGATGTTCGAGAATCAAGCACTGCTCCGCGCCTAGTGCGACGTTGGATGTGCCAGGGACCCTTGCCAGAGGTTTGCCAGAAACGACGCCACACGCAACCTCACGCCGCTCCTCAACCCAACCCTTGGGCAGCACCGATCACCTGCGCGGTTGTGTGGGGACATGAGATGCTGCACGGCGTCGTGAACCACCGGCGCATCGATGGTGAGGATGGGGTCGCCGGTTCGATTCCGGCGGGGGACTCCAGCAAACCGATGACCAGCGCAAACGCTGGTCACTTCGGCGGTAGAGGGTCAGTCGAACAGCTGGAGAGCACTTCCCATGTTGGGATGCGATCTAACTGGCCACCACGACATCACATGGCGATGTGTGCCCACGCCGTGCTGGGCCCTTCCCGGGCGTCGGTCCTCGCCCGGCCTCACCGAGTTGACGGTCGTCCGATCACGGCGGGCGCCCGACTCGGGATCGGCCCTGCCGGAGGAGGAGACGGAGAACGTCCGCAACGGCCGGAACCGCGCCCCGCTTGAAGCCCAGGAAGAGCGTGATGACCAGCAGGCCATAGAACACGGTCCGCAGCTGTCCGGAGTCGACCAGGAGCTCATCCAGCACCGCGAACACGACCGTTCCCAGCACGGGTCCTAGGAGGGTCCCGAGCCCGCCGAAGGCGAGCATCACCAGGACGCGGACGTCGACGTGTCCGAACCCGAAGGCCGAGGGGCTGATGAACCCGTCGCTGTGCGCGTAGACGGCTCCCGTCAACCCAAGCATGGCGGAGCCGATCAGGCCGGCGTAGACCCGGTGGCGGGCCACGTCGACCCCGGCCAGCTCGGCGGCGAGCTCGTTGTCGCGGAGCGCGCGGAACGCCCACCCGATGTGGGATCGCTCCAGGGCGCGGAACACCACCAGGAAGACGACGATCATGCCGAGGAACAGGTAGTAGGCGGCGACACGGTCGCGCAGGAAGGTGTCCTCGCCGGCGGAGACGACCAGGCCGGTCTCGCCTCCCGTCAGCTCTCGCTGGCCCAGCACGAGGTTGAGGAAGGAGAGGGAGAAGGCGAGCGTCACGATCCCGGTGAAGATCACGCCCAGCGAGCGGCGCACCGCGACCCAGCTGAGGAGCCCCCCCAGGGCCGCGGCCAACGCCGTGGCCAGCACCAGCCCCGCGACCATGGGAAGCGCGGCCTCCTCGGAGAGGATGGCCGAGGCGTAGCCTCCCACCCCGGCCAGTGCTCCGACGCACAGGAACAGCTGGTTGGTGCTCCCGAAGATGACGTTGAAGCCGATGGCGTAGGCCCCGAAGACGAGGGCGTCCACGGCCAGCCCCATCATCAGTCGCGAGTCGCCCAGCCACAGGGGGACCAGGGCGAGGACGGCGCCGGTGACGGCGACCGGCCAGAAGGCCCGGATCAGCGACCGCGGTGGCCGGGCGCTCACCCCGAGGGGAGCAGCCTCGGACTCGACCGTCGCGTCGAACTCGGCGGTCACAGCTACCTCCCCAGCAGGCCGCGTGGCCGGATGACGATGGTGAGCGCGGCCGCCGCCAGCAGCACGATCGTGGTGATGTACTGCCCGATGTAGAAGGCGCTCACCGTGCTGACGATGCCGAGGAGCACGCCGGCCAGGAAGGCTCCGGCGACGCTGCCCAGGCCCCCGACGACCGCGACGATCAGGGCCAGGATGGTGAAGTCGAACCCGGCCGTGACGCCCACGGGCGAGGTCATCGAGCGGGTTTCGGCAACCAGTCCCGCGAGGGCGCCGCTGAGCGCGAAGATGAAGGTGCGGACCGCCGCCGGGTTGATCCCGACCAGCCGCGCGCCCACCTCGTCCTGGATGACGGAGCGGGCGGCCCGCCCCAGCGTTGTCGCCCGGAAGAACAGGAACAGGGCGGCCCCCACCGCGAGCGAGATGGCCGAGGCCCACAGGCTTCCCATCCGCATGCGTACCCCGAGGATGGGCACGGCCTCGCCGCCGATCGGAAGTCGCAGGGCCCCGATCGGGTAGCGCCAGACCAGCAGCCCGTCGACGACGAAGGCCACCCCCAGGGTGAGGAGCAGGCCGAGGAGAATCCGGTGCTCGCCCCGCAGCCGGTACACGGGCTGCATCAGGGTCCTGTCCACGACGACGCCGCCGGCCGCGGCGGCCAGCACCCCGGCCCCGGCCGCCAGGAGTGCCGGCACGCCGGCGGAGACGGTGATCGCCACCACCATCGCCGCCAGCACGGCCCCCTGGCCATAGGCCAGGTTGAGGACGCCTCCCAGCCCGTAGATCAGGGTCATGCCCACGCCCAGCAGCCCGAACTGGAGGCCGAGGACGATCCCGTCCAGGACGACGGCCCTCATGCCACGCCCAGGTAGGCCCGGCGAACCTCGGGATTGCGCTCCAGGTCCTCCGAGGTGCCCTCGAGGCCGATGCGGCCGTTCTCCAGCACGTAGCCGCGGTCGGCCAGGGAGAGAGCCAGCGGCACCTGCTGCTCGGCGACCAGCAGCGTCACGCCGGTCTCCTTCAGCGCCTGGAGCGCCTGGTACGCGCTCCGGGCCAGCTTCGGGGCCAGACCCGTGGTGGGTTCGTCGAGCATGAGGAGGCGGGGGCGGGACATGAGGGCCCGGCCCACCGCCAGCATCTGCTGTTCGCCGCCGCTGAGGCTGCCCGCCGGCTGCCTGCGGCGTTCCTCCAGGCGGGGGAACAGGTCGAAGACGAGCTCGAAGGTGGATGGGTCGCCCCGGCCCGGGTAGGCGCCGAGCAGCAGATTCTCCCGCACGCTCATGGCCGGGAAGAGATGACGCTCGGCCGGCACGTAGGCCAGGCCCGCCCGCGCGACGCGGTGGGTCGGACGGCCGGTGATGTCCTGGCCGTCGAAGCGCACCTGGCCTCCCGAGACCGGCAGCATCCCGCACAGCGCCCGGAACAGGGTCGTCTTCCCCGCGCCGTTGGAGCCGATGACGGCGACGGCCCGGCCCGCACCGACCTCCAGGTCGACGCCTTCCACCACGTTCTCCCCCAGGTATCCGGCGGAGAGCCTGGACACCTCAAGCATCGTGGCCCTGGCCGAGGTAGGCGTCGACCACGTCGGGGTGACGCATGACGGCTTCCGGCTCGCCCTCGGCCAGCATCCTCCCGAAGTTGAGGACGATCACTCGCTCGGCCAGGCTCATCACCGCCTTCATCACGTGCTCCACCCAGATGATCGTCGTCCCCAGGGTGTCGCGGGCGGTGCGCACGATCTGGACAGAGGCGGCCAGCTCCGCGTCGTTGAGTCCCGCCATCACCTCGTCCACGAGCAGCAGCCGGGGCCGGCCCGCCAGCGCCTTCGCCATCTCGAGGAACCGCTGCTCGTGGAGGTTGAGGCTCCCGACGGGCTGATCGGCGCGGTCCTCGAGGCCGACGAAGGCCAGCGCCTCCTCCGCGCGCGGGATCGCCTCCGGCTCGCCCACGACACCGTCGCCGCCGCCGAACATGGCGCCCAGCACGACGTTTTCCAGGGTCGTCATAGATCCGAACGTCAGCGGGGTCTGCATCACCATCGCGATCCCCCTCCGCCGGATCCGGTGGGGGGCGAGCCCGTCCACCCGGCGGCCGGCCAGCGTCACCGTCCCGGCGGAGGGGCGCTCGAGGCCGCCGATGACCTTCAGGAGGGTGCTCTTGCCGGCCCCGTTGGGGCCGACGAGGGCGAGGATCTCGCCCTCGTCGACCCCGAACGTGACCCCGTCGACGGCCGGGAGACCACCGAAGCGCTTCTCCACCGCGTCGACCGCGAGCAGCGCCATGTCCCCGCTACGACGGCTGGTACGGCTCGAGCGGCTCGGAGACCAGCAGCCTCTCCGGGTACCAGGCGCCCGCCTTGTTCACCCCTTCGGGGGCCGGCCCGCGGCCGAGCAGGTCGAAGGCGATCCGGGCGTTGGCCAGCTCTCCCCACTCCGTCCACCGCATCTCGAAGGAGTAGCCGGGGATGTCGAAGGTGTTCTCGTGGAGGTGCTTGGCGACGGCGGCGGGATCGTCGCCCGCCGCGCGGATCGCCTCGGCCGCCACCGTGACGATCCCGTAGCCGGCCAGGGCGTCGTCCTCGAAGAAGTCGTTGTCGCGGGAGAACGCCAGGAAGCGCCGAGCCAGGTCCTGGTACTCCTGGCTCTGGTAGTCGGCGCAGCCGAAGTCGGCGTAGCGGTCGAGGGCCGCGTTCTTCGCTCCGCTCATCACCAGCGAGCGCGGGGTGTACGCCCCGGTGATCGGCACGTCGAAGCCGAGGTCGGCCGACTGGACGGTGATCGCTCCCGCGCCGGGCGGATGCCCGGTCGCCACGATCATCTGCGGGTCCAGGCGCTCCAGCGAGCGGAGATAGGTGGTGAAGTCGGTCTCGCCCACCGGAGCCACCTCGATCTGGAGGCGGATCTCGGGTGCCTCCGCGAACGTCTCCTCCAGGGCCGCCTTGATCGCCTGCCCCCAGGCGTAGTCCGCGACGATCGCGCCGACCCGGGTCAGGTTCTTGCTCTGGACGTACTGCAGCACCGGTCCGGCGACCATGGGCGCGGCGGGCAGGCAGGTGCGGAAGGTGTGGCGGCTGCCGGAGTTGAGGATGTTGCCCGCGCCGGCCTTCACGAGGAACAGCGGGACGTCGCTCTCCTCGGCGATCCGAGCCGTGGCCAGCCCGACGTCGCTGGAGATGATCCCGCCGACCGCCACGACGCCTTCCCGCTCGATCAGCCGCTCCAGCGCACGGGCTCCCTCCTCGGCTTTGGACTGGTCGTCGGCCACCACCAGTTCGAGCTGGCGGCCGTCGACTCCGCCGGCCTGGTTGATCTCGTTCACGGCGAGTTGCATCCCGTCGCGCACCTGCACGCCCCAGGGCGTGAAGTTGCCCGTCAGCGACGTGAGCGCGCCGATGCGGATCGGCTCGCCGCCGGCCGCCTCGGTGTCCCCTCCCTCGTCGCCGCCTCCGCACGCCGCCAGCAGGAGGGCCACCATCACGGACAACAGTCCGACCGTAGAACGTCGTCTCATCGTCTCCTCCGGTCCCGCGGGGTTCCCCGCGACTCTCCGGGCAGGTCGTTCGGTCGGTCAACCGCGAGGGAGCATATCAACGGACTGACCGGTCAATTACAGGCGTCGTCGACGGCGTTCACCTAACTCTCCGGCGATGAAATGACGGTCGGTGGCGACGGTCACCCCCAGACCTCCCTGGCGGTCTCGACGATCAGACGGAGCTTGGCCACCTGGTCCTCGTAGCTGAGCGCGTTGCCCTCAACGGTCGAGGAGAAGCCACACTGGGGCGACAGACACAGCTGCTCGATGGGCACGAAGCGGCTGGCCTCCTCGATGCGGCGCTTGAGCTGGTCCTTGTCCTCGAGCTGGCCGCGCTTGGTGGTGACCAGGCCGAGCACGACCAGCTTCCCCTTGGGAACGAACCGCAGCGGCTCGAACCCGCCCGACCGCTCGTCGTCGTACTCCAGGAAGAAGCCGTCGACCTCGAGGCCGCCGAACAGCGCCTCGGCGACGAAGTCGTAGCCGCCCTGGGCGGCCCAGGAGGAGCGGAAGTTGCCCCGGCACATGTGGGTGGTGACCGACATGCCGTCGGGCCTGCCGGCCAGCACCTTGTTGATCTGGCGGACGTAGCGCTCATGCAGGTGCTCGGCGTCGTCGCCGCGGCGGGCGATCTCGGCCCGCTGCTCGGGGTCGTTGAGATAGGCCAGGCTCGTGTCGTCGAACTGGAGGTAGGTACAGCCGAGCTCGCCCAGACGGCGGACCTGCTCGGCATAGGCGGCGCTGAGGTCGCTCCAGAACTCCTCGATGTCGGGGTAGACGTCACGGTCGATCGCGGCCGGCCCGCCGCGGTAGTGGACCATGCTCGGCGAGGGGATGGTGAGCTTCGGCGTCGCCGTCCGGACCATCCCCTCCAGCGCGGTGAAGTCGTCACCAAAGATGGTGTGGCGGAGGCGGATCTTGCCGTCGATCCGAAGCGCCGCCGACAGGAACTCGATCGTCCCGTCCTGGTTGCGGAACCGGACCTTGAGCTGCTCCTGGCCACGACTGACGCCGCCCAGCTGGTAGATATAGTCCATGTGCCAGGAGCTGCGGCGGAACTCTCCGTCGGTGGCCGACTGGAGGCCGACGTCCTCCTGCATGGCCACCACCTCGGCGATGGTGCTGTCCTCGACCGCGCGTAACTCGTCGGCGGAGATGCGCCCAGCGGCGTGCTGCTCACGCGCGGCCAGGAGCCGCGGCGGACGTAGGAGGCTACCGACGTGGTCGGCGCGGTATGGCGGTGTGGTCCGGAGCACAGTGACCTCCCTCGAGAACGCCTCGAACTCAGCCGAGGGCTTCTCCTGCAGGGGAAACCGACCCGCCCGATGTCGGGTGGACGGCCCGGGCTTCGGCCAGGTACCGGGGGGCCAGCCGCTGGTACTCGCCGGCGGCGGTGCGGCCCCACTGCTTCGCCCTGCCGGACAGCTCGCGCTTGACCCGGGCCGGGGCGCCGGCGGCCAGCACCTCGGGGGGGATCCGCGCGTCCTCGGCGACCACGCTCCCGGCCG
>JASLBL010000275.1 GCA_030146615.1 Actinomycetes bacterium
GCGACTACGGTCTGGGAGCGCTGGGACAGCATGCTCCCCGACGGCGCCATCAACCCGGGCCAGATGACGTCCTTCAACCACAACGCCTTCGGCGCGGTCGCGGACTGGCTGCACCGCACGGTCGCCGGCCTCGCCCCGGCGGCCCCCGGCTATCGGGAGCTGCTGGTCCGGCCGGCGGTGGCTCGCGACCTGACCGCTGCCTCGGCGCGTCACCGCACGCCCTACGGCGACGCCCAGGTCTCCTGGGAGCGGTCGGGGGGCCGCCTTCGGCTGCACGTCGTCGTTCCGGTCGGGACCACCGCGACCGTCCACGTCCCCGGGCACCCCGAGCCGGTGCGCGTGGGACACGGCACCCACGCGTGGCAGACGGCCGACCCGGCGGCCGACCGCCCGCTTCCGGCCCAGGCGACCGTCCGCGACGTCCTGGACCACGAGGAGACCTGGCGGCAGATCGTCGCCGCCGCCGTGGAGACCGGCGTGGCCGGCGACGAGGCTCAGGCGGCAGGCCGGCTCCAGGCGTTCCTCGACGCCCCGGCGAGCCGGCTGGTCGACGCCCTCGCCCCGCCCGGCCTGATTGACGGCAACCAGGCCCTCCATGCCCGGTTGGACAGCCTCCTGCCGCCATAGCCGCTCGCATTCTGGACCGTTGCACGCCTGCCAAGGAGGTACGCTCATGAGGTTCGCCAAGTCACGGCGGCCGGTCTCGCTCTTCGCCGCCACGGTGGCCTGCATTCTGGCGCTCGGCGCCTGCAGCTCCGGGAGCCTGGGCTCCAGCGACGAGGGCGGCGGGACCACGATCAGCTTTCTCGTCGACAACAACGAATAAGCCTCAAGACCTCCGAGAGCCTGGTGGCCGAGTTCCAGGCCAAGAACCCCGACATCAAGGTGAACCTGGAGACGCGTCCTCAGGGCAGCGAGGGCGACAACGTCGTCAAGACGCGCCTCTCCACGGGCGAGATGAACGATCTCTTTCTCTACAACTCGGGCTCCCTGTTCCAGGCCCTCAACCCCCAACAGAACCTGACCCCGCTGACCGGGGAGTCCTGGACCAGCCAGATCGAGGACATCTTCAAGCCCACTGTGTCGGTGGGCAACGAGCTGTACGGTGCCCCCATCACCAGCTCGACCGGCGGTGGCATCTTCTACAGCAAGAAGGTCTACGAGCAGCTCGGACTGCAGGTGCCGAGGACCTGGGCCGAGTTCATGGCCAACAACGCCAAGATCAAGGCCGCCGGCATCGCCCCGGTGATCCAGACCTACCAGGTCACCTGGACCTCGCAGCTGTTCGTTCTCGCCGACTTCCACAACGTCGCGGCCGCCGATCCCGGCTGGGCCGAGAAGTACACCGACGGCCAGGTGAAATACGCCCAGGAGCCGGCGGTCAAGGGGTTCCAGCGCCTGGAGGAGGTGCACAAGGCCGGCTACCAGAACAAGGACTACGGCTCGGCCAAGCTCGAGGACGGCGTGAAGCTGCTCGCCTCCGGGGAGGGCGCGCACTATCCCATGCTCACCTTCGCGGTGGGCACGTTGGCGGCAACGAACCCGGATGCCCTCAACGACGTCGGGTTCTTCGCCCAACCCGGTGATGACGCGGCCAGGAACGGCCTGACGCTGTGGATGCCCGGCGGCCTCTACATCCCCAAGTCGACCGAGGGCGCTGAGCTCGAGGCGGCCAAGAAGTTCGTGGCGTTCGTCGCCAGCGTGGAGGGGTGCGAGGCGCAGACCAAGGGCTATCCGCCGTCCGGCCCGTACATGGTCAAGGGCTGCGAGGTGCCGGCCGACGCTCCCGCCGCGGTCAAGGACGTGGTGGCCTATGTGGACAAGGGGAACATCACGACCGCGCTGGAGTTCCAGTCCCCGGTCAAGGGCCCGGCCCTCGAGCAGATCACCGTCGAGGTCGGTTCGGGACTGCGAGCCGCCCAGGCCGGCGCCGAGCTCTACGACCAGGACGTCAAGAAGCAGGCCCAGCAGCTCGGCCTCAAGGGCTGGTCGTAGCGTCGCTCGCTGGACGCAGACAACCATGAGGTGATCACGATGTCGACCGAGGTGGACGCGCGTCAGACCGTCAGGCCGGCCGTCACGACCCCGGCAGCCCGGCGCCAGCGGCAGAAGAGTCCCTACCCGTACTGGTTCTACCTGCCGGCCGGCGTCATCTTCTTCGTCTTCTTCATCGTGCCGACGTTCTCCTCCTTCTTCTTCAGCCTGACCCGCTGGACCCTCTTCGACTACGAGTTCATCGGCCTGGACAACTACGTCGCCTTCTTCCAGGAGCCGGCGCTCGTCATCGGCCTGAAGAACACCCTGATCTATGCGGTCGTCACCTGCGGCCTCAAGGTGGTCCTTGGGCTACTGTTGGCGGTGCTCCTGACCTCCCAGATCATCGCCAGGGGATTCCTGCGCTCGGTGGCCTTCTTCCCGGTCCTGGTGAGCACCATCGGCGTCGGCATCACCTTCACCGTCCTCATGCACCCGTCGGACGGTCTCATCAACCGGTCGCTCGCACTCGTCGGTATTGAGGGGCCGGCCTGGCTGGTGGATCCCACCTTCGCCCTGCTGTCGGTGGCCCTGGTGGATGTCTGGAAGGGCGTGGGGCTGGCCACGGTGATCTTCATCGCCGGCATCGTCTCGATCCCGCGTGAGTATTTCGAGGCGTCCGCGGTGGACGGCGCCTCCTCATTTCGTAGGTTCTGGCACATCATCCTGCCGCTGTCCCGGCCCGCGATCGCGACCGTGATCATCCTGTCCCTGATCGGCGGCCTCCGGTACTTCGACCTCATCTGGGCGATGACCCGGGGCGGTCCCGGGTTCACCTCCGACGTCATGGCGTCGGTCATCTACAAGCAGTACCAGGCCGGGTTCTACGGGCTCTCGACCGCCGGCAACGTCGTGCTCTTCGTGCTCGTCACGGCGATCGTCTTCCCCCTGAACTGGTACCTGACCGGCCGGGAGGTCGATCTGTGAGGACCAAGAAGAACGCCTGGCTCGGGCTCCTCGGCATCGCGCTGTTCACGATCGTCTTCCTGGTCCCCTTCGCCATCATCCTGCTCACGGCGGCCAAGACCCGAGGGGAGGCGGGAGAGCTCGAGTTCTCCCTCCCGACCAGCTGGGCGCTGCTCCGGAACTTTCAGGATGCGCTGACGGCCCGCGACTACCTGCTCGTCATCGCCTTCATCAACAGCATCGTCCTGACCGTGGCCAGCGTGGCCATTCTCGTGGTGCTGTCGGCGATGGTGGCCTATGTGCTGCAGCGCCGGCAGAGCCGCTGGAACGGCGTGGTCAACTTCCTGGTGCTGTCCGGGCTCATCATTCCTCCGGCGGTCGTTCCGACGATCTGGGTGCTGCAGGAGCTCGGACTGTTCAAGACCCTCTCGGGACTGATCCTCATCGAGGTCGCCTTCGGGCTGTCGTTCTGCATCCTGCTGTTCCGTGCCTTCGTCGCCACCATTCCACGGGATCTGGACCAGGCGGCGATCATCGACGGGGCCGGACCCACTCGGCTCTTCTTCAAGATCATCTTCCCGCTGCTGCGGTCCGTCATCGTGACGGTGATCGTCGTGCAGTCGGTGGCCATCTTCAACGACTTCACCAATCCGCTCTACTTCCTCCCCGGGGATAAGAACGCCACGGTCCAGCTGACGGTGTTCAACTTCCAGAGCCAGTTCAGCACCCAGTACAACCTGTTGTTCGCCGACATCCTCCTCATCACCATTCCGCCATTGCTGATGTACATGTTCCTCAACCGGCGGATCGTCGAGGGCATGACCGCCGGGGCGGTGAAGGGATAGGGGTCTCGGGGCCAGCCATCAGGCGCCCCAGCCGGCCTGGGTGCCGCCGACCCGCTCGCGGACGATCCGCTCGTCGTAGCCGGAGCGGGCGTAGGCGGCCATGGGGTCGGGCTCGAGGCCCTGGGAGGTGCGCAGCTCGGCCAGCAGGGGGCGGACGTCGGTAGCGAACGCGTCCATCAGCACGCCGTTGGCGCCGAGCACGTCGCCGGCCTGCTGGGCGGCATGCAGGGCGTCGCGGTCGACCAGCAGGGCCTTGGCGGTCAGCTCCTGGACGTTCATGACCGAGCGGATCTGGCCGGGGATCTTGCGCTCGATGTTGTGGCACTGGTCGAGCATGAAGCAGACGCCGGCCTCGGGGGCGAACCCGCCGCCGCGGATGACCTCGTACATGATCCGGAACAGCTGGAAGGGGTCGGCGGCCCCGGCCATGAGGTCGTCGTCGGCGTAGAAGCGGCTGTTGAAGTCGAACGCCCCCAGCTTCCGCTCTCGCAGCAGGAAGGCGACGATGAACTCGATGTTGGTGCCGGGGGCGTGGTGGCCGGTGTCCACGACCACGACCGCCTTGGGGCCGAGCCGCAGGCAGTGGGCGTAGGCGGTGCCCCAGTCGGGCACGTCGGTGTGGTAGAAGGCCGGCTCGAACAGCTTGTACTCCAGCACCAGCCGTTGGCCGTCGCCCAGCCGTTCGTAGACGGTGGCCAGGGCCTCGGCCAGGCGGTCCTGGCGGTTTCTGAGATCATCCTGGCCGGGGTAGTTGGTGCCGTCGGCGAACCACAATTTGAGATCACGCGAGCCGGTGACGTCCATGATGTCGACGCACTCGAGCAGGTGGTCGAGGGCCTTGCGCCGCACCCGGGGGTCGGGGTTGCAGACGCTGCCCAGCTTGTAGTCGTCGTCCTGGAAGACGTTGGCGTTGATGGTGCCCAGCTCGATGCCGGCCTCCTGGGCGTGCTTGGCCAGCTGGCCGTAGTCGTCGACCTTGTCCCAGGGGATGTGCAGGGCCACGCTGGGGGCGATCCCGGTGTGGCGGTGGACCTGGGCGGCGTCCTCCACCTTCTCGAAGGCGTTGCGGGGCACCCCCGGCTGGCCGAACACCTTGAACCTGGTCCCGGAGTTGCCGTAGGCCCACGAGGGCGTCTCGATGCGCTGGGTCGCCAAGGCGGCCTTCACGCTGCTTGTGTCCGTCATCATCTGTGTCTCCCCTCAGCTCAGCGCAGGAACCCCATGGGCACGCCGCCGTCGACCGGGACCAGCAGGCCCGTCGTCACCTCCAGCGACCCGTCGGTCAGGGCCAGCACCGCCTCGGCGACGTGCTCGGGCAGGATCTCCCGCTTGAGCAGGGTGCGCTGGGCGTAGTACTCGCCGAGGTTCTCCTCCTTGACGCCGTACACCTTGGCCCGTTCGGCGCCCCAGCCGCCGGAGAAGATCCCCGAGCCGCGGACGACGCCGTCGGGGTTGATGCCGTTGACCCGGATGCCGTGCTCACCCAGCTCCGCGGCCAGCAGCCGGACCTGGTGAGCCTGGGAGGCCTTGGCCGAGGAGTAGGCGATGTTCTTGGGCCCGGCGGCGATGGCGTTCTTGCTGGCGATGTAGACGATGTCGCCGCCCAGGCCCTGGCGGCGCATCGCCTGGGCGGCCTCCCGGGAGACCAGGAACGAGCCGCGTGGCATCACGTTGTGCTGGAGGTCCCACAGCTGGGCGGTGGTCTCCTCCAGGGCGGCCGACTTGGACAGCCCGGCGTTGTTGACGACCAGGTCGAGGCCGCCGAAGGCGATGGTGCCGGCGGTGATCCCGGCCTTGATGGCCGCCTCGTCGGCCACGTTCATCTCCACCCCGACGGCCACGTCGGGCCCGCCGAGCTCCTTGGCCAGGGCCTCGGCGCCGGCCAGGTCGAGGTCGGCCACGATCACGCACGCCCCCTGGGCGGCGAGCGCGTGGCAGGTCGCCCGCCCGATCCCCGAGGCCCCGCCGGTGACGAGGGCGACCCGGCCGGCCAGCGGCTTGGGCTTGGGCAGCAGCTGGAGCTTGCGCTCCTCCAGCTGCCAGTACTCGACCCGGAACTTCTCGGCCTCGTCCACCGGCTGGTAGGTGGAGACGGCCTCGGCGCCGCGCATCACGTTGACCGCGTTGACGTAGAACTCGCCGGTCACCCGGGCGGTCTGCTTGTTCTTGCCGAAGGAGAACATCCCGATCCCCGGCACGAGCACGATGGCCGGGTCGGCGCCGCGCATCGGCGGGGTGCCGGCCCCGGCGTGGCGCTCGTAGTAGGCCCGGTACTCCGCACGGTAGGTGCCGTGCAGCTCCATCAGTCGCTGCTCGACCTGCTCCAGGGGAGCGTCGGGGGCGGTGTCCAGCAGCAGCGGACGGACCTTGGTGCGCAGGAAGTGGTCCGGGCACGAGGTCCCGAGGGGGACCAGGCGATCCAGCGCCTCCCGGGACAGGAAGTCCAGGACCACCTCGCTGTCGGTGTAGTGCCCGACCATGCGGGCGTCGGTCGAGGCGACCCGGCGCAGCAGCGGGACCAGGGCGGCGGCGCGGGCCCGGCGCTCGGCCTCGGCAAGCGGCGCCCGGTCGGCCCGTACCGGCCCCAGCGGCTCCGGCCGGCCGGTCCGCTCGATGAACTCGGCCGCCTCCCGGATGAGCCGGAAGGCCCGCTGCTCGCACTCGTCGCTGGAGTCCCCCCAGCAGGTCAGCCCGTGCCCGCCGAGGACGACCCCCTCGAGGCCGGGGTTGTCCTCCAGCAGCTGGCGGTGCAGCCGGCCCAGCTCCCAGCCGGGCCGGATCCAGGGGATCCAGGCCACCCGGCCGCCGTAGCACTCGGCGGTCAGGCGCTCGCCGTCGGCGCTGGCGGCCAGGGCGATCACGCTGTCGGGGTGCAGGTGGTCGATGTGGGGCCGGTCGACCAGCCCGTGCATCGGCGTGTCGATCGACGGGGCGGCGCCGCCGGGGCCGTAGGCGCACCAGGGAAACAGGTCGACCATCTCGTCCTCGTGCTGCTGGCCCCGGTAGCGCCCGTCGAGCCCGCGCAGCCGGGCCAGCTCCAGCACGGCCAGCCCACCGAATCGCAGGGTCCCGAGGTCGCCGCCGGAGCCCTTGACGTACAGCAGGGTCGCCGGCTCGCCGGTGGCGGCGTGGGTGACCTCGACCTTGCAGGAGGTGTTGCCGCCGCCGTAGTTGGTCACCGTCGGGTCGGCGCCGAGCCGGTTGGCCCGGTTCAGCATGGCGGTGACATCGGCCGGGATGCCGGCGGGCACGTCGTCGCGGCTCGGGCCGTTGGCGTCAGGCTGCTGGGTCATGACCGTTCCCCTTCACGTTGCTCAGGTGGCGCCTCGGCGGCGCAGGACCAGGGAGTTGAACAGGGCCGAGACGAGCAGGACGGCGCCGAGCGCGAAGAGCTGGTACTGGCTGCCCTGGGAGCCCTCGAAGTACAGCAGGATCCCGGCGTTCAGCCACACGATCAGCAGGGCGGCGGTGAGGACGCCCCCGACCCGGCCGACCCCCCCGGCGATGGCCACGCCGCCGAGCACGGCGATGGTGATGGCGGGCAGGGCCATGCCGTTGCCGACCGTGCCCGCGTCCGGCCGGGCCGAGGCGAACTGGGCGGCCGTGATCACCGCGACCACGGCCGAGAGGAGGCCGGACAGGGTGTAGGCGGTGAAGCGCACCCGGGCCACATCCAGGCTGGCGTACCGGGCGGCGACCTCGTTGGTGCCGACCGCGTACAGCCGGCGGCCATAGGGCGCCCGGTTGACGAGCAGCCAGATGACGACCGCCACCGGGAGCAGGAAGGTGAACACCTGCCGGGGCACGGCCAGGCCGCCCAGCTCGACCGCGCGGGTGATCGAGTTCAGGTCCTGGAGGGGCCTGGTGGAGATGGGCGCGTTGTCGTTGCTGACCAGGGCCAGGGAGCTGTAGGCGTAGTAGGTGGCCAGGGTCGCGATCAGGGCGGGGACGCGCAGGTAGGCGACCATCAGCCCGTTGACGGCGCCCAGCACCACCCCGGCCGCCAGGGCCAGGAGCAGGGCGGGCAGGAAGGACCAGCCCCACTCGCCGTAGGCGAAGCCGAAGGCCATGCCGACCAGGCTGACCATGGCCCCGACCGACAGGTCGATGCCGCCCCGGCCGGACACGATCACCAGCAGCTGGGCCAGGCCGAGGATGGCCAGGGGGACCATCGACTCCAGCGCCGAGGCCATGTAGGACAGGTCATAGGGGGCGACCAGGTAGCCGCCGGCGCTGAGGGCGAGGAACCAGGCCACCAGCAGGATCAGCAGGACGACGAGTAGCGCCACCCGGTCCTCGAGCAGCGAGCGGACCAGGGACCCGGGGGAGGGCCGCCCGGGCCGGGCGGGGGCCTGGGTGTCGGGGGTCTGGGTGCCGGTGCTCACAGCGACTGCCTCCTTCGCTGGCGGAGCAGGTCGACGCCCACCACGACCAGGATGAACACGCCGATGAACAGGGCCGTGAGCTCACTCGGCCAGCCGAGCAGGGTGACCGCCGCGCTGACGGTCCCGACCAGCAGGGCGCCGAGGACGGTGCCGAGCACCGTCCCCCGGCCGCCGAGGATGCTGGTGCCGCCGATGACGACCGCGGCGATCACCTGGAGCTCGAAGCCGGTGCCGACGGCCTGGCCGATGCGGCCGCCGCCGCCGATGAACACCACCGCCGCCAGCCCGACCAGCACGCCGGTGATGACGTAGACCGACACCAGCCGGCGGGTCACCCGAACCCCCTGGAGCCGGGCCGCGTGGGCGTCGTTGCCGATGGCGTACAGGTGGCGACCGGTCGGGGAGTAGCGCATGTACGCCCACATGAGGGCGGCCAGCACGGCGGCGAGCAGGAACGCGTTCGGCAGCCCGGCCGTGCGCCCCTCGGCGCCGCCGCCGAGGGCGGCGAGCGTGCCCGGGATGTTGTTGACCTCCTCGCCGCCGAAGATCTGGAAGGCGAGCCACCGGTACAGGTTGAGGGTGGCGAAGGTGACGATGATCGGGTGCACCCGGCCGTAGGCCACCAGCACGCCGTTGACGAGGCCGAGGGCGGCCCCGACGGCCACGGCCACGGCCACGGCGGGAAGGAACGGCAGGCCGCTGTCGCGGACCAGCTGGCCGACCAGGACCATGGCCACGGCGACCGAGCTGCCCACCGAGACGTCGATCCCGCCGGTCACGATGATCGCCGTCATCCCCACCCCGACGATCGCCACCGGCGCGACCGCGGCCAGAAGGTCCTGGAGGGTGGAGGCGGTGAAGAAGGTGTCGACGGCGAACGACAGCACCAGCCAGAGCACGGCCAGCACGCCGAGCAGCACCAGCTCCTGGCCTTCGATGGCCCGGGCGGTGACCCGCCGGGGGCGGGCGGTGGTCGCGACGGCGCTCATCTGGTCTCCACCTCCTGGGAGACGGCGGCGCGGGCCGCGTCCAGCGTGGTGCCCTCCCCGGACTCGTCGCCGGCGGCGGCGGCCAGCACGTCGGCCTGGGAGGCGCCGCGGCCGAAGGAGGCCACGATCGATCCCGCCCGGACGACCAGCACCCGGTCGGCCAGCTCCAGCACCTCCAGCAGGTCCGAGGAGACCACCAGGACGGCCGTGCCCTGGTCGGCCAGGGCCAGGATCTGCTTGTGGATCTCCTCCTTGGCGCCGACGTCGACGCCCTGGGTCGGCTCCTCCAGCACCAGGACCCCGGGGCGCTCGACCAGCTGGCGGGCCAGCACGACCTTCTGCTGGTTGCCGCCAGACAGGGCGTTGACGGGGGTGTGCGGGCCCGGCGCCTTGATGGCGATGCGCTTGATGAGGTCGGTCGCGACCTGCTGCTCGCGGCGGCGGTCGACCCACAGCCGCAGCCGCCGGAGCAGATGCAGGTGGGCGACCGAGATGTTGAAGGCGATGCTCTTGATCGCGAACACGCCCTGGGCCTTGCGGTTGCCGGGGAGTAGGGCGATGCCGATCCGGGCGGCGGCCTGGGGGGTGGGCAGCGTCACCGGCTGGCCGTTGAGCTTGATGGTCCCGCGGTCGGCGGGGTCGATCCCGTACAGGGCGCGGGCCAGCGGGCCGGTGCCCGAGCCGATCAGGCCGTACACGGCCACGACCTCGCCGGGCCGCACGGCCAGGCTGACGTCCTGGAAGCGGCCCCGGCGGCCCAGGCCGACGACCTCGAGCGCCGGTTCGACGTCGGCGGCGACCCGGTGGCCGGCCGGGGGGCCCGCGAGCACGTGCCCGACCATGAGCTCGACAACTCGTCTGATCGTGACCTCGCGCATCGGGTGGGCGGCGACCTTCTCGCCGTCGCGCAGCACCGTCACCCGGTCGGCGATCACCGACAGCTCGTCGAGGCGGTGGCTGATGTAGATGATCCCCACGCCGTGCTCCCGGAGCCCCTTGACCACCTGGAACAGGGTGTCGATCTCCCGGTCGGTGAGGATCGCGCTCGGCTCGTCGAGGATCAGGATCTTCGGGTCGTGGGAGAAGGCCTTGGCGATCGAGACCAGCTGCTGCTCGCCGACGGGGATGTCGGCCACCCGGACGTCGGCCAGGGTCCGGTCCAGGCCGAGCCGGTCCAGCAGCTCGTCCACCTTGGCCCGCTGGGTGCCCAGGTCGACCAGCGGGCCCCTGGTGAGCTCGCGGCCGATGAAGATGTTCTCGGCCACCGACAGCTCGCCGAACAGCTGCGGCTCCTGGTACACGGTGGCGATGCCGGCGTCGAGGGCGGCCGAGGTGTTCCCGCTGAGGCGCTGCCCGGCCATCTCGACCGTGCCCTCGTCGGCGGTCTCGGCGCCGGAGATGATCTTGATGAGGGTGGACTTGCCCGCGCCGTTCTCCCCGACCAGCGCGTGCACCTCCCCGGAACGGACGTCGAAGTCGACACCCCGCAGCGCCTGGACGCCGCCGTAGCGCTTGCGGATGCCGGTCAGGCGCAGGAGCACCTCGGGTTCGGTCACGGCTTCCCCACCTCGGGCGTTGCCGCTGCCCGTGGCCATCGGGATGGCTCCCTGGTGGCCACGGGCGTCGGCGGGCTGCCTCAGTAGTTGAACTGGTTGACGATGTCCTTGGTGATCCGCAGCGGCGGCCCGAGCAGGACCATCTTCTCCTCCGGGAAGTACTCCACCGCGGTCAGCTTGTCGTTGACCTGGTTCTTGGCCTGGAGCTCCTTGTTGTCGTACAGCTGCTTGGCCGACCAGGCGGTGAGGTAGCCGAGCTGCTCGACGTCCCACAGGATGGCCGCGCTGGAGGAGCCGTCCTCCAGGTAGGGCTTCATCGCCTGCGGGGTCCCCAGCCCGACGGTGAACACCTCACCGATCTTGCCGGCCTCCTTGACCGCCTTGGCCACGCCGGGGGCCGAGGAGGTGCACTCGCCGACCAGGCCCTTGAGATTAGGGTTGGCGTTCATCAGGTCCTTGGCCATGGCGACCGCCTTGGCCTCGTCCTCGCCGGCGTAGACGATGTCCACGATCTTGGCGTTGGGGTACTTCTCGGCGGTGTAGGCCCTCTGGACCTCGATCCAGGAGTTCAGGTTGGCCGCGGTCTGCCCGCAGGACACGATCGCGTACTGGGCGTCGGCCCCCGCCTTCTCCAGCAGCGCGTCGGTCAGGCCCTGCCCGATGCCCTCGGCGGTCGCCTGGTTGACGAACAGCTCGCGGACCGAGTTGGGGGCGTCGGTGTCGGAGGTCATGACCCGGATGCCCTTGGACTTGGCGTCGGCCAGGATGGGGGCCATCGAGTCCGGGTCGTTGGGGGCGACCACCAGCACGTCGACCTTCTGCTGGATGAGCGACTTGACGATGTCGGTCTGGGCGCCCGGGTCGGCCGTGGTCGGGCCCTTGTAGATCCACTCCAGCCCCAGGTCCTGGGCGGCCTGCTGGCCACCGGTGTTCATCGCCTCGAAGTACGGCACACCCTGGATCTTGGGGACGAAGGCGACACTGACGGTCTCGGCCCCGCCGCCGGCGGCCGCCGAGCCCCCCTCCTCCTTCTTGCTGCAGCCGACCAACGCCAGCGCAGCGCACACCATCAACACCAGGAATGGCCTGGCGACAAGCTTCGACCTCATGGAGCATTCCTCTCTGCCTCCGACTGGAACTCCTGACCGGTTGCCTGGTCGTGCACCTCCCTCTCCGCGCCTCAGGCGCCGACCGCGACCCGGTCGGCCGCCACCAGCTCCCGGTAGCGGCCGTACCGCCCGGCCAGCCGGTCGGCGCCGGACGGCTCGACCCGCCGGATCTCCGGCCCGGCGCCCTCCCGGACCACCTCACGTGCCTGTGACAGGTCCTTCACGTCGCCCAGCGCGATCAGCTGGACAAGGATGTTGCCGAGCGCCGTCGCCTCGGCCGGCCCGGCGACGACCGGCAGGCCGGTGACGTCGGCGACCGCCTGGTTGAGCAGCCGGTTGCGGGCGCCGCCGCCGACGATGTGCACGGCCGTCGACGGGCGGCCGGTGACCGCCGCGAGGTCGTCGAGCGTCCGCCGGTAGCCGAGCGCGAGGCTGTCCAGCACGCACCGGGCCAGGGCGGCCTCGTCCTCCGGCACCGGCTGGCCGGTCCGGGCGCAGTAGGCCCGGATCCGGGCCGGCACGTCGCCGGGGGCGGCGAAGTCCGGGTGGTCGCCGTTGACGACGCTGACCCCGGGCGGGGCCGAGCCGGCCAGCCGGGCCAGCTCGTCGTAGCTGAGCTCGCGGCCCTCCCGGGCCCACTGGCGCCGGCTCTCCTGGAGGAGCCACAGGCCCGAGCTGTTGCGCAGCAGCCGGATGGTCCCGAACGCGCCGCCCTCGTTGGTCAGGTTGGCCGCCATCGCCGTCTCGTCGATCACCGGCTCCCTGGTCTCGACCCCGACCAGCGACCAGGTGCCCGACGAGATGTAGGCGGCGTCGGGGCCGGTGAGCGGCACCCCGACGACGGCGCTGGCCGTGTCGTGGCTTGGCGGGGCGATCACCCTGGCGGCCGCGAACCCACCGAGCTCGGACCGGACCGGCCCGAGGTCGGTGCCGGCGTCCACCACCTCGGGCAGCATGTGGGTCGGGACGCCCAGCTCCTCGAGCAGGCCGGCGGCCCAGCGGCCGGACGCCATGTCGTAGGCGCCGGTCGTGCTGGCCACCGTGTACTCGGCCACCGCCGCGCCGGACAGCCGGTGGTGGAACAGGTCGGGGATCAGCAGCAGCCGGTCGGCCCGCCCCAGCGACCCCTCCCGGGCCTCGGCCATCAGCTGGAAGATGGTGTTGATCTCGATCAGCTGGATGCCGGTGGCCAGGTACAGCCGTTCCCGGCCGACCCGGCCGATCGCCTCCTCCAGCAGGCCCCTGGTGCGCGGGTCGCGGTAGCTGACCGGGTCGCCGAGGAGCCGGCCGTCGCGGTCGAGCAGTCCGTAGTCGACCCCCCAGGCGTCGACCCCGACGGCGTCGACCCGGCCCGCGGCCGCGCCCGCGGCGGCCAGGCCCCGCTGGATCTGCGACCACAGGCCGTCCAGGTCCCAGCGGAGGTGCCGGTCGTGCTGGCGGGGCGGGGTCGGGAAGCGGTGGATCTCCTCGAGCGCGACCCTGGAGCCGTCGAAGCGCCCGAGCACGACCCGGCCGCTCTCCGCGCCGAGGTCGACGGCGACGACGTTGCGGGCGGTCATCGCTCCGGCTCCACCGGCACCCGCTGGACCGGGACGCCGGCGGTCTTCCAGGCCAGGACCTCCTCGTCGGGCATGCCGTCGTCACAGATCAGGCCGGTGACGCCGGCCGTCTCCACGAACGGGTGGAGCGCGAACCGGCCGACTTTGGTGGAGTCGAACAGCCCGTAGACCGCGCTGCTGATCGACACCAGCCGCCGCTTGACCGCGGTCTCCTCCGGGGACAGGTCGAGCAGGCCGAGCTCCGGCGACAGCGCCCGCAGCCCGAAGAAGCCGTAGGTCAGGCGGCCGCGGCCGGCAAGGGTGGCGCCCATGTCGCCGACCAGCGCCCACGACGACCGCCGCAGCGTGCCCCCGGGCATGACGACGGTGGCGTCCGACTCGACCAGCGCCTCGGCCGCGGGCAGCCCGTTGGTGACCACGACCAGGCCCCGCCGGTCGCGCAGCTCCTTGATCAGGTAGTAGCAGGTGGTGCTGCCGTCGACCGCGATCGCGTCGCCGTCGCGGACCATGCGGGCGGCCTCGCGGGCGACGGCGAGCTTCTGGGCGGTGTGCAGGTGCAGCCGGAGCTCGAAGGACCCCTCGTCGGGCGAGGGGGCCGGGACGGCGCCGCCACGGACCCGGCGGAGCAGGCGGCGCCGCTCCAGCCGCTCCAGGTCCTTTCGGATCGTCACGACCGAAACCCCGAACCGCTCCGCGAGCTCGGGAACGCGTACGCGGCCAGCGTCCTCGAGCAGGCGCATGACCTCGTGATGACGATCGCGTTCGCTACTACCCGGCATCGGGGGACCTCACAGGGGGTGGGTGCGCGGATCACGCAACCGCAACGTAAATGGGATTTTGCGGGCACGTCAATGGAGCCGGAAGAAGAGGCCATCGGACGTGCTTTTATCGAAAGCGGGGCGCTTTCGTTCAGGAATTTCCGGGAAGCTGGTCCTCGAGATGGAAGACCTCCTCCAGCAGGGCCAGGCCCTCGTCCGGGCCGCCGCCGTTCAGGCCGACGAAGAAGGGGGCCATCTCCGCCTGCCAGCGCGCGTTGACGTCCGTCCTGGCCATGGCGTCGAGCGAAGCCTGCAGGTCATCGGCCTCGACGTAGCCGACCAGGAGGCCGTCGTCGCCGAGGAACAGGCTGTAGTTCCGCCAGCCCGTGTCGGCAAGGGCCCGCAGCATCTCCGGCCAGACCTGCTGGTGGCGCCGCCGGTACTCGTCCATGCGGTCCGGGCGGACGCGCAGCAGGAAACAGTACCGTCGGCTCATGACAGCGCACCTCCTGGGTCCGGGTGGACGCATAAACTCACGTTCCCATTTCGGGGACCGGGACCACGGAGGGTACTGCATGCTGCTGGCCACAGAACGTGGGCTGATCGCCGAGTACGGCCGGCGGATGACCAGCGACCGGCTGGTCGTGGGGACCTCGGGCAACCTCAGCATCCGGGTCGGCGACCTGATGGCGGTGACCCCCGCCGGGCACGCCTACGACACCCTGACCCCGGAGCTGGTCTGCGTCCAGCGGCTGGACGGCGCCGCGGTCGAAGGGGACCTCGCCCCGACCAGCGAGCTCCCCTTCCACCAGCTCATCTACGCCAGCACCGACGCCGCGGCGGTGGTCCACACCCACTCCACCGCCGCCACGGTCGTCTCCACCCTGGTCGAGGAGCTGCCGACCATCCACTACATCCTGGCCGTGCTCGGCGGGCCCATCCGGGTCGCGCCCTATGCGACCTTCGGCAGCCAGGAGCTGGCCGGCAACGTGCTGGCGGCCATCGAGGGGCGCTCGGGGGTGTTGCTGGCCAACCACGGCGCGATCACCTACGGGCCGACCATCCAGGTCGCCTATGACCGGGCCCTGTACCTGGAGTGGGTCGCCGAGGTCTGGCTGCGGGCCCACGCCCTGCCTGGGTTCACCCCCCGCATCCTCGGCGAGGCCGAGATGGCCGAGGTGCACACCAGGATCCAGGGCGGCTACGGCACCACCGGCCGGGCCCGCGGGCGGTAGCACGCGACTAAGCTTCGGCGCTCGGCGCCCGAGATATCTCACATGGGCGAGCCAGGACGCGAGACGTCGGGTGTCACCACCCGGGTGATCGTGCTGTACGTCAGGGAGCACGGCGGCGACCAGGCGGTGGCCGCGCTGCTGGAGCGGGCCGGGGAGACCCGCAGCGCCGACGAGCTGCTCGACGAGCACGGCTGGTCGAGCTACGAGCAGAAGATCCGGCTGTTCCGGGCGGCCGTGGAGGTGCTGGGCGACCCGGAGGCGGTTCGGCGGATCGGGCAGTTCATGCTGCGGTCCCGCATCGCCCTCCCGCTATTGGTGCTGCTGCGGGCCCTCGGGTCGCCCGAGCAGGTGCTGCGTAACGCGGCCAAGGCCAACTCGCGGTTCTCGACCAACAGCACGGTGGAGGCGCTGGAGGTCGGCAACGGACACGCCCTGGTCAGCTACCGCCTCCACGAGGGCTTCGTCCTCGATGTTCTGGATTGCCAGTACACCGAGGGGCTGCTGTCGCTTGTCCCCGAGGTGTTCGGGCTCCCGCCGGCCACCGTCCACCACGACGAGTGCCAGGTCCGCGGCGCCCCGGCCTGCCTGTACCGGCTCAGCTGGCGCCCCCGGCACCGGTGGGGCCGGCGGGCCCAGGCCGAGCAGACCCACCTGCGCGACCAGCTGGACGCCATCACCCAGCGGTTCCAGGAGCTCCAGTCGGTGTCCGCCGACCTGGTGTCGACCGAGGACGTCTCGACCGTCCTGGCCAGGATCGCCACCAAGGCCTCGCATGCCGTCCGAGCCCCCCGGTACCTGCTGGCGGCCAGGGCGACCCCCGAGTCGCCGCTGCGGGTCTTCCACCAGGGCTTCACCGAGGAGGAGGCGGCCGCCCTCGGCGAGCGGCTGATCCGGGGCGAACCGCTGGACCATGTCGGCTCCTGGCTGATCGCCGACATCGCTTCGGCCAGGTCCCACTACGGCAAGCTCGGGGCCGTCTACGCCCAGGAGGAGCCGTTCTTCCCCGAGGAGCGCCAGCTGCTGGTCGCCTACGCCCGGCAGGCCGCCGCCGCCCTGGACGCGGCCACCGCCCTTGAGGAGGCGCGAGGCCGGCACGCGACCTCGCGGGCCCTGCTTCAGCTGGCCGAGGCCCTGGCCAACCTGGCCACTCCCGAGGAGGTCGCCGAGCGGATCGCGGCCGCCGTGCCGGGGGTGGTCGCCGCCGACCGGTCGACGGTCAGCCTCTGGGACGGGACCGCCCAGCGACTGTCGACCTGCGCCACCCACGGCTGGCCGCCCGAGCTGGAGCCGCTGATCGAGGAGTTCACGGTCCGTCCCAGCGACACGCCCGAGCTGGCCGACATGCTCGCCGACTCCCATCCGCGCTGCTATCGGCGTGGCTCGACCGACGACCCGTTGGTCAATGACGCCCTGGTCCGGTTCCACCTCAGCTCGGTCGCGGTCGTGCCGATCGTTGCCCGTGGCGAGTTCCTCGGCATCGTCACCGCCGCCACCGCCGACGGGCAGCCGCCGCTGGACTTCCGCGACGACACCGACGCCCGGCTGGTCGGGCTGGCCAACCAGGCGGCGGTGGCCCTGTCCAACGCCCGCCTGCTCGCCCAGGAGCGCGCCACCCTGGCCGAGCTGCGCCGCAGCGAGGCCCAGGTCAAGCATCAGGCGGCCCACGACGCCCTCACCGGTCTGGCCAACCGGGCCCTGTTCGGGGACCTGCTGCGTTCCACCCTGAAGCGGGGCGTGGGCGTGTCCGTCCTGTTCGTCGACCTGGACGACTTCAAGGCGGTCAACGACAGCCTCGGGCACGCGGTCGGCGACGACCTGCTGGCGGCCGTGTCGGCCCGGCTGGTCGCGTGCATGCGCGCCGGCGACACGGTGGCCCGCCTCGGCGGCGACGAGTTCGCCGTGCTGATCGAGGGCGCGGACGAGCGGGCCGCGGTGCAGACCGCCGAACGGCTGCTCTCCGCCCTGGGGATGCCGCTGGCCCTGCCCGGGACGACCATGACCGTCCGGGCGAGCATCGGGATCGCGGTGACGCCGCCGGGGACCGGCGACGCCGGGGAGGTGCTGCGCAACGCCGACGTCGCGATGTACGCGGCCAAGGAGGCCGGCAAGGGCCGCCTTGCCGTGTTCGAACCCGGCATGCACACCCGCGCCCTCGACCTCATCGAGCAGGAGCACGACCTGCGCGAGGCGACCGCCCAGGACCAGTTCGTCCTCCACTACCAGCCGGTCGTGGAGCTGGCCAGCGGCCGGCTGGCCGGGGTGGAGGCGCTGGTCCGCTGGCGGCACCCCGCCCGGGGCCTGCTCTCGCCGAGCGAGTTCATCCCGCTGGCCGAGACCACCGGCATCGTCGTCGACCTGGGACGGTCCATCCTCGACAAGGCCTGCCGCCAGGCGATGGGCTGGCGGGAGGGCGCCGACCTGCGGCTGGGCGTCAACCTCTCGGCCAGGCAGCTCACCGACCCGGGCCTGATCGGCCAGGTGGCCGCGACCCTGTCGGCGACGCGGCTCCCGGCCGAGCGGCTGGTCCTCGAGATCACCGAGACCGCCCTGCTCAACAGCGCTCCCGACCGGGTGCTGACGGAGCTGCGGGAGCTGGGGGCCCGCATCGCCCTGGACGACTTCGGTACCGGCTACTCGTCCCTGGAGCACCTGCAGCGGTTCCCGGTGGACGCGATCAAGATCGACAAGGTGTTCGTCGACCGCATCACCGGCGGCCTGCGGGAGTCCGCCCTGGCCCGGGCGATCGTGCAGCTTGGCCAGACGATGGGGCTGGCCACGGTGGCCGAGGGTGTCGAGACGGCCGACCAGGCGGCCGTGCTTCGCGAGCTGGGCTGCGGCCACGGCCAGGGGTACTTCTTCGCCAGGCCGATGAGCAGCCAGTCCCTGGAGCGGCTGCTCCGCGAGCCCCAGCTCGTCGGTCCCGAGCCATAGGCCCCGCCCGGCCGCGGGGAGCGCTCAGACGGTGATGACGACCTTGCCGCGGGCGTGGCCCTTCTCCAGGTACCGGAGGGCCTCGGCTCCCGGCGAGCTGGAAGAGCCGGCCGGCGGGGCCGACTGGAAGAGCGCCATCCGCCAGCGGGTCCTCTCGGCCCGCCGCGCCCTCCGCCGCCACCCGTGGGCGTCCCAGGTGATGGAGTCGCGGGCCGGCCCGACCCCGGCGGTCCTCGAGTACATGGACTCGATGATCGGGATGTTCCGGGCCGGCGGCTTCTCGATCGACCTGACCCATCATGCGATGCACGCCATGGGCAGCCGCCTGCTCGGGTTCTCCCAGGAGCTGTTCGACGACACCGCCGACGTCGCTAGTGGCAGACCGAGATGCTCCGGCAGATGGCCGGCACCTACCCCCACATCACCGAGCTGGTCACGGCCATCACCCACGACCAGGCGTCGGTCGTCGGCCCGGCTGCGACGACCAGTTCGAGTTCGAGTTCGCCCTCGACCTGATGCTGGACGGCCTGGAGCGGCTCCGCGACCGGGCCTGACCCTCAGGTCTCGACCAGCTCGACCGGGTTGGTGAGGCGGCCGAGGCCGGTGATGGCGATGGTCACCTGGTCGCCGGGGCGGAGGGTGAGGTCGGGCGGGGGGACGATCGAGGTGCCGGTGAGCAGGACGGCGCCGAGGGGGAGGTCCTGGCCGCGCCACAGCCAGTGGACCAGCTCGGGGGGGCTCCGCTTCATGTCCGCGACCGAGCACCGGTCGGTGAACACCTCGGCCCCGTCCCGCTCGATGGTCAGGGCGATCTCCATCTCCGACGGGTCGGGGGCCTCGGCGACCGGGACCAGGCAGGGGCCGAGGGCGCAGCTGCCCCGGTAGAGCTTGGCCTGGGGGAGGTACAGCGGGTTCTCGCCCTCGATCGACCGGGACGAGACGTCGTCGCCGATCGTGTAGCCGACGATCTGGCCGCGCCGGTCGGCGACCACGGCCAGCTCCGGCTCGGGCACGTCCCAGTCGGAGTCGGCCCGGACGCCGATCGGCCGGCCCGGGCCCCGGGCCGTGCTCGGCAGGGCCTTGAGGAACAGCTCGGGCCGGTCGGCCAGGTAGACCTTGTCGTAGGCGTCCAGCCCCTTGGACTCCTCGAGGCGGGCGTCGCGGCTGCGCAGGAAGGTCACCCCGGCGGCCCAGATCGGCTGGGCGCCGGCCGGGGCGAGCACCTGGGCGCCGTCGGGCACCGGGCCGGCGGCCGGGCCGCCGAGCAGCTCACCGAGGGCGCCGGGCTCGCCCCCGAGGACCCCGTCGATGCTGGCCCCGGCGTCCAGGAGCTCGGCCGGGCCCTCGCCGGCCGGCCCCCGGGCCAGCCGGGGCCGCCCGTCCACCAGCAGCTGCCACAGCGCCACGCTCAACCCTCCTGGAGGATCGTGATCGTCCGGGTCGAGGTGTAGAGCTCCCTTGCCGCCTTGCCCTGCTCGCGGGGGCCGAAGCTGGAGCCCTTCTCGCCGCCGAAGGGGGCGTGGAAGTCGACGCCCGCGGTCGGGGCGTTCACCCGGATCATGCCGGTGTCCAGCCGGGCGGCCAGGCCGAGGGCGCGGTCCAGGTCGCGGGTGAACACCGAGCCGACGAGGCCGTAGGCGACCCCGTTGGCCACGGCGACCGCCTGGTCGGCGTCGGGCACGGGGTCGCCTACGGCCTCGTCGGCTCGGTGTTCACCCGCGACCTGGACCGCGCCCTCGGCCTGGCCGCCCGGCTGGACACCGGCAT
>JASLBL010000288.1 GCA_030146615.1 Actinomycetes bacterium
TGTCCTGTCGGATCGCATCTGGGTCTTGGCCCATTCCACGTCCTCCTTCACCGTCTCGATGGTCTGCTCGGGCACCGGCGGGGTCGCCCGCTTGACCCTGGCCTGGCCCTGCTTGACCAGCACAAAGGCGATGATCCCGTAGACAACGGCCACCAGCAGGGCGGCCAGCCATGCCGGCATGATGAGGTCAAGGGCCAAGATGAAACAGGCGGTCAACGCGCCCAGGGCAGCCAGCCCGAGCGCGCCGGCGCCGCCGAACAGCCCGGCGCCCATGCCGGCCTGCTTGCCCTTCGCCTGGAGCTCGGCCTTGGCCAGCTCGAGTTCCTGGTGGACCAGCCGGGTCGTCTGCTCCGAAAGCTGCTTGAGCAACTCCCCGATCGACCGGTCCCGCAGATCCTCGGTGTCCCCGGGAACCTGGGAGGACATCACGACCTCCGCTCGTCGTACACGTCGCGCAGCGGCTCGGCCTGGACAGTGTCCGGGTCGTAGGTGCCGACCACCGGCACCTCGGTGTCGTAGCGCGTCCCGGTGGTCCCGGTAGCGGTTCCGGCGGGGTAGCCGGTGGCGGTGTCGTAGGTCCCGGCGTCGTAGGTCCTGGTGTCGTAGGGGCTGGTGTAGGCCCGGTCGTAGTCCCCGTCGCCGTAGCTGCGGTAGGTGGACTCGTAGCGGCGGCTGCTGGACGCCTTGAGGAACCGCGAGGCGGCGAACCCGAGGGCCAGCGCCCCGGCCGCGACCAGCATCGGCTGGCGGCGGGCGAAGTCCTCGACGTCGCGCAGGATGCGGTCGCCGCTGGCCCCCTTGAGGTAGTCGCCGACCCGGTCGGCCTGGCTGGCCATCTGCTCGGCCAGGTTGGCGGGGGCGTCCTTGCCCTGGTTGCGCAGTTCCTCGGCGATGGAGCGCACGTCCGAGGCGGTCCCGGCGATGCGCTCGCCGGCCTGGGTCGAGCGCTGGTCGACCTGGTCGCTGACGCGTCCCCTGGCCTGGCCCATCGCACCCCGGGCCTTGTCCTGGGCGACCTGGGCCTTCTCCTTGACCTGGTCCTTGACCTGGTCGGTTGACGAGCCCTGAGTGGTCGAACCCTCGGTGCCGTAGACCGGCTCGGCGCCGGTGGCCGTGGCGCCGGCCGGCTCGGTGCTGTACTGGCTCATGGCGTCTCCTTTCTGCTTGCCTTGAATGCCCGATTGGCCTGGCAGCAGACGCTTGACTAACCCCGGGACGACCGCCAAAACGCCGGATCTGGAGCGTTCAAGGACCGGCGGCCTCCGGCAGCAGGGGGAGGTGCAGCTCGAAGCGGACCCCGTGGCCCCCGGGAGGGTCGACCACCAGCAGGTCGCCGTCCTGGCTGCGGGCCAGCTGGCGGGCGATGTAGAGCCCGAGGCCGACCCCGCCGGAGCGGCGCTGGGTGTGGCGCTCGAGCTGGGTGAAGCGGTCGAAGATGCGCTGGCGCTCGGCCTCGGGGATGCCGGGGCCGGCGTCCTCGACGGCCAGGACCGCCTCGGCGCCCTCCCGGCTCCCCGACAGCCGCACCGGCTCGCCGTCCGGCGAGTACTTGCAGGCGTTGTCGAGCAGGTTGCCCAGGACCTGCACCACCGCGTCCTGGGCGACCCGGACGGGCAGGGCACCGTTGGTCTCGATCGCGATCTGCCGGTCATGGTGGCGGGCCCTGGCCTCGGCGCCGGCCTGGAGGACCAGCTCGGTGGCGTCCAGCTCGACCCGGGCCGCCCGCAGCGAGGCGAGCCCGTCGGCCTGCTCGAAGCGGGCGGTCAGCAGCAGCTGCTCGATCATGCGGTGCAGCCGCTCGCTCTGGTGGATGCCCATCGCCACCAGCTCGTCCCGCTCCTCGGGGCTGACCCGGTCGCGCCGGACCCGCAGGATGCCGAAGACGCCGACGATGGTGGTCAGCGGACTGCGCAGCTCGTGGGAGACGGTCGCGATCAGGTCGGCCTTGAGCCGGTCGGCCTCCTGGAGGCGGCGGACGACCTCCTGCTCCTGGGCGGTCAGGCGGCGCTGGCGCTCGGCCGCCTCCTCGGCCTCGGCCTGGTCGTGCTTGGCCCGCACCTCGGCCTTGGAGGCCAGGTAGACCGCCCCCAGGGGCAGGATCAGGGCCGGGAGCAGCAGCAGGCTGCGCTCGGCCACCACCACCGCCACCGGGGCAAGGGCGAGCACCATGACCGAGCTGCCCAGCTCCAGGCGCAGGTCGTCGCGGCGCAGCCCCTGGACGATCGGCAGGCCCTGGTCGAGGCTGATCACGATGCTCACCAGCAGGTGGTTGACGGCCATGAAGGCCAGCCCGCCGGCGGCGAGGGCCGGCAGCGTCGCCGTGGTGATCTCGTAGCCGCCGCCCAGGACATGGTAGATGAGCCCGCCGGCGGCCAGCGAGAGCGCGCACTGGGCGGCGTTGAACAGCGTCTTGTAGGCCGGCTTGCGAAGGCTCAGGTCGGCCACGAACGAGGCCAGCATGAACACCAGCACGGCCACGGCCGTGCCGGCCAGGACCACCAGGCCGTAGGCGAAGGTGGTGGTGACGGCCAGGTCCTTGACCCGGTTGTTGCGCTGGAGCCGGATCGAGATCAGCTCGCCGCCGACCACGAAGCCGGCGAACAGGGCGATGGCGCCAGCGACCTCGCGGGCGCGGTCGAGGTCGATCGTGGGCAGCAGGACGACGAGCACGACCAGGCCCACGACGCCAACGCCGACGATGTACCACCTGAGCCTGCCCGGCATCTCCGTGCCCTCCCAACGCGGCGGGCCCCAAGACCTCGGAAACAAGCGTACCCCGAGCCGGTCCACTCGGGGTACGTATTCATGACTCGTTCTTACTAGTGCCAGCGGACATGCCGGGGCGACGGCAACCGAATCCACTCCTTTCGGGGGTCGTGGTTCGCAGGTCGTTCGCGGCAGTTCGGGGCTTCTGCTCCCCATCCCGTCCCTTCTACATCGCGCCGCTCATGAACCACTAATCGGGCAGGCACCTCCGCGCAGAGCCGTGCGTTTGGTACATGAAGGCCATACCACTCGACCGGGTGGAAGCCGTAGGATCGGGTCGTGGGCTCCTCCTACCTGGCCGTCCTCCGGCTCCCCCACGCCCGGCCGCTCCTGCTCGCCTCCCTGGTCGGGCGCCTCTCCGGCGCCACCGGCCCGCTCAGCGTGGTCCTGTTCGTGCAGGCCCGGACCGGCTCGCTGGCCCTGGCCGGGGTCGCCTCGGCGGCCATCGCCCTGGCCAGCGGGCTGCTCGCCCCGGTCCGGGGCCGGCTGGTCGACCGCTACGGCCAGCGCCGCTGCCTGCCCCCGATGGCCGCCGCCTTCGCGGCCGCCCTGGTCGGCATGGTCGCCGTCACCCGCCCCGGCCCGGCCGCGGTCACGGCGACGGTGGGGCTGGCCGCGGCCGCCGGAGCCACGGCCCCGCCGCTCGGGCCCTCCATGCGGGTGCTGTGGCTGTCGCTGGTCGGCCAGGGCCCGCGGCTCCAGACCGCCTACGCCCTTGACGCCGTCCTGGACGAGCTGCTGTTCGTGGCCGGGCCGCTGCTGGCTGGCGGGCTCGCCACCCTCTACCAGCCGGCGGCCGGGGTGCTGGTCACGGCCGGGCTGGCCGTCGCCGGGACCCTCGGGTTCGTGGCCTCGCCGGTGTCGAGGGAACATGCCGGCACCGGCGCCGCCCCGGCCGGCCGGGCCGGCTGGGCCGGGGCGCTGCGCGGCCCCGGCATGCGGACCCTGGTCCTGTCACTGGCCGGGGTCGGCGCCGCCATCGGGATCCTGGAGATCGGCCTGGTCGGGGCGGCCAGGGAGGCGGGCTCGGCCGAGGCGGCCTCCCTGCTACTTGCCGCCTGGGCCGCGGCCAGCGCCGCCGGCGGGCTCTGGTACGGGAGCCGGACCTGGCGCCGGTCGCCCGGCCAGCGCTACCTCGCCCTGCTCGCCCTCCTGGTGCTGGCCTGCGCCCCGATGGCGGCCACCGGGTCACTGCTCCCCCTCGGGGCCGTGGTGGCCCTCTTCGGGCTGGTCCTGGCCCCGCTGGAGAGCTCGGCGTACGTGCTCGCGGCCGAGCTGGCGCCCCCCGGGACCCTGACCGAGTCGGGCACCTGGATGACCACCGCTATCAACGTCACCGGCGCCGCCGGCCTGGCCGTCGCCGGGGTGCTGGCCGACCGGGCCGGGGTGCCGGCCACCCTGGCCATCGCCTGCGCCTGCACCGCCGCCGGCCTGCTGGC
>JASLBL010000326.1 GCA_030146615.1 Actinomycetes bacterium
GTCCTGCCCGGCGGGCTGGCCGGAACGCGCCTGGCCGGAGGGGCCTTCCTGGCCGGCCCGGGCCTGGCCGGACTGACCGGCGCCCTGGCCGGAACGCGCCTGCGCGCCGCGGGCGCCGCCCTGGTCCTGCCGGGGCTGGGCGGCCCGCGTCGGGCGGCCGCCGCCGGCCGACGAGCGCAGCTTGTCGGCCACGTCCTGACTCACCGTCGACGAATGGCTCTTGGCCTCCACCCCCATGGAGGACAGCTTGGCAAGCAGGTCCTTGGACGGGACCCCAAGCTCCTTGGCGATCTCATATACCCGCGGGTTGCTCAACCAGATCTCACTTCCTCGTTGTCGCTCGAGTGGGGCGCCGGCTGGCCCGCCGACCCACTCGACATTCGGTTCCGCAATGCCTCGACGGCGGCGTTGGCCGCCACCGTGTCGGTCACCTTCAAGGCTCGTTGGATGCTGCGCCGCCGCACCGCCAGCTCCAGGCAGTCAGGCTGACCGCACAGATAGGCGCCACGACCGGCCGCCTTCCCGGTCGGGTCGTAGGCGACCGTCCCGGCAGGCGAACGCACGATCCGATGGAGGGTACGCTTCGCGGTCGTCGACCGGCACACCACACATGTGCGCCGCGGCGCTGCCTTCTGCCGAGTCAGCCCCCGGACGCTTCCGCGCCCAGACTCCGCCTCATCGCCTGCAACACCTGGTGACCGCCTGCGCATTCCCACCTCCTCCACCGTCTGCATCGTGCCGCCTCCTGCCCGGTCAGCGCCGCTGGCCATGGCTCGCCTGCTCGGCGGCCTGGGTCTCGCTCACGATGTCGATCCGCCAGCCGGTCAGCCTAGCCGCCAACCGGGCATTCTGACCCTCTTTGCCGATGGCAAGCGAGAGCTGGTAGTCGGGGACGACCACATGGGCCGTCCGCTCCTGCTCGTCGATCTGCACGCTCTTGACCTTGGCCGGCGAGAGCGCCTCGGCCACGAACTGGGCCGCGTCCTCCGACCAGGACACGATGTCGATCTTCTCACCACGCAGCTCGTTGACCACCATGCGCACCCGCGACCCGCGGGCCCCGACGCAGGCGCCCTTGGGGTCGACCCCGGGCTCGTGACTGCGGACGGCGATCTTGGTCCGGTGCCCCGGCTCCCTGGCCACGTTGGTGATCTCGACGATGCCCTCGGCGATCTCGGGCACCTCGAGCTCGAACAGGCGCTTGATCAGGTTCGGGTGGGTTCTGGACACCACGACCCGCAGGCCCCTGGCCGACCGGACGACGTCGGTCACGTAGACCTTCAGCCGGTCGTTGTGCTGGTAGTGCTCGCTCGGAACCTGCTCGGAATGGGGCAGGTCGGCCTCGATCTTGCCCAGGTCGACCGAGATGTGGCGCTGGTCGCGCTGCTGCACGATGCCGGTGACGATGTCGCCGACGCGCCCCTCGTACTCGCCAAAGGTCACGTCGCGCTCGGCCTCCCGCAGGCGCTGCATGATCACCTGCTTGGCGGTGACCGCGGCGATCCGGCCGAAGTCGGAGGGGGTGTCCTCCCACTCCCGGATGACCTGCTCCTCGTCGTCCAGCTCCTGGGCGAACACGGTCACGTCGCCGGTGTCGCGGTCGACCACCACCCGCGCCCCCTCGGGGGCGTTGGGCTGGCGCTTGTAGGCGGCGGCGAGGGCGCTCTCGAGCGCGCTGATGACCGTCTCGAGTGCGATGCCCTTCTCGCGCTCGAGGAAGCGCAGCTCGTCGATCGGGATCTTCACGTCGCCGTCCTCTCGTTGCTGGTGGCTCTGGTTCGGGGGCGGTTGCGCGTCACCACGGCAACACCACCTTCCCCTGGACCACATCGGACAGCGGGATCCTGACCTGGCTGCCGTCGACGGTGAGGGTGACCGCCTCGTCGTCGGCGTCGACGACCACGCCCTGCACCGGTGTCTCACCGGAGGCGTCCTGGTCGGCGTCCGGCGACCCGCCCCGGACGATGCTGACCTCGTGGCCGCGCTGGCGGCGGAAGTCCCGGCGGGTGCGGAGCGGCCGCGAGAGCCCGGGCGTGCTCACCTCGAGGGTGTAGCTGCCGGTGACCGGGTCGGCCTGGTCGAGGGCGCGCGACAGGTCCTTGGTGACGAGCTCGACGACGTCGGCCTCGACCGGCTCCTCGGCGTCGAGGACCACGCGGAGCACCCGCCCGCGGCCCTGGCCCCGGAGGTCGAGCTCCAGCACCTCGACCCCGTGGCCGGATGCCACCCGATCGGCCAGCTCTTGGACATGCGAAGGAAGCGCCGTCACGCTCACCGACCTCCCTCACATGTCGCGCGTTGCTGCTCGCCCTCTCGGTAGCGGCACCATTCCACCTCGTCGCCGCGCCGCCGGCCCCCTGACAACACAGAAGTGGGCGCAATGCCCACTTCGCTCCTCACCGGTGCCTGACCTGGCAACAGGCCGGACGGCCATACGTCAACAGGCTGCAAGATAGCACTCGCGACGCCAACCAGCAACCCATTTGACCGCCCTGGCCTGCGCATTTACCCCTCCTCCATGCTGCTGTTCCTCCGCGGTTCGCCCGCCTCCGGATATCGCACTCCAGCAATGACCGGCGGGCCCACGAATTGTGGTTCCGATGGCCCGCGCTTTGACGCCGCCGGGCTGTACACGACCTGGACGAGTGTTGGCGTCCGCCGGGGTCGCACGAGCACTCCCCGCCCGGGCGGCAGCCGGGTCGCCTTCTGCCCGTCCAGCAGCGGCCCCTCCCCGGGGTCCCCACTCATCACCAGCCCCGTCCCCCCGAGCTCCCGGAGCCGCTGCACGACCGGTTCGAACACCGCCCGCGCCGCCCCAGCAACCCGCCGAGCCAGGATCAGATGGAACCCGAGTTCGCGCCCGAGCCCTAACAGGTCCACCAAGGGAAGCAACGGGGTACCGGTCGATCCGGGTAGAAGGTCGTAGTCGTCGACCAACAGGACGTGGCGAGGGCCGTCACGTGTGGGTCGGGCCAGCGGGCCGGTTGGGGTGAGGGTGGGCGGTGGGGTGATCGGGCCGGGTGAGGCGTTGATGCGCCGGGATCCGTTGAGCGACGCTGCGGGCGGGCCGGGCGCCCAGGCTGATACCGGGGGTTCAGGTTGGAGGCCGAGGCTGGCCGGGGTGCGTTCAGTCAGTTGACGGTGGAGGTGGTCCACCACCTGCGTGACGGTTGCCAGGGTGGACGCGTAGCCGACCAGGTTCGGCAGCGCGGTCAGGTCGAGCAGGCTGCGCCGCAGGTCGACGACCAGCAGGGCGACCTCCTCCGGCGCGTGTCGGGCGGCCAGCTGCCTGGCGAGAAGCCGGAGCAGGCTGGTCTTGCCACATTCGGCATCACCAAGCACGAGCACGTGCGGCGACCCCTCGAACAGGTCGAGCCCGACGAGCTCCAGGCGATGCTCCTCGAGAGCAAACGGAATCCCTGCCGGTTTCAGGGGACCGGCGCCGGCTGGTCCCCCGGGCCCGGGGTCGCCGGTGGCGGGGTCGGGTGGCTGCCGGACCGACTCTCTCACCAGGACCGACTCCCCCACCAGGGTGGGCAGGAGCCGGAGCGGTGGTGAGACCCCGCCGGTTCGGCTTGGCATCGCTCGTTCAAGCAGAGTGTCTGGCTGGCCGGGAAGGGCTGCCTGGAAGTGGAGGCCGGCCTGGGTGAGGCCTCGACCCGGCACGTGTGGCACGGCCGCGGCCGCGGACCGGCCGAGCTCAGACTCGAGGGCGTCGTTCAGGCGTAGTTCGAGGCGCCCGCCGAGGTTCTCGCGGAGGGCGGGTCGGAGCTCGGCCCAGCGGTTGGCGGTCAGGACGACGTGGATCCCGTAGTGCATGCCCGATGCGGCCAGGTCGGTCACCTCCGCCTCCAGCTCAGGATGCTCGCGGACGAACCCGGCCCAGTTGTCGATCAGCAGGAAGACCTCGCCATAACCGCCGAGGTCGAGCCCGGTCCGGCGGAGTTCGTGCCAGGAGGCCATCGAGTCGACGCCCAGATCGCGGAAGCGTCGTTCACGCTCGAAGATCAGGGAGCGGAGCTCGCGGACGAGGCGATGGACCTGCGCGGTTTCCCGGGGACCGCACACCGCGCCGACGTGCGGCAGGTCGGTCAGTCGATGGAGAAGTCCGCCACCGAGGTCCACGGCGTAGACCTGCACCTCGTCGGGCGGATGGGTGGCGGCCAGGGAGGCCACGACCGTGCAGAGCAGCGTGCTCTTCCCGGTCCTTGGCGCCCCGACCACCGCCAGGTGCCCGGCACCTCCGGACAGGTCGAGGACCAAGGGCTCCTGTGCCTGTTGTAGCGGCCGGTCGACGACCCCGACCGGCACCCGGAGCCATCCGGGTTCCGTGACCTGGAGCAGCGGGCGCAGGGCGATCTCCGCGGCGAGCGGCGGAAGCCACACCTGATGGACCCGTCGACTCGCCTCTTCCTGGGAGCCGACCAAGGCCTCAAGGTCGGATTGGCTGCCTGCCGCTGGCGGGGAAGTGGAGACAAGGGCGGCGGTGAACGGAACGGGCGACGACGAGTCCGCCTTGATCAGGCCCGAGCCGGGGGCGGCGGGCAGGTGGTAGGCGTCGGGGACGCCGAGGACGGCGGTGGACTCGGCGGCGCTGAAGGTGCGGAGGCAGATCCGGAACCGGAGGTGGCTGTCGAGGCCGCGCAGACGGCCTTCGTCGAGGCGTTGGGAGGCGAGCAGGAGGTGCATGCCCAGGCTCCGCCCGACCCGGCCGATGGTGCTGAACACGTCCAGGAACTCGGGGCGCGCGACCAGCAGCTCGCTGAACTCGTCGACCACGATGAGCAGCGAGGGCAGCGGTTCGAGCCCTTGGTCGACCGCAAGCCTTGCGGTGTAGGCGCGCAGGTCGGGCTGGTTGCCGGCCAGATGTAGGAGCCGCTGGCGCCTGGCCAGCTCGCCTTGGAGGGCGGCCAGGGCGCGGTCGACCATCGACAGGTCCGATTGAAGGTTCGTGATGAGCCCGGCGACCTGTGGGAAGAACGCCAGGTCGGCGAATGCGGCGCCGCCCTTGAAGTCGACCAGCACAAAGGCCAGCTGCTCGGGCAGGTGGGTCGCGGCCAGGCCGGCGACGATCGTCCGCAGCAGCTCGCTCTTGCCCGAACCGGTAGCTCCCACGACGAGCCCGTGCGGGCCGATGCCCTGCTCGGCCGCCTCCTTGAGGTCGAGCACGAGCGGATCCCCGCTCGCGGTGACCCCGACCGGCACCCGCAGCAGGTCCGGACGGGAACGCGCCCGCACTCCCCCGCCGGGCGCGGTTGGGCCGGGTCCGGTCGACCGGTCGCGTTGACGGCCAACCAGCTCAAGGAGGTCGGCCAGGCGCACGGGCGCTGCACATTGTGCTGTCGAGGGTGGGTGCTCAAGCCGGAGCGGCGCCAGGCGGCTGGCGAGGGCCTGGCAGGAGGCGAGGTGTGCCGAGTCGGTCTGGATACCGGTGACCCGGCGGCCGCCCGGAGTGGTCTCCAGGAGGGTCGCGTAGCCCTGATGGTCGATGCGGATGCGCATCGAGATCTCGGACGGCTCGCCGGCGGTGGTCTCGGCCAGCCAGATGACCGTTACGCCGGGCGCTGCGGAACGTTGCAGCAGCTCGGCGATCCTCGCCTCCGCCGCCGAGGGGTCGATGGCCGGGGTCGGCTCGGCCAGGTCGAGGATCGCGAGCAGGTGCGGGCGGGCGTCGGTCTGGCCCCGGGTGTCGGCGAGCAGGGAACTTGGAGGCTGGCTGCGGGTGAAAGCTGGGTCGCGGGTGTGGGGCAGCCAGTTCGTCCACGCCCACGTTGGATCGGTGTCGGGTGGAGTGATCACGTGGATCCGGAGGTCGTCGGGGGCGTGGAAGGCGGCGAGCTCGCAGAGGAGGGAACGGGCGAGGGCGCGCGTGCTGGCCGGTGGGCCGGTGAGCGCGAGGACGTCGAGCCGGCGGAGCGGAACGACCACCGGGGCGCCTGGGAGCCAGGCCGTTCGACGGACGACCTCTTCCGCCGCTTCGAGCAGCTCGGGGTCGAGCTCCAGAAGGGGGCCGCCGGCGGTGTCGAGGCGGGCCCGGTTGGCGAGGGGGACAGGGCCTCGGCCGACCCGCACCGTGAGGAAGTCGGGGTCGGCGGGGCGGCGCTCCCAGAGGCGGTCGGTGCGGACGACGGCTCGGAGGGTGGCTGGGTCGGGGTGGAGGTGTTCGGCGATGGCAAGCTGGGTGGCCGCCAGGTGGTCGGCCCGGGAGGCGACCTGCCGGAGGTGGGCGAGGTAGCGGGACCGGTCCCGGCGCCTGGCTCGGCCGGCGGCGCGGCGCTCGACCAGGCGGAGTCCGAGGCCCGCCACCACCGAGGCGACGGCCGCGCCGATAATCAGGACGACCAGCCACGCGGGCCTGGGCCCGGGGACGGCGAACAGGAACGCGATCGACCCACCGCTCCCGAGCAGCGGCACCAGGTACTGCAGCCACCCGGCGGCGCCGCCAGCGGTCCAGCCCACCGTCGGCGGACCGGCGATCGTGAGGTCGGCCGCCGGCAACGGCGGCGGATGCGCCCGCACCGGCCGGTGCACCAGGAACCGGAGGCCCTTGGGAGAGCCGAAATCCCGACCCGCGGGGACCTCCGCAGGGCCGCGTGCGCCGGGCCCGGACCCACCACGCAAGTTGGTCATCATCCAGCACGCTACGACCCCGACCCACCGCCTGGACGACCCTCACCAAGATCTGTGGACAACCGGACCGCAACGGCTGCTAGGGCAGCATGATCGTCTGGAAGTCGTAGGGCTCGCGCCGGAACCCGATGCGCTCGTACAGCGCGACGGCGGGGGTGTTGAAGTCGTTGACGTACAGCGACAGGTTG
Organism: Actinomycetes bacterium; assembly: GCA_030146615.1. Lineage (GTDB taxonomy): Bacteria > Actinomycetota > CALGFH01 > CALGFH01 > CALGFH01 > CALGFH01. The sequence goes on from JASLBL010000326.1 coordinate 6,819, forward strand.
GGGTGGCGGTCGAAGGCGAGGTCGCAGCAGGCGGACATGGCGGCGGTGCCGACGCCGCGGCCGCGGAGGTCTGGGGGGACGTAGACGCCCTGGATCTGGGCGGTGTGGTTGCTGGCGCAGCCGACGTCCATCTTGAACTGGAGGTGGCCGGCGGACTCGTAGACGTAGGTCCAGCCGCGGGAGATGAGCATGCGGACGCGGCGGCGGTAGCCGTCGGGGTCGCGGGCCATGGGGTTCTCGCCCATCTCCTCGGTGTACATGGCGGCGGACAGCTTCAGGACCCGGTCCTCGTCGGAGCGTTCGGCCAGGCGGGCGATGCCCGGGGCCCCGCCATGCCGGTCGCGGACCAGCCGGTCGGGGTCGACGGCGTAGACGAACTGGCGGCGGCGGACCTCGCGGGGGGCGGGGAAGCTGGAGCCGATGAGGGACCAGAGGAGCTCGACCGTGACCCGCTCGCCGACCACCATGCGGGTCGGGTAGAGGCCACCGGCGGCGGTGGCCAGGGCCTCGCAGGCGGCCTCGTCGTCGGTGGCCGGGACCAGGTTGGGGCCGACGTGGAGCAGGCCGCGCAGGCCGCCGCCGTCGAGCGCGCCCCACAGGGGGCTGGGGCCGAGGGAGGCCAGGGCGCCGTCGTGGAGGATGCGGCTGGCGATGAACACGTCCCTGACCGGGTTGCGGTCTAGCGCCTCCAGGGCCAGGGACTGGTCCTCGCGGCCGATGGGCCGCACCGTGAAGCGGGACGGTCGCGCCGCCTGACGGGCCCGGTCGTCGCCGCCGGTCCAGCTCCGGAGCACCTCAGCTCCGGACGACCTCGGGGACGCCCGGCCCGCCGCCGGCCATCCGGTATTCCTCGGCCAGCAGCTTGGCCTCGTGCATCAGGGCGTCGACGATCTCGGCCTCCGGGACGGTGCGGATCACCTGGCCGTGGCGGAAGATCTGGCCCTTGCCCTTGCCCGAGGCCACGCCGACGTCGGCCTCGCGGGCCTCCCCGGGGCCGTTGACGATGCAGCCCATGACCGCGACCCGCATCGGGGCGTCGATCTCGGCCATGCGCTCCTCGACGGCGTTGGCCAGGGCGAACACGTCGACCTCGGCCCGCCCGCAGGACGGGCAGGCGACCAGGTCGAGCTTCTTGGGCCGCAGGCCGAGGGCCCCGAGGATGGCGTTGCCCGCCTTGACCTCCTCGATCGGCGGGGCGGTCAGCGACACCCGGATGGTGTCGCCGATGCCCTGGGCGAGCAGCGCGCCGATGCCGACGGCCGACTTGACGATCCCGTCCCTGGGGGTGCCGGCCTCGGTCACGCCCAGGTGCAGCGGGTAGTCGACGCGGGTGGCGAGCAGCCGGTAGGCGGCGATCATCGACACCGGGTTCTGGTGCTTGACCGAGATCTTGATGTCGCCGAAGCCGACCTCCTCGAGGATGCCGACCTCGAACAGGGCCGACTCGACCAGCGCCTCGGGGGTGGGGCCGCCGTGCTTGGCCAGGATCTCCTTCTGGAGCGAGCCGGCGTTGACCCCGACCCGGATCGGGATGCCGCGGGCCTGCGCCTCCTGGGCGATCAGCTTCACCTTGTCGTGCTTCTTGATGTTGCCGGGGTTGATGCGGACCCCGGCGCAGCCGGCCTCGATGGCGGCCATGGCGTACTTCCACTGGAAGTGGATGTCGGCCACCACCGGGATGGTCGACTTGGCCGCGATCGCGGGCAGGGCGGCCGCGTCGTCGGTGTCGGGCACGGCCACCCGCACGATGTCGCAGCCGGTCGCGGCCAGCTCGGCGATCTGCTGGAGGGTGCCGTTGATGTCGGCGGTCTTGGTGATGGTCATCGACTGGACGCTGATGGGGGCACCGTCGCCGACCGCGACCCTGCCGACGCTGATCCGGCGAGAGCGCCGCCGACCGACGCCTGCCGCCAGGTCGGTCAACTCGAGCGGGAAGGCCACCAGGGGCTCCTTATCGGAACGGATAGGGGACGGGGTTGGTGATGTCGAGCCAGACCAGGCCCACCGTGAGCATCACCAGCAGGCCGACGATCAGTGCGGCCACCGGTACGACCTTGCGCAGGTCGACCTCGCGTCTGGTTATCACCTGCCAGAGCACGAACGCCAGGTAGCCGCCGTCCATCGGGGGCAGGGGCAGGAGGTTGAACACGCCGACGACGATGTTGAGCTGGATCAGGATGGCGATGAAGATCGCCCACTGGTTGTTGGCCACGGCCTGGCCGGCCAGGCGGGTGATGCCGACGATGCCGATGGGGCCGCCGTCGCGGACCTCCCCACCGCCGCCACCGCCGGTCGGGGCGGACTCGGGGGTGCTCATCCGGCCGGCCAGCCCGGTGACGAAGCCGCCGAGGCCCTTGATGGTGGCCACGGTGGTGTCCCAGAACAGCTCGACCGACTCGGGGATGGCCGTGAGCACGCCGGTGCGCCTGGTCTCCTCGCTGGGCTGGAAGCCGAGGAACCCGCGGCCGTCCTGGCTGGCCGCGGTCACGGTGGTGGACTGCCGCTGGCCGTCGCGGACGTAGTCGATGGTGATGGACTGGCCGCCCTTGTCGGACAGGGCGGCCCGCAGCTGCTCGAACGACTCGACCGGCGTGCCGGCCACGGCCACGATCTCGTCGCCGGCCTGGAGGCCGCCGGTCTGGGCCGGGCTGGGCGTCCCCGCGTTGAGCGGGACGGTCCGGTCGATGGTGGTCGTGGCCTGGCCGGTGCCGACGCCGATGGTCACCAGCACCATCCAGATGAGCAGGACGGCCACGATGAAGTGGGTGAATGACCCGGCGGCGAGCACGATCGCCCGCTGCCAGGCCGGCTTGTTGCGGAACTGCCGCTCCGGCGGGGTCGGGGTGGCCGCCGGCTTGTTGGCCGAGCGGTCCTCCTCCAGGAAGTTGCCGTCGTTCTCGTACGGGCTCATGCCAGCGATCTTGCAGAAGCCACCCAGGGGGAAGGCCTTGATGCCGTACTCGGTCTCGCCTCGCCGGAACGACCAGATGGTCGGGCCGAAGCCAAGGAAGAACCGCTCGACCTTCATCCCGAAAAGCTTGGCGGTCGTGAAGTGCCCGCCTTCGTGCAGGAAGATGGCCAGCATGAGGGCGAGAACGAAGAGCGTGATGCCGAGCAGGCTGGTCATCGGTTCTCCCGGGAGGTGATCAGGTCCTCGACCAGTGTACGGGCGAGGTCGCGGGACCACCGCTCGGTGGCGAGCAGGGCATCCAGGTCGAGGACGGCCGGAGGCTGGTGCCGTTCGAGGACTTCGGCGACCACCTCGGCGATGCCAGGGAACGGGAGCCGGCCCTCGAGGAAGGCGGCCACCGCCTCCTCGTTGGCCGCGTTCAGCGCCGCCGGGGCGGTGGCGCCCTCGCGGCCGGCGCGCACGGCCAGGTCGAACAGGGGAAAGGTGGCCCGGTCGACGGGCTGGAACTCGAGGGTGGTCGCGCGGGCCCAGTCGATCCGGCCCAGGGGCCGCTCGTCGCGGTCCGGCCAGCCGAGCGCCAGGCCGATCGGCAGCCGCATGTCGGGCATGGAGAGCTGGGCCACCGTCGAGCCGTCGCACCACTCCACCATGGCGTGGACCACGCTCTGGGGGTGGACGACGACCTCGATGCGGTCGTAGGGCACCTCGAACAGCAGGTGGGCCTCGATCACCTCGAGGCCCTTGTTCATCAGGGTGGCCGAGTTGACGGTGATCACCGGGCCCATCGCCCAGGTCGGGTGGGCCAGGGCCTGGGCCGGGGTGACGTCGGCCAGCTCGGCGGCCGACCGCCCGCGGAACGGCCCACCGGAGGCGGTCACCACCAGCCGGGCCACCTCCCCGGGGCGGCCGGCCCGCAGGCACTGGGCGAGCCCGGAGTGCTCGGAGTCGACCGGGGCGATCTGGCCCGGCTTGGCCATGGAGGTGACCAGCTCGCCGCCAACGATCAGGCTCTCCTTGTTGGCCAGGGCGAGCCGGCGGCCAGCCTCCAGCGCCCGCAGGGTCGGGGCCAGGCCGGCCGAGCCGGTGACGCCGTTGAGCACGACGTCGGCGTCGTCGGCGGCGGCCAGCTCGGCGACCGCGTCGGGCCCGACGGCCAGGCGGCAGCCGGGCGGCAGCTCGGCGGCCAGGCCGGCCGCCCGGGTCTCGTCGACCAGGCCGACGGCGGCCGGGCGCAGCTCGCGGGCCTGGGCGGCCAGCTTCTCGGCCGAGCGCCCGGCGGCCAGCGCCACCACCCGGAACCGTTCCGGCGCCGCCCGGATCACGTCCAGCGCCTGCTCCCCGATCGACCCGGTCGACCCGAGAAGGGCCACGCCGGTGGGCGGGCTCACTGGGGACCCTCGGCGAGGGGGAGGACCCGGCGGCCGGCGCGGCCGGCGGCGGTGCGGAGCTGTCCGCAGGCGGCGTCGATGCCGACGCCGCGGTTGGCGCGGACGCTGACCGGGACCCCGGAGGCGGCGACCGCCTCCCGGAACCGGCGCACGGCCGCCTTGGACGGCGGGGAGAACCCGGTGCCCGGGGTCGGGTTGTAGGGGATGAGGTTGACGTGGGCGGCGTGGCCGCCGCTGCCCGGGACCCGCAGCGGGGCGAGCAGCCGCCCCAGCTTCCGGGCCTGCTCCAGGTCGTCGTTCACACCGGCCATGAGCGCGTATTCGAACGAGACCCGGCGCCGGGTTGCGGCAACATAGTCGCGCACGGCGTCCAGCAGCTCGGCGATCGGCCAGGTGCGGTTGACCGGGACCAGCCGGTCGCGGATCGCGTCGTCGGCGGCGTGAATGGAGACGGCCAGGTTGACCGGGAGCGGCTCGGCGGCCGCCCGCCGGATCCCCGGGACCAGCCCGACCGTCGAGATGGTGATCGCCCTGGCCGACAGCCCGAACCCGTGGTGGAGCCGGTTGGCGGCCCCCCAGGTGGCCTCCTGGTTGGCGAACGGCTCCCCCATCCCCATGAACACCACGTTCGTCAGGTGGTCGGGCGCCCCCGGCCCCGGCCGCAGCTCCGACAGCAGGGTCGACACCCTGGCCACCTGCTCCACGATCTCCCCCACCGACAGGTGCCTGGTGAACCCGAACTGCCCGGTGGCACAGAAGGTGCAGCCCATCGCGCACCCGGCCTGGCTGGAGATGCAGACCGTGGCCCGACCCTGCCCCCGCGAAGGCTTGGGCGGGCCGTTCCCGGGCCCGTGCGCCCCGCCCTCCCAGTCGTCGTCGGGACTCGGCCCGGCCGGCGGGTACAGCATCAGGACCGACTCGACGGCGTCGCCGCCGGGCAGGCGGAACAGGAACTTGTGGGTCCACCCGTCGTCGCCGGCCTGGTGCTGGTCGAGGGTGAGCCCGCTCCCGGCGAACCGCTCCGACAGCCGCGACCGCAGCGACCGGGGCAGGTTGGTCATGGCCCGCGGGTCGGGCTGGCGGCGGGTGTCGAGCCAGTGGACCAGCTGGCGGGCCCGGTAGGGCGGCTCGCCGGCCTCGGCGACCAGCGCCTCCAGCTGCCCGGGGTCGAGGTCGTAGAGGGAGCGGGTCACGGCGACCGGATCACGTCGAAGGCGGCCAAGACGTAGTAGAGGACCGGGGCCATGAACAGCAGGGCGTCGATCCGGTCGAGCATGCCGCCGTGGCCGGGCAGGATCGAGCCCATGTCCTTGACGGCCAGGTCGCGCTTGAGCATCGACTCCGACAGGTCGCCGAGCGGCGCCACCACACAGGTGGCCGCGGCCAGGACCAGGCCGGAGGCCAGCGTCCAGGGCTCCCACAACGGCAGCAGGAACGCGCCCGCGAGCAGGCAGGCGACCGAGGCCCCGATCGCCCCCTCCCAGGACTTGTTGGGTGAGACCTGGGGAGCGATCGGCCGGCGCCCGAGGGTCGACCCGGTGGCGTAGGCGGCGGTGTCGTAGACCACGACCAGGACCGCGTACCCCAGCAGGGCGCCGACGTAGTGGTCGGCCCGGCCGATGACCAGCGACAGGTGGGCGGCCATGAAGGGCACGTACACGACCGCGAAGATGGTGGCGGCGACGTTGCGGGTGACCTCGGTGCGGCCCCGGTCGACCAGGTACCAG
>JASLBL010000426.1 GCA_030146615.1 Actinomycetes bacterium
CGCGATACAGCGCCCGCTCCCAGGCAGGCCACGGCCAGGCAGAAGGCCGCGACGACCCAGGCTGCCGCCACGGCGAACCTGGTACCCAGGAGCACTCCGGTCGCGGTGGCCGCCGCCAAGGCCACGCCGTCCACGTCAGGGTCCGCGTTGGGGTCACGGCGGGGAGGGTCGGCATTGCCGCCGAATCCTGGGAGTCGCTCGGACGACTGACCCGTATCCGGCGGGAGGCGGGTCCCGGGAGCGGCCCGACCGGGTGGAGCGGGTGGCGGCGGGCCGGATCTGGATGCGGAGGGCGCCTGACCAAACCGGGGATGCGACTGTCCCGGCGACGGAGGCGAGGCGCGAGTCATGTGACGGTGACCAGGTCTTTGAGCTGGTCGAACCGGCGTTGGCCGATGCCTGGCACCTCGAGGAGCTCGTCCACGGTCGTGAAGGGGTGGGCGGTGCGGTAGGTGATGATGCGGTTGGCGGTGACCTCGCCGACGCCGGGGAGGGTGTCGAGCTGTTCGAGGGTCGCGGTGTTGAGGTCGAGGGGCGCGGATGGCGTGGTGTTCGGGTTGCCGGGGGTTGTGGCGGCGTCGGGTGGTGGTGGGGGGTCGCCGGGAGCCGGCACTCGGATCTGCTCGCCGTCGGCGAGCTTGCGGGCCAGGTTGACGGCGTCGAGGTCGGCACCGGAGGTCACGCCGCCGGCGGCTCGGATGGCATCGTGGACGCGGCTGCCGGCGGGCAGGCGGACCAGACCGGGGCGTCGGACCCGGCCGGCCACATGGACGGCCACCTGGTCGGAGGCTGAGGCCGTCGCCGACGTGTCGGGCGCGGCCCGCGGCAGGGTCTGGTCGGGTGGGGCGACCGTGTCCTGGCCGGTCGCCGTCCCGGCCACGCGCGGAGTGGCTCGGACCCAGATGAACCCGCCGCCGACCAGCGCGGCCAGGGCGAGGAGGGCGACCGCGACCCGCTGCCGTCCGGCACCGGCGAGCACCGCGCGAACCCGGGAACGAGGACCCTCGGGCGGCAGGACGAATGGCGGCGGCTGCGACATGGCACTCCTTCCGGTTGGCGTCGCCGCCGATGAACCTAGCTACCTCAACCGCCGCCCGGGTCGCGCTGTCCACACCCCCGGGCCCACACCATCCCGGCCCCGTAGGGGGCCGCCCACAGCCAGGGCCAACCCCACAGTCCCAGCCCCCAGGGGCCCCTGATCAGCGAGCCGTGACCAGGTTCACCAGCTTGGGCGGGACGGCCACGACGCGGGCTACCTGGCGGTCGCCGAGGGCGGTGCGGACTCGCTCGGAGGCCATGGCCAGGTCGCGAAGCTCGTCCTCGGTGGTGTCGGGGGCGACCTCGATCCGGTCGCGGACCTTGCCGTCGACCTGGACGATCAGGGTGACCCGCTCGGCCCGGACCAGGTTGGGGTCGAAGCTGGGCCAGCTGGTCTGGTGGACCGAGCTCGAGTTGCCGAGGACCCGCCACAGCTCCTCGGTCACGAACGGGGCCAGGGGGGCCAGCAGCGGGACCAGCCGCTCGGCGGCGTCGCGTCGCTGGGCGGCACTTCCCCGGCCGGTCCGGACGGCGTCGGCCAGGCCGTTGGACAGGACCATCAGCTTGGAGATGGCGGTGTTGAAGCGGAACCGCTCCAGGTCGTCGGTGACCCCGGCGGTGGTCCGGTGGGCCAGGCGGGCCAGCTCCAGGTCGTCGGGCCAATCGGGCTCCCCCGTCGGGGGCTCGGCCACGGCCGCGTGGACGGTCCGCCAGACCCGCTGGACCCAGCGGGCCATGCCCTCGGGCGAGACGTCGGCCCAGTCGACGTCGTCCTCGAACGGGCCGGCGAACAGCATGGTCAGGCGGGCCACGTCGGCGCCGTGCTCGTCGATGATCTCCGACGGCTCGACCAGGTTGCCCCGCGACTTGGACATGGCCGCCCCGTGCATCACCACCATGCCCTGGTTCAGCAGCGAGGTGAACGGCTCCGTGAAGCCGACCATGCCCAGGTCGTACAGCACCTTGGTGAAGAAGCGGGCGTACAGCAGGTGCAGGATGGCGTGCTCGATCCCCCCGGTGTACTGGTGCACCGGCATCCAGGCGGCCACCCGCTCGGGGTTGAACGGCTGGTCGGGGTCCAGCCCGGTGTAGCGCAGGAAGTACCACGAGGAGTCGACGAAGGTGTCCATCGTGTCGGTCTCGCGCCGGGCCGGGCCGCCGCAGCGCGGGCAGTCGACGTTCACCCAGGCCTCCGAGGTGGCCAGGGGCGACAGGCCCCTTGGCCGGAAGTCGGTGACGTCCTCGGGCAGCAGCACCGGCAGCTGGTCGTCCGGCACCGGCACCTCGCCGCAGGCCGGGCAGTGCACGATCGGGATCGGGCAGCCCCAGTAGCGCTGGCGGGACAGCAGCCAGTCGCGCAGGCGGAAGTTGACCGCCGGGCCGCCGAGGCCGCGCGCCTCCAGATCGGCGGTGATCCGCTGGATGGCCTCGGTGGCCGGCAGGCCGTCGTAGCCGTTTGAGTTGACCAGCACCCCATCGTGGCTCATGGCCTCGGTCAGGGCCGAGCCGTCCAGCGGCTCGGAGCCCTCGGGCTGGATCACCACCCGCACCGGCAGGCGGTACTTGCGGGCGAATTCCAGGTCGCGCTGGTCGTGGGCGGGCACGGCCATGATCGCGCCCGTTCCGTAGTCCATCAGCACGTAGTCGGCGGCCCAGATCGGGATCAGCTCGCCGTTGACCGGGTTGACGGCATGTGCCCCCAGGAACACGCCCTCCTTGTCACGCTCGGTGGACAGCCGCTCGATCTCGGTCTCGCGGCCGACCCGCTCCAGGAAGGCGCGGAACTCCGGCTCCCGCTCGGTGCCGGCGACCAGCCGCTCGGCCAGCGGGTGCTCGGGGGCGAGCACGAAGAACGTGGCCCCGAACAGCGTGTCCGGCCGGGTCGTGAACACCCGCACCGTCTCGCCGGTCTCGGCCACCTGGAAGTCGACGTGGGCCCCGGTCGAGCGCCCGATCCAGTTGCGCTGCTGGGTCAGGACCTTGTCGCTCCAGTTCAGGCCCTCCATGTCGTCCAGCAGCCGCTGGGCGTAGTCGGTGATCTTGAAGAACCACTGGGTCAGCTCGCGCTTCTCGACCAGGGCGTCGCAGCGCTCGCAGTGGCCGTTGATCACCTGCTCGTTGGCCAGCACGGTCTGGTCGTTGGGGCACCAGTTGACCGGCGACGCCTTGCGGTAGGCCAAGCCGCGCTCGAAGAACCGCAGGAACAGCCACTGGGTCCAGCGGTAGTAGTCCGGGTCGCAGGTGATCAGGGCCCGCGACCAGTCGAAGGAGATCCCCAGGCGGTGGAAGGTGGCCCGCTGGGCGTCGATGTTCTGGTAGGTCCAGGGCTTGGGATGGACCCCGCGCCGGATGGCCGCGTTCTCGGCCGGCAGGCCGAAGGCGTCCCAGCCGATCGGGTGCAGCACGTTGTTGCCCTGCATCCGCTTCAGGCGGGCGATCACGTCCCCGCCCGAGAACGCCTCCAGGTGGCCCATGTGCAGGTCGCCCGACGGGTACGGGAACATGTCCAGGGCATAGAAGCGGGGCCGGCCGGTGTCGCTGTCGTCGCTCCGGTAGAGCGCCAGCTCCTCCCAGGCCGCCACCCACTTGGGCTCCACCTGCTGGGGGTCGTAGCGCTCGGCGTCCACAGGAAATCTCCTCAGAAAGCTGTAGGGGCATGCTGAACGGGGCCTTCCGGCCACCTGAGACAAGCATAACAGCAGGCCACCAGCGCGTTTGCCGCCACGTTGGGGACTCGTTGGGGCAGCCGGGCAGTTTGTCCACTGGACAGCCGGACCCGTCGAGTGCAAAAGTCCCGCCCATACTGTCGAAGTGGAACGAGCCGGACGTAGCACGCTCGGTGGCAGCGG
>JASLBL010000501.1 GCA_030146615.1 Actinomycetes bacterium
GCAGGGCGGCTGCGGCGGCGGTAAGCAGGTGACGGACGGACATGCGGTGCTCCTTCTCCTCCTAGGACTGGACGTCGTCTGATCCTGTCCGCCGGACCCACCAGCTGTCGTCGTGCTGACGCGGGCACTTCACGCTGCCGCAAGCGGCGCAGCCGGCTGCCGCGGATGCCGCAGAAGCCGGGAAGCTACCGCGTGTGCGGTACCCGGCCGATCATCCGCGCGCAGGACTCGCCCGGGCAGCCATCCGGCTAAGGTGAGCCCATGAGCAGGGGACGGATCGGGGTCAGCGACTGGCTGATCGCCGTCGGGGTGGCGGCGATCCTGCTGGTCACCGGGCTCTCCGGGCAGCGTTCTGCCGCCAACCTCGACCTGCTTGGCTATGGGCTGCTGACGGCCAGTGGCTTGGCGCTGGCCGCGCGCCGCCGCGCGCCGGTTCCGGTCCTGGCCGTCACCGGGCTGTGCGCGGTGGGGTACCAGGCGGCCGGTGTCGACGTGCCTGCCGTCGCGTACCTGGTCGCGGTGTACGGCGCCGTGCGGGCGGGACACCGCACGATCACGGTGGTGGCGAGCGTGATCATGCTGGCCGCGCTCCCCCTGGCGGCCCTGGCCTCGGGTCTGCACGCCATGGGCGAGGCGTTCGCGCAGGCCCGAGGTGCCCTCGAGCTGGCCTGGCTGATCGCCGCCGGCGCGGCGGGTGAGGCGCTGCGGCAGGCCGAGCGGCGGGCGGATGAGGCCGAGCGCACCCGGGAGGAGACGGCGCGGCGCCGCGCCGACGAGGAGCGGCTGCACATCGCGCGGGAGCTGCACGATTCGCTCACCCACCAGATCTCGGTCATCAAGGTGCAGGCCGAAGTCGCCGTCCACCTGGCCCGCAAGCGGGGCGAACCGGTGTCGGAGGCCCTGCTGGCGATCCGGGAGGCCGGTCGTGAGGCGGCTTGGGAACTGCGAGCGACCCTGGAGGCGCTGCGCGACGACGACACGAATCCGCCGCGTGGACTCGACCACGTCCCGGAACTGGTGCAACGGGCTCGGACGACCGGCCTGGACGCGAAGCTGACGATCGAGGGCCACCGAAACGAGGTGCCGGCCGCGGTGGACCGGACCGCGTATCGGATCGTTCAGGAGTCGCTGACCAACATCGCCCGTCACGCTGCCGCCGCGACCGCGTGGGTCCGGATCGACTACCGTCCCGATGCCCTGGTCATACGGGTCGATGACGATGGCAAGGCGGCGTCGGACACCGCGCCGGTGCCCGGCGTCGGGCTGCTCGGGATGCGCGAACGGGTCACCGCCCTCGGCGGCCGGCTGCGGGCGGCGCCGCGCAGCGGGGGCGGCTTCAGCGTCCAAGCTGAACTGCCCGTGGATGAACCGTCATGATCCGTGTCCTGCTGGTCGACGACCAGCCGCTGCTTCGTAGCGGGTTCCGCGCCCTCCTTGAGGTCGAGGACGACATTGAGGTGGTGGCCGAGGCCGCCGATGGCAGCGAGGGCCTGGCGCTGGCCAAAGAACATTTGCCCGACATCGCGCTCCTCGACATTCAGATGCCGGTCGTCGATGGCATCGAGGCGACTCGGCGCATCGCCGCGGACCCGACCCTGGCCGGGGTGCACGTCGTGATCCTGACCAACTACGGCTTGGACGAGTACGTCTTCAACGCGCTGCGCGCCGGCGCGGCCGGATTCCTCGTCAAGGACATCCAGCCGGAAGACTTCCTGCACGCCGTACGCGTCGCCGCGCGTGGTGACGCCCTGCTGGCACCGTCGATCACCCGCAAGCTGATCAACCGGTACGTCACCCAGCCGCTCACCACCGGCACCGCCACGAGGCTGGAAGAGCTGACCAACCGCGAACGCGAGGCCGTCGCCCTGGTCGCGCAGGGCCTGTCCAACGCCCAGATCGCCGACCGCATGGTGATCAGCCCGATGACCGCGAAAACCCACATCAACCGGGCCATGACCAAGCTCCACGTCCGTGACCGCGCGCAGCTCGTCGTCCTCGCCTACGAATCCGGCCTGGTAGCCCCACGCAACTCCTGACATCTACCGTCGTTCTCACTGGTCAGGTCAGCTGTTCCGTCTAGCTGGAGGCTTCCCGCCTTGTGGGTTGTGGCTGGTGGGATGACCGTCTTCCTCCTGTCTACTGGTTCCTGGGGGGTGGCGGCTCGAACAGCTCGATGGGGTTGCCGGCAGGGTCCTCCAGCAGGATTTGTTTGCCACCGAACCCGGTCACGATGTCGTTGCGGAACTGTGCGCCCGCCTGACGGAGACGCTCGACCTCGCGGTCCAGGTCGTCGACCTGGAGCTGGATGCGGTTCCAGCCGCCCGGCTCGGGCCGGCGACCATCAGGCATGGGCTGAGCGGCCCCGCCGGGTCCGCCGGCAGCGTTCACCAGCAGCCGAAGCTCGCCGCGCGCGAGCATGGCGAACCCAGGCGCGGGATGCAGCTCGACGGTGAAGCCGAGCCGCTCGGTGTAGAACCTGATCGCCGCATCGACGTCGTCGACGATGTAGCGGACGCTGACAGCGCTCATCGTTCAGCCTCCCTGATGGCTGCGATCAACAGTCGGCTGGCACATCATGGCCGCCCCGCTCATCACAGCGTTAACCCGGCCCGTCGAGTCGACACCCAAGTCCTCTAGTGCCGCGTCAGGCAACGTTTGCCCGTTTGATGATCCTGCCGAGGCGCTGGTCGCGGGCGTGGCGGTTACGCCAGGCGAGGTAGCGGCGGATCATGCTGGCCTGCTCGCGGTGGGAGGCGTGGTCGGTGCCGTCGAGGGTGAAGTAGCGCAGCGCGGTGAACTGGGCCTCGATCCGGTTCAGCCAGCTCGCATTGGTCGGGGTGTAGGCAAACTCAACGTTGTTGGCTGCGGCCCAGTTGCTGATCCTGGGGTCGTCGTCGGTGCTCAGGTGCGGGCTGAAGTTGTCCAGCACGATCCCGATGCGCACCCCTGGCGGGTAGAGGTGCGCAGGTAGCGCAGGAAGACCAGGAACTCCCCGCGACGCTTGCGCGGCTTGATATGGCCATACAGCCGGTCGTGTGAGAGGTCGTAGGCGGCCAGCAGGTGGCGCACGCCATGCGGGCGGGTATAGATCGCTCGCCGCCGACGACGCCGCGTCGGGCCGCCACCGGCCTGCCTGGTCCACTGCCGGCCAGGGTGCGGCTGGAGGTTGAGGGGGCCAAACTCGTCCACGTAGATGACCACCTCGGGATCGCCGGTCTGGACATCGTGGGTGCAGTCCATCAGCCCGTACAGGTGCAGGATCCGGTTCTTCTTGGTTTCGAAGTCCGGGTCGCTGGACTGCTTCCAGGTCTTGATCACTTGAAACGAGACGCCCTCGTGGCGGAGCAGGACCCGCAGGCCCTCGTGGCTGATGTCGTCGACCACCCCCTCGGCGACCAGGAAGTCGGCCAGCTTGGCCAACGACCAGGTCGCAAATGGCAGGTCATGATCGGCCGGGCGGGACAGGGCAGGGTCTTGATCCGCCGACGTTGCGGGAGCGTGAACGTCGGCGGGCGGCCACCGCCCCCACAGACCAAGCTGGCACAACCACCTCGGCCGTCTCAGAGGACGCGCCGACCCCTGCCACCGTCCCAGGTCGCCTCACCTGGCCAACCGCCAGGCGTGCTCCACTCATGTGCTGCAGCCGGGCCCGGCCCAACAGGCCGGCCCACTTCCCCTAGTCGGACGCCGTGGCAGGTGCCAAGGAGGCAATCAACCGCA
>JASLBL010000506.1 GCA_030146615.1 Actinomycetes bacterium
CCGTCACCGCCACCCCGGAGGCGCTCGCGTTCATCGACGCGCCACTGGTTGGCGCCATCACCGGCTTCCCGGTCCGCCACCGGTGGCGGGAGCCCGACGAGGCCGAGACCGTGCCCGAGGCCAACGCCCTCGTGGTCGCCCCGGCCACCTTCAACACGATCAACCGCTGGGTGGCCGGGATCACCGACACGGTCGCGGTGGGCACGCTCTGCGAGTTCCTCGGCCTCGATGCCCCAATCGTCGCCGTCCCTAACATGAACCCGCCGCTGGCGCGTCACCCGACATTCCGAGCCAGCCTTCGCCAGCTCCGCGAGTGGGGCGTGCGGGTGCTGTTCGATGAGTCGGCTCCTCGAGCGGCTCGGATGCCTCCGTGGGAGGAGATCCTCGAGGAGGTCAACCGGGCGCGAGGCCACCGGGTGGCCACCACGAGGGAATCCGGGATCAGGCCCCGGGGCGAGGCCCGATGGAGCCGCGCCGTGAACCAGCCCGTGGAGTACATGTCGGTCGGCGAGCGCATCGCCATCTACCGCCGCCGGCGTGGCCTGTCCCAGCTCGCCCTGGCCAACATGATCGGCCGGTCGGAAGCCTGGCTGAGCCAGGTCGAGCGCGGCATCCGCCACGTCGACCGAGTGTCGGTGCTCATCAGGCTCGCGCAGGTCCTCAAGGTCACGGTCGAGGACCTGATCGGCCAGCCGTTGTCGCTGGCGCCCAACGGCGGCATTGAGTTTCGCGCGATTCCCGCGCTGCGGGCGGCGCTTACCGACTACGAGGTGATCCCCGCGACGTTCGGCATCGCCATGGGCGATGGCCCTGTCCGGGATCTGCCGAACCTGCGGCGCAACGTCGACCAGGCGAACCGTCTGTACCAGGCGACCCACTTCGAAGAAGCCGGCTTGCTGTGCTCCCGGTTGATCGGCGAGGCCCAGCGCGCAGTTCGCGAGCTGACCGGCGACGGCCGGCGCGGCGCCTTCGGCGTCCTGGCGGAGACTACCACATCACCGCCAAGACGCTGACCAAGGTGGGCGAGACCGAATTGGCGTGGATCGCCGCCGAGCGTTCCCTCCGGCCGCGCAATCGGCGGAGCTCCCGCTGCTGATGGCGGCCAGCGCCTACCACCTTGGGCACGTCTTTCTCCGGGCCGGTCAGGTCGAACAGGCCGCTGGCGTCGCGATGACCGCCGTGCGCGCCCTGGAGCCGGGGCTGGCGACCGCCACCCCGGAGCACCTGTCGGCATGGGGCGCGCTCCACCTGACCGCGCTGATCGCAGTTGCCCGCCAGGACGACCGGGTCGCGGTGCGCCAGTTCCTCGGCGAGGCAAGGGCCACGGCCGACCGGGTCGGCCAGGACCGCAACGACTTCTGGACCGCGTTCGGTCCCACCAACGTCGCGCTGCACGAGGTCTCGACGGCGGTTGAGCTTGGCGACGCCGGCGAGGTCGTGCGCAAGGGTGAGGTGCTCGACCCCTCGCGCTTCCCGCCGGGCCTGCTTGGCCGGCGCGCGCAGGTGTTCATCGACCTGGCGCGCGGCTACACCCAGCAGCGCAAGGACGCTGCCGCCGTGAACATGCTCCTGGAGGCCGAGCGGCTCGCGCCCGAGGCGGTCAGGTACCAGGTGATCGTCAAGGAGATGCTGCGCGAGCTGCTCAGGCGCGAGCACCACGCCAGCACGCCGCAACTCCGTCCACTCGCAGCCCGGGTCAGTATCATTCGAGGGGACGCTCCGTAGCCGCCTTCAGCCAGCCGTTGACATGGCATTACGGGCTAGAGGTCTGGCATTGGCTGATTGATTACCAGTGTGTTGTAAATGCGGAAGATGAGCATGCGGCTGACGACGCTGGTGGCGTACTTGACGTCCTCCTGATCGGGCAAAGCGGTAGAGCGGCCGTGGACGGCGTCGTTCCTCAAATCGCGTAGGCGTCGTAGCAACGCGATCTCCGCGTCGGTGATGGGAGCATTTTCTGCGTCGAGGACGGCATGTAACCGTTTCATCAGTGATGGATCGTTGAATTCGCCGATCTTATCTAGCACGCGCTGACGCTGCTCATTACTGAGCCCGGCCGGGATCGCATTGCGGAACGCAGACAACTGTTTGCGGGTGAACAAGGGTGGGACCCGGGCGCCGGCCACATAGAACTCGATGGCTTCCCACAACGCCTGCACTCGCACTAGCGGGTCGGGTTCAGCGGCGGCCCGCCGACAGGCCAGCAGCGCCTGCCGGTCCTGCAGGGTGAGCATGGACGGCAGCGGCGGCTGCATCAGGTGCGGGCTGGCCTCCAACGCCAGGATTGGAGCACGGGATGCCTCACCAGCCACGCGAACCCAGGTTCGGCCGCTGCGCAGGCCGTGGATAGCGACAAGATCGGCTGCTTGAGGCAAGCTGCGGGCATCCTGCCTGGTGAACGACTGCACCGTCTCGTCGGGAAGCCGGAGCAGCCCGTAGCGGACGCGGACTGCGATCCACGCCAGCGCTGTACGGACCTGTTGCAGCCCATCCTCCTCGGCATCCACCGCTCGGTGGGCGGTGCAGAGTACAACTGCGTGGCAAGGCGCAGCGCGGAACGGTTGATCAAATGCAGCTGTCGGCAGTCCATCAAGAATACGCAGCCCCGCAGGTGCGGGTAGGAGACGGACTGCGCCCACCTGTATGGGTTGGCTGATCTGGAGCCCGGTCACGGCAACAACGACCTCAAACACCTCACGGGGAAGGGCAGGGCTCCGTCAAAGTGCCGTGATGGCCGGTGCGGGTGGTCTGACAGGATAAACGTGAGGCAGGCACCGGAGTCGGATACCATGCGGTTCTCATCGCCTCATGACCTGATCGACCACCATGCCTGCCGACCGATCATCTCCCGCGTCTACGCCAAGGTGGAGGTCGACGGACGCGCGGATCTCGCCGCACAGGTTGCGCGCCGCGACCTGTAGTACCATCCCTGGCCGCCGAAACGTACCCGGTCGGGTGACATTCTCCGGCGTCGTCTGCGTCATCGTTGCCGGCATGACCGCACGAGACGCAGGAGAAGCACATGAGCAACCAACGCACCCACTACGTGACCACCAGCGACGGCGTCGTCATCGGTGGGACCGTGCACGGCCAAGGGCCCCCGCTGGTGTTCGTGCCAGGGATCATGGGCGATGGCGACATCGACTGGCAGGCGCTGCTACCGCATCTCACCGGCCGGTTCACCTGCTATCTGCCGAGCTATCGGGGCTGTGGCCTCAGCGGCGATCACCCCGACCTCAGCTTCGGTCGACTAGTCGATGACGTCCTCGCCTACGTCGACAGCATCACAGAACCGACCGGACTGGTGGGTGTGTCCGCCGGCGCCAACCTGGCACTCACCGCCGCGGCGGCGCAGCCCGACGCGGTGACCGCGGTGGCCTCCGTTGGGCCTGTGATGCCGTGGCTGATGGACGAGCACGAGCAAGCGGCTCTCGGCGACGCCGTCGCGCGCATGGGCGAGCTGGCCGCAGAAGGCAAGCTGACGGCCGCGGCCCGCGCGTTCTGTGGTTTCCCCTTCAACGACGACGACATGGCCGTGGCCGAGGACGCCGGCTACTTCAAGGCCACGGGGCGCTACGTCCCGAACGTGCTCAACGTCCAACAGCAGGCGATGGAGTACGAAGGCCCCACCCCTGCTGATCCGGCCGTGCTCGGTGCGATCTCCGCTCCGGTGCTGGTGCTGCTCGGATCGGACACCAAGCCTTACGACCACGCCGCCGCGCGGCACCTGGCCGACCACGTCCCCAACGCACGGATACAAGAGATCCCCGGCGCTGGGCACGCCGTCATGCTGACCCATCCCGAGGCCCTCGCTGAAGCCCTCACCGAGTTCTTCTCGTCAGCCCAGCAGCCGGCCTGACCCGCCGATCGGCACCAGCATGGCCCTGTACCCCGATCGACGGTGCGGTCCGCCTCGAACCTGAACCGGTCGACGACGTCGTCTACCGATGATCCTCGTCGACAGCGCCTGGATCTGGGACTTCTGGTCCACGCACGGCACGATCGCGTTCTCCGGCGGGGCGAGGTAGAGCCCGCAGATGTCGGTGACCTCCCGACCAGCTCGGGGTCGGTGGAGAACCGGAACGACTCGGCCCGCCACGGCTTGATCCCATAGGCACGCCACGCCTTCGCGACGGTGTAGTCGCTGACTCCCAGCCGTCTGGCCAGCAGGCGAGTAGGCCAGTGCGTCACGCCGAGCTTCTTGGGCGGTGGCTTCAACGTCTCGGTCACGATCTTGGCTTGGTCGATCGTGCGGGGCCGACCCGGTCGACGCGCGTCGGCCAGCCCAGCGATGCCCGTGGTCATGTAGCAGTTCCGCCACTGCAGCACCGTCGGCAGCGAGGCGTGGACCAGTTCGGCGATCCGGGAGTTCGCGACCCCTTCAGCGGCCAGCAGCACGATCCGTGCGCGCTTCGCTGCCGCAGCCGGAACCGTCGCCGACCGGGTCCACCGTTCCAGTTCCTCCCGATCCCCGTCGCGCAACACCAGAGCCGGAGCCAGGGCTCCGTCGTTGTGTCGTGATGTCGGTTTCATCCGAGGCTGATCCCGAGGGTGGCGAGGGGTCGGCGGGGGTTGCGGGCCTGGCGGCGCAGCGCGGCGGCGACGTTGACCGGCCCCGCCCGACTGAGCACGCCGATGACCAGGTTGCGCAGGGTCGCCATGACGTTTGGGGTGGCGCCGGTGCGGACTTGGGAGGCGTCCTCGGCGAAGGTGGTGTCGCGGACGTGGTGCAGCGCCTCGATCGCCCAGTGCCCCCGGATGAGGTCGGCAAGCTGGGCAGGGCCGGCCTGGGCGTGGGTGAGGCTGGTGATGGCGTAGACCGTCACGGTCGTGAACCGCCGGGGATGGTGACGCAGGTCGCGGGTCTTGCGGGTGACCTGGAGGACTTGGGCGGCGTGGGGGAACCCGAACTGGTGGACCGAGACGGCCTTGAGGGTGCGGATCTCGATGCGGCCGTGGCCGCGGTCGCGGGTGCGGTCCAGCTCGGGGACCAGGTGCCAGGGCAGGCGCTGGCAGCGGTCCAGCAGGCTGGGCTGGTTGGCCTTGACCACGAATAGGTAGTGCGCCTGCTTGCTGGTGACCAGGAACTCGGCGGCCTCGGGGTGGGTCTGGAGGGCGTCGGCGGTGACCACGACGTCGGCGAGGTCGAGTGGGGCCAGCAGCGGGGCGAAAGCGGGCACCTCCTCCGGCGCGCCGCCGACTTGGTGTTGGGCCAGCACCGCGCGGCTGGTGTGGTCCATCGCCGCCAGCAGGTGCACCGGGCGGCCGTCACCGTCGGGTGGGTGGGCGCCGCGCAGCGTTTTGCCGTCGACCGCCACCGCCCGCCGCCGGCCGGCTCCGGCAGGACCGGGGCCCCGGTCCCGGTCGGCCAGCCAGGCGCCGACAGCAGCGGCCAGCGCGTCGGCGTCCAGGCGGGAAAGGGTCCGGCGGCGGATGGTGGCCTCGGCGGGGACGG
>JASLBL010000569.1 GCA_030146615.1 Actinomycetes bacterium
CGATCCCGACCGGGAGCAGGCAGATGGCCATCAACAACACCGACAACGAGAACCGACGCATGTCTAGATCCTGGCTCGAGGTAACCGACGTGACGGAAGTTCCATCGGCAGCAATCCCCCGGCGTCTTAGGACTCACGGTCACAACAGGCGGCCCAGCGGCCTGGCTGGGACTCTCTTGTGATCTAGGTCAAGGGAGCACGCGTTGGGTCGACATCCTCTAGTGGCTGGCAATTGACCGATGGCGTCCGCCAACGGCGGGCACGCGCGACAGCCAAGGGGCGATAGTGCGACAACGGTTCGGATGCTGGGTTGTCATTGCGGTGTTGGTGGCCGGCTGCGCCATGCCCGACGCCAACCAGCCCCCAGCCAGCGACGAGACCGACGTGTGGTTCATGCAGCACATGGCCGGGCACCTACTACAGACGACCTCGATCCTGCACTTGAGCAGCGACCGGATCACCCGTCCCAAGCTAACCCGGCTGGCCAACACCATCAGCCAGCAGGGACAAGCCCACCTCGCCCAGCTCCAAGCCTGGCTGGCCAGCCGTGGGCTGGCCCCCTACGACCCCCAACAGCAGCCCAGCAGCCGCAAGGAAACCGACCTGGAGCGGCTGACCCGGAGCGGCGAGGCCAAGTTCGACCTGGCCTTCCTCACGGTAATGACGGCGCGACAGCGCGCCGGCAGCAAGCTGGCCGCCACCGAGCTCCGCGACGGCAGCCTGCCCGAGGTCCGCCAGCTCGCCCGGCAGCTGCTGGCCGAGCACCAGACCCAGATCGCCACGATGACGGCCTGGAAGCGGGCTTGGTCCAAGGCGAAGTCCAAGGCGAAGGCCAAGCCACCCGATAGCCAAAGCTCTCGGCGATCGACCACGGGACACCTGGCGGGAACGCTCGGTGGCTAGCCGCGACCGCGGGCGGCGACGGCGTCGAACAGTCCGGGCACTTCTCGACAAAGCAGGCCGTTTCCCAGTCCTCGTTGAGTACCTCAAGGGCCTCCGCCTTGATCCCGCAGACGGTAGCCCCGGTCACAGCACAGACCGCATGGGTTGGACCGACCGGTGCGGTCCTGGCCACCGAAAGGTTCCGTCGGGCCGGTGGGCCAGGGATGGCGCTTGCTGGAGCTGCTCGGCACCGACCTTGTAGCGCATAGGCACCCCGTTGGGATCGCGGGAGCATCCTCCGAACTGCTCCACATGTCCAACCGCGTCTCCGAGTGCTCGGCGGAATTGGGCGGGGTTCCGGCCGGAGGTAGGCTTTCCGGCTCCGATGTCCAGTTAGTCGACCCTGCCAGGGAAGCCAGCCGTTAGCCGGGAGGGTTGCGCCATCCGGTGGCCTGCTCGATCATGCCGCCCAACTAGGCTAGGGGGAGGCGGTGATGGGCGACCCCCAGCGGCTGAACAACACCGAGCAACTTGAGATACTTGGCTTGCTCGAAGCCGCCAGTACCGACCCCTCGGCCATGCGCGCCGCCCGCGCCCTGGCCGAGCTGATGCGCCATCTCCACGCCCTGGGGGAACGCATTGCCCTTGAGCTGCCCGACCAGAATCACAGCGGCAGGCCGTGAGGCTTGGGTTGTGCTACGACTCTAGGATCGTGGCGTCTCACCCGGGAGGCCACCATGGACAAGGTGCAGGCGCGCGGCGCGCTGCTTGGAGCCTGGCGGTTGCTCTCCTGGGAGAACCGGGCCGCTGACGGCCAGGTCACCTACCCGATGGGGACCGACACCCTTGGCTACCTGCTCTACACCGCCGACGGCCGCTTTTCCGTCACCATCTCGCGGCGGGGCCGGGCTCGGTTCGCGGCCGGCGACCTGCTCGGCGGTACGACCGAGGAGCAGGCCCGGGCGGTGGAGGGCTTTGTTGCCTACGCGGGCCGCTACAGCTTCTATGGGGACCGCGTCATCCATCATGTGGAGTTGTCGCTGTTTCCCAACTGGGTCGGCAGCGACCAAGAGCGGTGGGTCGAGCTTGCCGAGGATCGGCTGACCCTGAGGGCCAGCCCGCTGCTGCTGGCGGGCAAGCAGCAGGCGCCCCGCCTGGTCTGGGAGCGGGTCGACCCATCACCGGGCGCCAACGATGGACTACCAACGCGGCCAAGGGCCTAGCGTCCGTGGCCTCAACAACCGCCGCCGAGAGCCTCAACCAACCGCCAGATCCGTAGCCTGGTGCTCAGCGTCGATCTGGTCGGCTCCAGACGGATCTGGGCTGCTCAGGTTGGATGGCTCGTCGATCCAGACGGATGCAGACGGAGTCCGTCGGATCGTCTGGATGATCAAACGGATTATCAAGGCGCATCCGACACAGAATCGGATGCCAAGGCGAGCACGGTGGTCGCGCTGTTCCGTAGGAGCCTCGGGCGGCCCTGTGCCGGTCCGCCGTCCGTAACGCTGCCCAGACGCAAGCTGGCCACACTGGCGGGCGATGGGCGCGGTTGGGAGGTGCCAGGCGAGTGGTGCGCTACGGGCAGCCAGGACCATCGCGGTGACATCTACCACCGGACTGGGCCGGCCGCGCCGGTGGCCGGCGGTGCTGGCGTGGGCGCTGTGGGCGCTGGCCATGCTCGGCCTGGCCGTGGTGCCCTGGATGGACCGCCTGACGGTCCGGGCCGGCCGACCGGATCTTACCGGGTGGCAAGGCCCGCTCTTTGTCGCGGTGTTGGGCCACCTGACCGCAACCACCGTCGGGGCGGTGCTGGCCAGCCGCCGCCCCCGCCACCCAGTCGGCTGGCTGCTGCTGGGCTTCGCCCTCTCGCTAACCGCCAGCGGGTGATCGCCCACTATGTGGCCTACGGGCTACTGGCCCGACCCGGCGCCCTCCCCGCCGCCGCTACGGTGGCCCGGTACTACCCGGCCACCGGCCCTGCGGCGCTCGCCCTGCTCAGCTTCGTGCTGCTGTTGACCCCGACCGGGTCGCTGCCCTCGCCCCGCTGGCGCTGGTGGGCGGTCCTCACCGCGGCCACCCCCGTTACCTTGGTACTGATGGTGCCGTTGGTGCCCGGACGGTTCGAGCCGCAGCGGCTGGTGACCAACAGTCCCTTCAGCGACCGGTCCCTGGGCGGCGTCCTGATGATCGCCACCCAGGTCACCCTGGCAATCACCACCCTGGCCGTGGCCGTCGCCGCCGGGTCGCTGGTGGTGCGCTTCCGCCGCGCCCGCGGCAGCGAACACCAGCAACTGGGGTGGGTGGCGTTGGCGGCGGCCCTGATGGTGCTGGCGGCGCCGGTGGTCCTGGTCGCCGTGGCGCTGGGGATCCCGATCCTGATCGACTGGGCGGCCGCCGTCTGGGCGGTGGCGCTGCCGGTGGCGGTGGGCGCGGCGATCCTGCGCTATCGGCTGTATGACCTGGACCGCATCATCAGCCGCACCCTCGCCTACGGCCTGCTCACCCTGCTGCTGGGCGGCGGCTATGTCCTCGTCGTTCTCGGGCTGGGCCAGCTGCTGGGCCGAGATTCCCCCCTGGTGGCGGCGGCCGCGACCCTGGCCGTGGCGGCGGTGTTCCAGCCGGCCCGCCGCCGGGTCCAAGCCGTGGTCGATCGGCGCTTCAACCGCCGCCGCCATGACGCGGCCCGGATCATCGAGGGCTTCGGTACCCGCCTGCGCGACCAGGTCGACCTCGACACCCTGACGGCTGAGCTGCTAGGGGTGGTCGACCAGACCATGCAGCCGACTCAGGCGTCGCTGTGGCTGCGGTCACCGCGAGAACCGCCACGCACACCCCTCGTGCCCTAGCCTCGCGATCACACGGTGGAACCGAATGGCGCGCCGCGAGGGATTCGAACCCCAACCGCCAGATCCGTAGGCTGGTGGTCTACGTCCACGGACTGCCCCTGAGTACTGTTTGTGCAGCTCGGGTCGGATGCGGAATCCAGCTAGACCGCCAGAGCGCTGTCTGGTGATGGCTGGTGGACTGACACCGGGACTGACAGTAGCCGCCTAACTAACCAGGCTGCGCGAGCTGGGCCAGCACGTCGACGAGTTCCCGTGGTGCGGTCACGTGTGCGCTGTGCCCGGCCACGAGCTCCACGAATCGCCACCCTGGATCCGACCGGGCGCGCTGGACGTACCCGGGTAGCTCTTGGCCTTCCTTGCCTGCTGTGCAGAGCACATAGGCGCGGGTCACCTCTGGGCCCGCCGGGTTCGTCAGGCGCAGCGGTTGAGCGAACGTGGCGAGCGGCTGCGGGACCATCCGCAACATCGCCCAGCGCACTCTTGGGTCCAGGTCGTCCGGCAGCGGCTCAGGCAGGGGCGGTGGGATCCGCCAGCCCTGCCCTGTGGATCTAGCTGCTTCCACATAGCCAGCCCGTTCCTCCGGGGGCAGCACGTCCAGTTCGCTCTGCCCGTCCATGGGAACCTCGGCGTCGAGGTAAATCAGCTGCGCCAGCCGTCCGGGGACACGGTCGGCCACCCCGCTGATCACCATGCCACCGTAGCTATGGCCAACCAGGACTACCTCGCGCAGGTCCTCGTACTCCACCACCCCGATCACGTCGTGCACGTGGGTATCCAGGTTGACCTGTGCGCTTGCTAGGTGCGAGCGCTCCCCGAGGCCGGTCAGCGCCGGCGTAAAGACCTCATGGCCACCGGATCGCAGCAGTGGCCGCACCCACCTCCAGGCGTGCCCGCCGGACCAAGCGCCATGCACGATGACGAACGTCGCCATCTCTACACCTTCTCCCCATGAGCTCAGGTTCCGCGTGTGCCCACCCACGTGACTGCGTACGGGTCCTGCTGTGCCGCTTCAGTGTCGCTCTGGACTACGCTGATGTGGAGCCCGGGACGAACAGGACCCTTGACCTTCCGATTACGAGACGGATGCTCGGCGTCGACCTGGACGGCTCCAACCGGATCTGGCCTGCTCATGTTGGATGCACTGTCGGTCCAGACGGCTCCCGACGGATACAGAAGGATCGTCTGGATGATCAAGTGCCTTCCGACAGATAATCGGATGGCCCTCAGCCCGAGTTCCGCTAGAGCACGCCGCCAGTCGACCCGGCGCGAGCTCGCGAATTCGACTGGCCTTGAACCGGGATCCACCGCGTGCTTGATGCGGTGGCGGGCCAGGTGGAAGATCATGGCCCCGGCCAGGGTGCTGGCGACCGCCGGCGGGTCCCGCTACGCCACCGAACAGCGGATCGAGCAGGAGGCCGCGCTCCGCCCGTCGCGACGGGCGGCCCAGCGGGTTGCGCAGGGCGGCGCATCGACGATCAAGGCGACCATGGTCAGCGGGGCGACGGAGAGCGCGCCGAGTCCATGCCTGGCGAGCAGCGGTCTGCTTCTTCACGGCCTCCTGCCCAGGTCCAGCCACAGCATCATTTGTCCAAGTTGCACAAGACCAGCATGCGACCGATCCTCTGGGGACCGTCACGGCATCCGTACGAGGACCAGCCGGCGTCCCAGCCAAGCCAGGCAAGTCGCCAAACGCCCAGGTTCGGGATTGCTCGTCGCTCGTTCTAGCCCGGGGTTTGGTCCAGGCGGATGTCGTCGTAGTTGATGGTCCAGGTCTTGGAGCCGGTATCGCCGAGCTGGATGCGGCCGATCGGGTCGGTGCCGGTGTTGGCCGTCCAGGCGTTCACGATCTTGACGCCGTCGCGGTACAGGTCCCAGGTCCCGGCCGAGCCGACGGTGCCGCAGAGCTCGAGGTTGTGCCATCCGGTGCCCAGCGGGACCGCTGAGCTTTGCTGGGAGGCGGCGAAGTCGGATCGGACGATCAACGCCCCGGAGGCGTTCACGAAGGCCTTGGCGATTGGACCGCCCGTGGCGGTCCGCAGGCGGAACAGGTCGACCGGGTTGCCCCCCAGGGAGGCGGCGTTGAGGTTCACGCTCGTGCAGAGGTTGTCGTAGGTGCAGTCGAGGTCCTTGGTGGCGAACCCGGCCTGAGCGCTGACGGTTCCCCGGGCGCTGGGTGCCGCGGCGCCGCCCTGGGTGTCGTCGATGGTGTACCCGGTCGCGCTCGTCCACTTGGTCAGGTCGCCGGAGCTGAAGTCGTCGGCGAAGATCACGCTGGTGACCGTGATCGGATCCGAGGTCTGGCTCATGGCGCTCTGGTTGTTGGCCGGATCGACCGCGTCCACGGTGTAGGTGTGGGTGGAGCCTGCCGCCAGGCCGAGGTCGCTGAAGGAGGTCGCGGTCGTCTGCCCGACTGGTGTCGAGTCGCCGTCACGGTAGATGCGGTAGGTGATCGGCGAGGACTGGTCGGTCGATGCGGTCCAGGTGAGGTCGATCCGGCCCACGGTGGGGCTCTGCCCGGTCGGTGTGCCGGGGGTGGCCGGCGGCGTCGTGTCCGCGGCTGGCGGGTTGAACACGAACATGCCACGTGACTGCCAGCTGGTGGCGCTGCTGATCTGGGTGGCCGTGCCGCTGGTGGTGGTGCCGTTCCAGTTGACGCTGTAGAGCCGACCATCGGTGAGTGCATAGATCAGCTTGCCGGAGGCGAGGGTCATGCCCCGGACATTCCCCCAGGGGACCGCACCGGCGGTCGGGTAGCTGCTAGCCACGAACAGGTTGGCACCGACGATGTTGCTCTCGGGGTTGAAGTAGCGGTAATAGAGCTTGTTGTTGGTGGCGGTCTGGGTGGTGCCGGCCTTGGCGACGGTGTAGTAGATGCGGCCGTTGTCGTAGAACATGCCCGTCGTGGCGGCGATGTCGCTGGTGAAGGCGGGCACGCGGGTGGTCGTGCCGGGGATGGTGAAGCTGCTGGGGGGCTGCACCTCCAGGCCATACAGGTTCACCTGGCTCTGGGAACCGAAGCTAGTCCCGTTGAACGTCCGGGCATACAGCCATCCGTCGCTCAGGCCGTAGTACAGCTTGTCGTTCAGCATGAACGCCCCGCGGGCGGTCTGCCAGTTGACCCCGGGGACCGAGGTCGTCGAGCCGAAACTCGACAGATCATAGGAGCGGCGGTTGAGGGCACCGGTGGACTGGTCCATGTTGTAGAGGTTGCCTGGGAGCGGGTCGGTGACAGTCGGAGGAGAAGCAAAGCCGCCCTGCGCGGGATAGAACGCGAGTTTCTGGTGGAACTCGCCGCCGGTGTGGTCGGTGTCGCTGCCCGCCCACAGCCCATCAGGGGTCGACGGCAACGCGAAGATCCCAACGCCCCGCTCGTGGCCGGGATTCCAGCTGAACGGCAGACCGGTCAAC
>JASLBL010000636.1 GCA_030146615.1 Actinomycetes bacterium
GCCGGCGGCCAGCGCCGCAGTCGCATAGCTGTGCCGCCGGCATCCCGGCCAAGATCGTCAGCGAGCGGCTCGGCCACGCTAACGTCCAGATCACCCTCGACACCTACAGCCACGTCATCCCCGGCTTGGACGAGCAGGCAGCAGCAACCGTCGCCCGGCTCATCCTCGAGGGCTCAGAGACCTCTTCCTTGGGCTCGCCCGGCAGCGATGCTGCCAATTCTGCTGCCAAAACGGGCGACGCCCCCCACCCTCGGAAGGAGGTGAGGGGCGAAGTCCCTGGTGAGCTTGGTGGCGGGGGAGGGATTTGAACCCTCGACCTCTGGGTTATGAGCCCAGCGAGCTACCAGACTGCTCCACCCCGCGTTGCGGCGGCGAAGGTAGCACAGCGGGAACGGGGTCGCAACGCTGCATCAGCCGGGTGGGGCGGTGGTCGTCGGGGGGGTGCCCTCGTTGGCGCCACCGGCGCCGCGGCTCTGGGCGAGCGCCCGTTCCACCAGCTCGGCCATCCGCCTGATCTGCGCCTGGTAGCGGCCGAGGTTGCCGTCGGCCAGCTCCTGTTGCGCGGCCTGGTAGGCCTCGTTGGCCTGACGCAGGAGCTCCTGCACGTCGGCGGTCCCGGTCCCGGTCGGCGGAGGCCGCGGCTGTTCCTCTCCGCCGTCGGGCTCTGTCGGCGCCTGGCCGCTGATCACCTGGCTGACAGCCTCCGACAGGGTCGAGGCGTAGCCGACCTGGTTGTTGTAGTAGACCGCCACGCGTTGCAGCAGCGGGATGGAGTTGGCCGCCGACCCCTGGACGAAAATCGGCTGCACGTACAGCAGCGATTCCTCCACCGGCACGATCAGCAGGTTGCCGAGCAGCACCCGCGAGCCACGCTGGGCGAGGAGGTTCAGCTCGGAGGCGATCGTCGGGTTGGCGAGGATCCGGGCGTTCACCTGCGTCGGGCCGAAGATGATGCGAGACCGGTCCAGGTTGACCAGGGTCAGCTCACCGTAGTCCTCCGGGCCGGAGTTGGCGGCCAGGTAGGAGACCATGTTCTCCTTGTTGTTGGGTGTGAACGGCATCACCAGCAGGAACTGAAGCTTCCGGCTCCCCGGTAGGTTGGTCAGCAGGTAGTAGGGACGGGCCTTGGCGCCGGGGCCGGCGGTCAACCCGCCGGTGTCCTCCTGGCGCTGGAGCTCGCCGGAACGGTCGTCGGGCAGCGCCCAGAAGTCCTCCCTCGAGTAGAAGACGTCCGGATTGCTGATGTGGTAGCTGGCGTAGATCCAGGTCTGGATGGAGAACAGGTCCTCCGGGTACCGGATGTGGTCCGCCAGGCTCGGAGAGATGTCCGACTTGGGGACGAACAGGTCGGGGAAGGCCTTGCGCCAGGCCCGCAGGATGGGGTCGCTCTCGTCGTAGGCGTACAGGGTGACCTCGCCGGTGTAGGCGTCGACCACGGCCTTGACGGAGTTGCGGATGTAGTTGCCGATGCCCTGCACGCCTCGGCTGTCGATCTCTCTGCGGCGGGAAGCGTCGGCCAGGTCGACCCGCTGCGCATACGGGTAGTGGGCGGAGGTGGTGTAGCCATCCCGGATGAACTTGAGCCTGTCGTCCACGACCACGGCGTACGGGTCGCCGTCCCACTGGAGGAACGGGGCGGCCTTCTCGACCCGGTCGCGGATGTCGCGGTTGAACATCAGGCGGGAGTCGCTCTTGATGTTGCCGGAGATCAGTAGGTTGATGTCGCGGAACCGCGTGGCGAAGGCGAGCCGGCGGCCGATGTCGGAGAGCTGCACGCCGCCCGGGCCCTCGTACTTCGACAAGGCGGCGCCCTCACCGTTCGCCGCGGGGGCGTCGAACTCCGGCTGGGCGGAGTTGACGACGACGAACTCGGGGGCGTTGGGCGGCGGCTCTCCGAAGTAGACGCGCGGCTCCTCGAGCGGGATCCTGGCGTTCTCGGTGTCGAACTCGGAGACGATGAAGTCCGGCTGGCCACCGCTCACCGAGGTGTTCACCTGGACCGCGACCATGCCGTAGCCGTGGGTGTAGGCCAGGTGCAGGTTCTGCCAGGTCCTGGCCGACGGGGCGAGCAGGTTGGGGTCGACCTCGCGGACCGAGATCATCACCTGGCGCAGCTCGTCCTCGACCATGTACCGGTCCACGTCGACGTCGCTGAAGGTGTAGTACTGGGTGATCGCCTGGAGGTTCCGCACCGCCGGCCGGAGGACCTGCGGGTCCCACAGACGGATGTTCTCGACCGTCTGCCGGTTCTGGTCGACGACCTCGGCCGTGAGGTTGCCGGCGGCCGGGAACGACTCCGTGTCGACGTCGCTGAGACCGAACGACTGGCGGGTGGCGGCGATATTGCGCTCGATGTAGGGCCGCTCGCGGGCCAGCTCCTGGGGCTCGACCCGGAACCGCTGGAACACCGCCGGGATGATGCCGCCCATGATCAGTGACACCCCGGCCAGCAGGACGATGCTGATCAGGGGGACCAGCAGCCCGCCCCGGCGCGCGCCCCAGAAGAACATGGCGGCGCAGATCAGGGCGACCCAGAACAGCACCTCGAGGGCTGGCAGCTGGGCCTTGACGTCGGTGTAGGAGGCGCCGGCGACGACCCCGCGGGGCGAGAACAGCAGCTGGTACTTGTCCAGCCAGTAGCCCCAGGCCTTGAGGGCGACGATGAGGCCGAGCAGCACGCACAGGTGCGACTGGGCCTGGGCGGCGACGCGATTGGTCTCGGCCTGGGGACGGATCCCGCCGAGGACGTAGTGGCCGGCCGCGACCAGCAGGGTGGTCAGGACCAGGGTGGTGAACAGCCAGCCGAACACCGCCCGCTGGAACGGCAGCTCGAAGATGTAGAAACCGACGTCGCGGTTGAACAGGGCGTCGCGCTCGCCGAAGGGGACCCGGTTGCGCCACAGGAGGAAGGTCTGCCAGAGGCCGGACGCCTGGAGCCCCACGACCAGCCCGAGGAAGGCGGCGATGCCGAGGCGCAGCGGCCGCAGGTACGGGGAGAGCACTGCCCGGGCCCGCTCGACCTGGGGGCGGGCGACCACGGTGAGCCCGTAGCGCGGGGCCAGCCGCTCGACCATCCACAGGTTGACCCCGACGATGGCCGCCGTCCCCAGCCCGGCCAGCACACCGATCAGGAACTTGGACCGGAGCATGCCCCAGAACAGGCTGTCCTTGTCGATCTCCCGGAACCACAGGAGGTCGGTGTAGAAGCGCGACACGCTGCCGACCGCGGCCAGAGCGAGGAACGCCAGCAGCAGGACGGCCAGCGTCCAGCGACGAGGGGGACGGCGGGCTGCGACCACGTGATGGACCTTTCTACGGGCGCGGCAAGAGAGCGCTCCGATGCCTTCATCCAGACCCTAGCACGGGCGTTCCGGCTGGGCAGGTTGGCCAGAAGGCGACCCTGACCCGTACCCATCGGCGGGGCTCGCGCGCCTGCTACCGGGAAGGCGCCGTCGCCGTCGGCGGAGCCCTGTCCGGCCGGTGCCGCGCCGCGGCCGCCGGCCGGCTCCCGGAGCCAACCCCGACCGGTCCCGGGGTTGGCTCCGGGAGGACGGTCCTCGGGCCTAGCAGCCGGGCGCGGTCGTGGCGGCCTCGGGGTCGCGCAGGAACCGCAGGGCGTCGGTGATCTTGGCCACCTTGACCAGGCGCAGGCCGTCCGGGACCTGGCCACGGACCGAGGCGCAGTTCTCGGCCGGGATCAGGAAGGTGGACACCCCCTGGCGGCGGACCGCGATCAGCTTCTCGCCGACCCCGCCGACGGGCAGGACGCTGCCGTCGAGGGCGATCTCGCCGGTGCCGGCGATCCGGCGGCCCCCGGTGAGGTCCTCGCGGGTCAGCTTGTCGATGATCGACAGGGTGAACATCAGCCCGGCCGAGGGGCCGCCGATGTTGTTCTCGGTCTGGATCGTCACCTTGACCGGCAGCGCGGGGAACAGGTCGCGCAGCAGGATCCCAACCCGGGGCTGGTCCTCGACCTCCTGGACCTCCACTGACACCTCGCGCTCGTTCTTGCCGCGCTCGACCCGGAAGGCGACCCGCTCCCCCGGCTTGTGGCTGGTGATCGCCTTGCGGACCTCGTCGGTGCTGTCGACGGCGCGGCCATCGGCCTCCAGGATCTCGTCGCCGGCCCGGAGCTTGCCGTCGGCCGGGGCGCCGGAGACGACCTGGGTGACCTCGACCCCGGAAGGCTCGATGTCGTAGCCGACCTCCCGGAGGGCGACCACCGTGGCCGTCTCCTTGGACCGGTCCATGAGGGCCGCGTTCTCCTTGTCGATCTCGGTCGAGTCCTGCTCCACCGGGTACAGCTCGGCCCGCGGGACGAGCTGGACGTCGCGGTTGGCCATGTCCAGCAGGGCCTCGTAGAACCGGACGTTGTCGTCGATCCCGACCGAGGTGAGGTACAGCTTGCCCTCGGAGTCGTGGACCCGGGCGCCCTCGACCTTGAGGCGGGCCAGCACGTCCTCCATCGGGCCGGGGCTGAGCGCGACCACCGGCAGCTTGTAGAAGTTGAGGGCGAAGACCAGGCCGATCAGCGCCAGCACGCCGGCGACGGCGGTCACGCGCTGCCGCACCGGCACCTCCGGGAGATAGTGGTCACGCCGTGGATTGTCGCACCGCGACCGCTACATGGGGCTGGTCGGGCGGCGGCGGCTCGGCGGCCGGGCCGAGCGCGCGGCCCTGGCCTGGCGGCGGGCCACGGCCACGGCGGCGGCCAGGG
>JASLBL010000313.1 GCA_030146615.1 Actinomycetes bacterium
CAGGTAGGCCAGGGACGAGTAGCCGGTGCCGAAGTCGTCGATGGCCAGGTGCACCCCGAGGCCCTTGAGCTCGTTGAGGCGGACGATGGCCACCTCCAGGTCGTGCATCAGGACGCTCTCGGTGATCTCCAGGGCCAGGCACCCGGGGGGAGCCCGGAGTCGCGCAGGGCCGCGGCCACGTTGGCCGCCAGGTCGTTGCGGAGCAGGTGGTGGGCGGAGAGGTTGACGTGCAGCAGCAGCGGGCCGGCGTCGGCGACCCAGCCGGCCATCTGGCGGCAGGCCTGGCGGAGCACGAAGCGGTCCAGCTCGACCACCAGGCCGGTCTCCTCGGCCAGGGGGATGAACTCGGCCGGCGGCACCAGGCCACGGTCGGGCCGCGGCCAGCGGACCAGCGCCTCGGCCCCGGCCACCCGGCCGTTGTGGAGGTCGACGATCGGCTGGTAGTGGACCACCAGCTCGCGGCGCTCGATCGCGCCCTCCAGGGCCGCATGGACGTCGTGGCGGTCGCGGACCGAGCGCAGCATCGAGCTCTGGAACACCTCGTAGGTGCCCTTGCCGCGGCTCTTGGCGGCGTACATGGCGATGTCGGCGTTGCGCAGCAGCTGGGCCTCGTCGAAGGCGAGCCGCTCGTCGACGGCGATCCCGATGCTGGCCCGGATAGTGACCTGCCCGCCGACCAGGGGGAAGGGCGCGCCGAGGGTGGCGATCACCCGCTCAGCGAGCGCGCGGGCGGTGGCCAGGTCGGTGTCCTCGGCCAGGATGGCGAACTCATCCCCACCGAGGCGGCCGACGGTGTCGTGCTCGCGCAGGCTGCTGCGCAGCCGGGCCGCGACCTCGCGAAGCAGCCGGTCGCCGGCGCCGTGGCCGAGGCTGTCGTTCACCACCTTGAAGTCATCCAGGTCGATGAACAGCACGGCCAGGGAGCCGCCGCCCCGGCGCGCCCTGGCCAGCGCGTGCCGTACCCGGTCGTTGAACAGGGCCCGGTTGGCCAGGTCGGTCAGGCTGTCGTGGAAGGCCTGGTGCTCGAGCTGGGCGGCCAGGGCGTCACGCTCGCTGAGCGAGGCCCGCAGGACGCCCTCGGTGCCCCGCAGCTCGCGCACGGTGGCCTCGTTCTCGCGGACCAGGTCGGCCATGCGGATCAGCACCAGCAGGAACATCACGGCGCAGCCGGCGACGATCACCGGGATGTCGAGGCGCTGGTCGCGGATCGCCTGGACGGCCAGGATGGCCGGGGCCATCAGCGAGGCGCCGGCCAGGCAGGCCAGCCGGAGCTGGGTCAGCCCGGTCCGCGGGGCCGGGACCGGGTCGGTGAGGGTGGCGACCGAGGGGTCGAGCACGGCCGCGCCCCACAGGGCGTAGGCGACCAGCCAGCCGGCCTCCACCGGGCTGGACGGGTCGTAGGTGCCGAGCAGCACCAGCAGGGCCCGCCCGGCGTCGGCGGCCACCAGGACCAGCCAGCCGACGGTCATGAGCAGGTACGCCCGGGTGCGGTCGCCGCCGCCGATGGTCAGGCGGATGACCAGGGCCAGCACGAGCACGTCGAGGACGACGTACAGCATCGACAGGACCCGCTCGATCATCGGCAGCGAGGCGTCGACCGAGTACGGCGAGGCCAGGAAGACCCAGGCCAGCATGCCGACCCCGGTCGAGATCACGGTGGCGTCGATCAGGCTGGCCCGGTCCCGGCCCGGGCTGCGGTACCGGATCAGCATCGCGTAGCCGGCGATGCCGATCAGGTAGGCGACCATGGTCAGCACGGCCGCGGCCACGCTGCCCCCGGCCCGGGTGACCGCCGCCGACGACCCGAGCGACCCGGCGACGAACCCGACCGCCTCCCCGGCGGCGAACAGCTGGAAGGGCCGCGACCGGGCCGGCCGCCACAGCCGGATCGAGGCCAGGGTGGCCGCGATCGTGGCCAGGCACAGCACCACCAGCGACCCCACCCGCAGCGCCGGGTACGGCAGGTACGCATAGGCGAGCGCGAGCGCACAGCCCGCGCCCAGGTGGTAGCGCCACAGCGTCGTCCGCACCGGTTGCTCCCGGGAAGTCCACGGCCAGGATGGTCAGGTCTGCAGACCTGATCGGCACCCAGCCGCCCGACTCAAGGAATTGGTCCCGGCGCTAGCCAGACAGAACGATGTCGAATCGTGCCTGGAGGGCGCCCTGGCCGGACCCGGGGGCCGGTTCGAGCTTCACGACCGCACCCGGCGGGTCGGGCCCGAGGTGCGGGTCGCCCTCGAACAGCAGCTCGGTCAGCAGGCCGTCCGCTTCCGGGTGCCGGACCTCGAAATGGATGTGGGCCGGGGGCGGCTGGGCCTCTCCCTTGTAGTGGCCCGGCCTGACCGTCTCGAACCGGTAGCGCCCTCGCGCGTCGGTCCGCAGGCCCGCCCCCAGGTAGCAGCACCGCTCGTCGCCGGTTCCCTGCCCCGGCCCGTACTCGCCGGCCGCGTTCGTCTGCCACACCTGGATCGAGGCCCCGGCCAGCGGCGTCTCGCAGTCCGCGCCGTACACCGTGCCCGACACCGTCAGCCGGGTCCCGCCCCGCCGCCCCGCGGCCACGGTCTCGGCCGTCCAATCGACGTCCCCGCCCGGCCCCAGCCGGGCCGTCGACGGCGCGTCCGCGGCCACCTCCCTGGTGGTGCCCTGCGCCGCCTCCCCCGGGGTCGGCTCGCAACCCGCTCCCGAACCGGCCGAGGCCGGGGTCGAGGTCGAGGTGCTCGTCCGGCCGTCCGGTGGCGCCGGGTCGCAGCCGACCAGCCCCAGCATCGCGACGCCCACCATGAGGAGGCGTAGCCGACCGGGGCGGAAGGGGCGTGCCGTCCTCCCCGGCCCGGTCATTGCGCCGGGTGCCATCGGGCGCCGCTGGTCAGCAGCATGCCGACCCGGACGCAGGCCGCACCCGACCCGTCCGCGCGGGTGATGAACAGGTTGCCGTCGCGGACGAACGTGAGGCGGCGGCCGTCGGGGGACCAGGCTGGGGCGGCGTCCTTGCGGCTCCTGGTAAGGGGGCGGTCGGCGGAGCCGTCGGCGCGCATGACGTGGATGGCGCCGTCCTTGACGTAGGCGATGCGGCGGCCGTCGGGGGACCAGGCCGGCGAGTGCTCGTAGCTGGGGCTGTCGGTGAGGCGGCGCATTCTGCCGGTCGCCGGGTCGATCAGGGCGACGTCGTCGTTGCCCGGTCCGCCGAAGGCGGAGACGGCCAGGCGCCGGCCGTCGGGGGACCAGCGAGGCTCGCTGTCGGAGGTCGGGGTGTCGCCCAGGAGCTTGATCGGCGAGCCGTCGGGGCCGACGATCGAGATCTCGGTCGACTCCATCGCACCACTGACGGTGACGGCGATCCGGCGGCCGTCCGGCGACCAGTCGGGCTGGATCGACAGCTGGCCCGGGGTGAGGTCCCGGCGCCTCGAGCCGTCGGGCCGGGCGAGGTGGACGGAAGGCGGCGGGCTGAACTGGTACGGCTCGGCCCGGGCGTAGGCGATCCGGCGGCCGTCGGGGGACCAGGCCGGATCGAGCTCGTTGGCGTCGTCGGAGCCGACCCGGCGCAGGCCGGGGCCGTCGGCGCCGATGGTGAACAGGTGCTCCTCGTCCTCGGCGGTGATGGCGGTGAACAACAGCCGGCCGCCGCCGTCGGGCAGCCGCCCGCCGCCGCGGCAGGGCTCGCCCTGTGGGCGGCCGGGCTCCTCCCCGGTGGCCTGGGGTACGGCCGGAGCTCGGCGGAGCGTGCTGACGGGACCGGCCAGGGCGGCCCCCCTGCGGACCAGGGTGAGCTCCAGCTCGACCACGGCGGTGTCCTCGATCCGGTAGCCGGCCAGGCTTGGGACCTCCAGGTCGAAGTCGGCCCGGCGGATCCGGGTGCCGCCGGCCACCTGGATGGTGGCGCCATCCCAGCGGGCCTGGACCGGGAGGTCAATCGGCCGGGCGACCCCGTGGAGGGTGAGGGTGCCGGGGAGGCGCAGCTCGACCACCCTGGCGCCGGACACGTCCCCGAGCGGGACCGGCTCGCGCAGGCGGAAGCTGGCCGTCGGGAAGCGGGCTGTCTCCAGGCCCTCGTCGCGCATGCGCCCGTCCCGCGGCTCCACGTCGGTCCGCAGCCGGGTCATGTCCACGGTCACCTCGGCCCCGGTGAGGGCGCCGTCGGCGATGGTGACGGTGCCGGTGACGGCGGGGGAGCGCCCGACGACGTCGTTGGGAGCCGAGATCGACCCGAGCCGCTCGCGGACCCGGTAGCCGACGAACCCGTCGGCATCCTGGGCCACGACCCACTCGCCGTCGGGGCGGCCGCTCCCCCCGGGGCCGACGCCGGGCCGCAGCCGGGCCTCGGGCGGGGCGTCGCGGCTGGCCAGGAACAGGTAGCCGCCCGTGCCGAGCACGGCGACGGCCGCCACGGCGGCGACGGCGCGTCTCGGCAGGGGCCCCATGCCCCTGCTACACCGGCGCGGCGCCTCCGGTTCCGGCGCCGGGCGAACCCTTAGCGAACGCTAATGCTGGAGCTCGACCGGGACCACGGTCAGCTCCAGCAGCTCGCCGCCGCGGAAGGCGCGGACGGGGACGGGGCGGCCGATACGTTCACCGACCATCAGGCGCTGGAGGTCGCCGGCGTCGGTCACGGGGACGCCGTCGACGTCGATGATCAGGTCCTCGTTGCGGAGGCCGGCCCTGGCGGCGGGGCTGCCGTCGACCACCTGGACGACCTCGACCCCGGCGGTGCGGTCCAGCACCTGGGCGACCCGCGGGGGGAGGGGGCGGCTTCCGCCGGCGATGCCGATGAAGGCCCGCCGGAAGCGGCCCTCGCGCATCAGGGCGGCGATGATCCGCCGGGTGGTGGCGTTGATCGGCACGGCCAGGCCGAGGCCGATCCCGGCGACGGCGGTGTTGACCCCGACCATGCGGCCGCGGCCGTCGACCAGGGCGCCGCCGGAGTTGCCGGGGTTGAGGGCGGCGTCGGTCTGGATGACGTTCTCGACCAGCCGGCTGGCCCGGCCGTCGTAGGTCGGGAAGGAGCGGCCGAGGGCGCTGACCACCCCGGCGGTGACCGAGCCGGCCAGCCCCATCGGGTTGCCGACGGCCACGACGAGCTGGCCGACCCGGAGCCGGTCGGCGTTCCCCAGGGACACCGGCTCCAGGTCGGCCCCGCTCGCCCGGATCACCGCCAGGTCGGACAGCGCGTCGCGCCCGACGACCTCGAACCGCAGCTCGCGGCCGTCGGCCATCGAGGCCCGGCCCTTCTCGGCCCCCTCGACCACGTGGGCCGAGGTGACCAGGAAGCCGTCCGGGGTGATCGCCGCCGCCGAGCCGGAGCCCTGCGCCTGGCGACCGCCGGGCATCCGGCGGCTGATCCGCAGGCTGGCCACCGAGCCGATCACGCGCTCGGCGACACCGGAGACCACCTGGGAGTAGGCGTCGAGGGCCTCGTCCTCGGATGGGCCGGTGTCGGCCCGCTGGTCGCGGTCGGCGTCCGCCAGCAGGGCGTCGACGAAGTGGATGGAGCTCACCGCCGCCTCCTCTCCCGAAGTGGTCCCAACATCGTAATACTGTAATCACCGTTTCGCCGCAGGCGCCGGACGGCCGATCCGGACGTTTGGGCATCAGGGGGGCGCCCTTGCCATACTGTTGCCGCCATGCCGGTCGACCCTGAGCTGCTTGCCGGTCTACGGGCGGCGGTCGAGGCCGTGCCCGACAACCTGGCCCTGCGCCTGCACGTGGCCACACTGCTGCTCGACGCCGGCCGGCCGGCCGAGTCGCTGGAGCACAGCTCGGCCGTGCTCGCCCTCGTCCCCGGCCAGCGCGAGGCCGTCGAGCTGGCCGGCCGGGCCACCGCCGCCCTCCCCGACACCCCGTTCCCGGTGCCGGCGGCGTTCCCGGCCGCCCCGGCCGAGCCCCAGCACCGGGGGGCCACCCTGGACCAGTGGGTGCTGGGCGAGGTCGAGAAGCCGAGGACCACCCTGGCCGACGTCGGCGGGATGCCGGCGATCAAGCGCTGGCTGTCCACCGCCTTCCTGTCCCCGCTGCGTGACCCGAACATGCGCCGGCTGTTCGGCCGGTCGCTCCGGGGCGGCCTGCTGATGTACGGGCCTCCCGGCTGCGGCAAGACGTTCCTGGCCCGGGCCCTGGCCGGGGAGCTCCAGGCCGGCTTCCTCCGGATCGACCTGGCCCACGTGGTCGACATGTGGCTCGGCTACAGCCGCCGCAGCGTCCACGAGATCTTCGAGACGGCACGGGCCAGCGCCCCCTGCCTGCTGTACCTCGACCAGCTCGACGCCATCGGGCCCCGCCGGGCCGGCCGCCGCCACTCGATCGGACGCGGGGTCGTCGACCAGCTGGTCGCCGAGCTCTACAGCGCCAGCGAGGAGCACGAGGGGGTGTTCGTGGTCGCCGCCACCGAGCACCCCTGGGACGTCGACGCCCTGCTGCGCCGGCCCGGCCGGCTCGACCACCGCCTGCTCGTGCTGCCGCCCGACCTCCAGGCCCGCGAGGCCATCATCCGGTCCGTGCTCGACGGCCGCCCCCTGGCCGACGACCTGGATGTCGCCGTCCTGGCCGCCCGCACCGACACGTACTCGGCCACCGACCTGGCCCAGCTCTGCGAGTCGGCGGCCGCGGCCGCCCTCGAGGCCTCGATCGTCAGCAACAGCTCGCGCCCGATCTCCTGGGCCGACTTCAGCCGCGGCCTCAACGAGATCCGGCCCAGCACCCCGCCCTGGTTCGACCTGGCCCGGGACTACGCCCGTTTCGCCGCCGAGCCCGGCTCCTATGACGACCTGGTCACCTACCTCCGCGCTCGCGGGTAAGGGAGGCAGCGATGCGGTACGTGAACCTCGGGAGCTCCGGCCTGCGCGTCTCGCGCGTGTGCCTGGGGATGATGAGCTACGGCCGCCACGAGTCCCGCCAATGGGCGCTCGACGAGGCGGCGGCGGAGCCGATCGTCCGGCGGGCCGTGGAGGGCGGCGTGACCTTCTTCGACACCGCCGACGTCTACAACGGTGGCCAGAGCGAGGTCGTGACCGGCCGCCTGCTCGGGAAGCTCTTCGGCACGCGCGAGGAGTACGTGGTCGCGACCAAGGTCCACGGCCGGACTATGCCCGGCGAGAACGGCCGCGGCCTCTCCCGCAAGCACGTCCTGGCCTCGATCGACGCCTCGCTCGAGCGCCTGGGGCTCGACTACGTCGACCTCTACCAGATCCACCGCTGGGACCCACTGACGCCGATCGAGGAGACCATGGAGGCCCTCCACGACGTCGTCAAGGCCGGCAAGGCCCGCTACCTGGGCGCGAGCAGCATGTGGGCCTGGCAGTTCGCCAAGGCCCAGCAGGTGGCCGCGACCCCCTTCGTCTCCATGCAGAACCACTACAACCTGATCTACCGCGAGGAGGAGCGGGAGATGATCCCCCTGTGCCTCGACCAGCGGGTCGGCCTCATGCCCTGGAGCCCGCTGGCCCGCGGGCTGCTGGCCGGCGGCGTCGGCCCGAGCGGCGAGCGGCGGACCACCCGGGGCACCACCGACCCCTTCCTCCACTCGCTGTACCGGCCCGACCTCGACCTCCCGGTGATCGAGCGGGCCGGCCAGGTCGCGGCCGAGCGGGACGTCTCCAGCGCCCAGGTCACGCTCGCCTGGCTGCTCCACAAGCCGGGGGTGACGGCCCCGATCGTGGGCGCGACCAGGCTCGAGCACCTGGAGGACGCGCTCGCGGCCGAGCAGCTCGCGCTCACCGAGGAGGAGATCGCGCGGCTCGAGGAGCCGTACGTGCCCCATCCCGTCTCCGGGATCGAGGTCTAGCCGGCCTCCTCCAGGATCGCCTCGGCCTCGATCTCGACCCGCCAGCGGGGGTCGAGCAGGCCGGCCACCACGACCATGGTGGCGGCCGGGCGGACGCCGGCGAACACGGCGCCATGCGCCCGGCCGACGGCCTCCCAGTCGGCCGGGTCGAGCAGGTACATGCGGGTGCGGACCACGTGCTCGGGGCCGGCCCCGGCCTCGGCCAGGGCGGCCAGGATGATCTCCAGGCAGCGGGCCGCCTGGGCCTCGGGGTCGGGGTCGCAGGCGCCGTCGGGCCAGATCGGGGCGGTGCCGGAGACCAGCACCCTGCCCCCCACCCGGACGGCCCGGCTGAAGCCGATCACCGGCTCGTACGGCGAGCCGGAGGCGATCCGCCGGCGGGTCGGCTGCTCCATGGCGGAACCCTACCAGGCGCCAGGTCGGCCACGGCGGTGACCAATGGCTGCAAACGCTTTCTCTTGACCTGCCAGCGGCATCGAGTCCATTCTTGCCCTTGTTGAGAGAGCGCTCTCACGAAGAGGCCAACAGGAGACGAGGCGGCGGGATGACCGGCGAGGCGTTGTTGCCGGCTGGGGGCGAGACGTTGTTCCCGGCCGGGTTCGTGTGGGGGGCGGCCACCTCCGCCTACCAGATCGAGGGGGCGGCGACCCAGGGTGGGCGGGGGCCCTCGATCTGGGACACGTTCGCCAGGGTGCCGGGACGGGTCGCCGGTGGGGACACCGGGGAGGTCGCGGCCGACCACTACCACCGGTACCGGCAGGACACGGCGCTCATGGCCGACCTCGGGCTGGGCGCCTACCGGTTCTCGGTCGCCTGGCCGCGGGTCCAGCCCGGGGGGCGGGGGCCGGTCAACCCCGAGGGCCTCGACTTCTACCGGCGGCTGGCCGACAGCCTGCTGGAGCGCGGCATCGAGCCCTGGGTCACCCTGTATCACTGGGACCTGCCCCAGGCCCTCCAGGACCGGGGCGGCTGGGCGAGCCGGGAGGTGGTGGACCGCTTCGTCGACTACGCGGCCGCCGTCTACGCGGCCCTGAGCGACCGGGTGGCCAACTGGACGACCCTGAACGAGCCGTGGTGCGCGGCCTTCCTGGGCCACGCCGCCGGCATCCACGCGCCAGGGATGCAGGACGAGGCCACCGCCGTGCGGGCCGCCCACCACCTGCTGCTCGCCCACGGCCAGGCCACCCGGGCCATGCGGGCCATCGACCGCCGGCCCCGGCTCGGCATCAACCTCAACCTCGACCCGGTCACCCCGGCCTCGGATCGCCCGGCCGACACCGACGCCGCCCGCCGCATCGACGGCATCTACAACCGGCTGTTCCTGGACCCGCTGTTCCGCGGCGGCTACCCAGCCGACGTGCTCGAGGACCTGGCCGGCCTGGGCGGGCTGGAGGCGGCCGGCGACGACGACCTGGCGGCGATCGCCGTGCCCCTGGACCTGCTCGGGGT
>JASLBL010000644.1 GCA_030146615.1 Actinomycetes bacterium
TGGCGCGGCCAGCAGGGCCTGGCCGGCCGCGGCCAGCAGCCGCTCGCGGGCGGCGGCCCGCCGCCGCGCTGGGAACTGCCAGCCCACCCTTCGCTCCTCCTCGGCCGAATGGACCCGCAGGCCGGGGCGGACGGCCTTGAAAGGTACTTCGGCAGCCGGAGCGGCGGCTGTAGACGCCGGGGAGGCCCGGGGGTCCCGGGGGGGCTCAGCCGGTGTCGGCCGCCGCCTCGGGGGCCACCGACCAGGTGTAGGCCTCCTTGAGCAGCCGCAGGTACATGAAGGTCTGGGTCGCCCGCACGCCCTCGATCCCGCCCAGGTCCTCCAGCAGCCGCAGCAGGTGGTCGTTGTCCTCGCAGACCACCTCGGCCAGCATGTCGAAGGACCCGGCGACAAGGACCAGGTACGACACCTCGGGCAGGCGCCCGACGGCCTCGGCGACCTGCTTGCGGGCCCGGCCGTCGACCGAGATGGCCACCATGGCCATGGCCTGGTAGCCGAGGGCCATCGGGTCGGCCACGGCCACCACCTGCATGACCCCGGTCGCCTGGAGCCGGGCCACCCGCTGGCGCACGGCCGCCTCGGACAGCCCGAGCTCCCTGCCGATACTGGTGAAGGGGCGGCGCCCGTCGCGCTGCAGGGCGGCCACGATGCGCCGGTCGACCGCGTCGACCCTCGCCGTCCCGGGCATGCGAACTACCTCCCCAATCCGTTGCCAAAGGAACGAGCTTCGAAGTAGTCTATCCCAGTCTCGACGTAAGACGAAGAGAGCCGGAGCATCCAGGAGCGTGATCAGCATGGGCCGACGGCCCGACCAGGAGCGGATCGACAGCCTCACCAAGGCCAGGACCCAGCTCGTCCACGAGCGCACTCCCAAGTCGCGGGAGTGGCGCGAGCGCTCGCTCGCCTCGCTGCCGCTGGGGGTCGCCTCCAGCTTCCAGGACGCCCCGCCCTACCCGATCTTCTTCGAGCGGGCCAAGGGCAGCCGCGTCTGGGACGTCGACGGCAACGAGTACTCCGACTACCACAACGGCTTCGGGGTCATGGCCGTCGGCCACGCCCACCCCAAGATCGTCGAGGCCCTGTCCGAGCGGGCCGCCATCGGCACCCACTTCGCCCAGCCGGTGGCCGAGACCACCCTTTTGGCCGAGGAGCTGTGCTCGCGGTTCAGGATCGACCAGATGCGCTTCACCAACTCGGGCACCGAGGCCACCATGGACGCCATCCGCCTCGCCCGCGGGGTCACCGGCCGCGACAAGATCGTCAAGATCGAGGGCAGCTACCACGGCCACCACGAGTCGGTGCTGGTCTCGATCCGCCCCAGCCGGGACAAGATGGGGCCGCGGGAGACTCCGGCCAGCGTCGAGTTCGGCAGCGGCACCCCCAAGGCCGTGACCGACCTGACCCTGATCGTCCCCTACAACGACGCCGAGGCGCTGGACCGGCTGCTTGCCGCCAACGCGGGCGAGGTCGCGGGCATGATCATGGAGCCGGTGATGATGAACGTCGGCATCATCGACCCCGAGCCCGGCTACCTGGAGGCGGTCCGCGAGATCTGCTCCCGCCACGGCGTCATCCTCATCTTCGACGAGGTCAAGACCGGGGCGACCATCGCCTACGGCGGCGCCGAGGAGGTCTACGGGGTCGCCCCCGACCTCAAGTGCTTCGCCAAGGCGGTCGGCGGCGGCACCCCCCTGGGCGGGTTCGGCGGCCGGGGCGAGCTGATGGCCGAGATCGCCAAGGACGGCGTGCCCCAGCTCGGCACCTTCAACGGCAACCCGCTGTGCGCCCGGGCCGGGCTGGTCGCCCTGACCGAGGTCCTCACCGAGGACGCCTACAAGGAGCTGAACCGGCTGAACGACGCCCAGCTGGCCGGCTGCCAGCGGGTCATCGACACCTACGACCTGCCCTGCTACACCACCGGCGTCGGCGGCAAGGGCGCGGTCATGTACGCCCCCGAGCGGCTGCGCGACTACCGCGCCTACGCCGGCTTCGACGGCGACGGGGTCGACGAGCACCTGTCGTACCTGTCGTGGCTGTACGAGATGACCGAGGGCGTGTTCATGACCCCGGGCATCGACGAGCAGTGGACCCTGTCGGTGCAGCACACCGACGAGGACGTGGCCCGCTACGTCAACGCCTTCGAGACCTTCGCCAAGGAGGTCACCGGCCGCTAAGCTCCGCCCGGCGACACGCGAGGAGGGTGCGGTGCGGCTGGGGGCGATGCTCGGCTACTTCGGGGCCGGGACAACGGCTGGCGAGCAGGTGGAGCTGGCCCGGGAGGCGGAGCGGCTCGGGTACGACTCGGCCTGGGTGGCCGAGGCCTACGGGTCGGACGCGGCCACCGTGCTGGCCTGGCTGGCCGCTCAGACCAGCGCCATCGGTCTGGGGTCGGCGGTGTTCCAGATCCCGGCCCGAAGCCCGGCCATGACCGCCATGACCGCGGCCACCCTCGACCAGCTG
Organism: Actinomycetes bacterium; assembly: GCA_030146615.1. GTDB lineage: Bacteria > Actinomycetota > CALGFH01 > CALGFH01 > CALGFH01 > CALGFH01. The sequence continues at coordinate 2,461 of JASLBL010000644.1, forward strand.
TCGGGGGGGAGGTTCCGGCTCGGCCTTGGCCTGTCCGGGCCCCAGGTGGCCGAGGGCTGGCACGGCCAGCGGTTCGCCCGGCCGCTGGCCCGGACCCGCGACTACGTGACCGTGGTCCGGATGGCCCTGGAGCGCCGGCGGGTCGCCTACCAGGGCCAGACCCTGGAGCTGCCGCTGCCCGACGGCCCCGGCAAGGCCCTCAAGCTCACCATCACCCCGGCCCAGGCCCGCCTGCCGGTCTACCTGGGGGCGATGGGGCCGCGGAACCTGGCCCTGGCCGGGGAGCTCGCCGACGGCTGGCTCGGGTTCCTGTTCGCGCCCGAGCACGCCGGCACCTTCCGCGACCACCTGGCCGCCGGGGCGGCCCGGGCCGGCCGCGACCTGGACGGCTTCGACGTGGCCCCCCACGTCCAGGTCCACATCGCCGACGACCTGGCCGCGGCCCGCGACGCCATGCGCCCGTTCCTGGCCCTGTACATCGGCGGCATGGGCTCGCGGGAGCGCAACTTCTACACCGAGCAGGCCGGCCGCTACGGCTTCGAGCAGGCCGCGGCCGCGGTCCAGGACCACTACCTGGCCGGCCGCCGCACCGAGGCCGGGGCGGCCCTCCCCGACGAGCTGATCGACCTGGTCACCCTGTGCGGCCCGGCCGGCCGGGTTCGCGAGCGCCTGGCCGCCCACCGCGAGGCCGGGGTCGGCACCCTGATCGCCGCCCCCACCGCCTGGGCCCACGCCGACCGCCTGGCCCAGCTCCGCCAGCTGGCCGAGCTGGCCGCCTGACGCCGCCCTTGACCCTCCTGTCGGGGGAGCGTCCAGCCTGGTCCGCGGAAGGGAGGGACGCCAGTGGACGACCTGCTGCCGATCGGGCGCTTCTCGAGAGCGACCCGGCTGTCGGTGAAGGCGCTGCGCCACTACGACGAGCTCGGCCTGCTGCGGCCGGCGTACGTCGACCCGTCCTCCGGCTACCGGTACTACCGGCCGGCCCAGGCCAACCAGGCCGAGGCCATCCGCATCCTGCGGTCGCTGGAGATGCCGCTGGAGGAGATCGGGGAGCTGCTGGCCACCGGGGGCGGCGAGGGCGCGGCCAGACGCCTGCACCGGCACCGGGAACGGCTGGAGGCGCGCCTGGACGAGCACCGGCGGATGCTCGCGTTCCTCCAACGGCTCCTGGAGAAGGAGGACGTCATGCCGTACGAGGTGACCGTCAAGGAGCTGCCGGCCCAGCCGGTGGCCGCGACCCGCACCACCAGCGATCTCCGGCAGATCGCGGCCGCCATCGGCACCGGGGTCCAGGCCGTCCTGGCCGAGCTGGGCCGGCGAGGGGTCGACCCGGCCGGGCCGCTCCAGGTCGTCTACCACGCCGACCAGGTGCTGGACTCCGAGACCGCCGCCCCGATCGAGATCTGCCTCCCGGTGGCAACCCCGTTCGAGGGCACCGGCGAGGTCTACGGCACCGAGCTGGCCGGCGGACCGGCCGCCGTCACCGTCCACCGCGGCCCCTACGCCGAGATCGGCCCCGCCTACCACACCGTCTCCGGCTGGATCGCGGACCACGGCCACGAGCTGGCCGGCGGCCCCCGCGAGGTCTACCTCAACACCCCTGGCCAGGTCGCCGAGGCCGACCTCCTCACCGAGGTCCAGTGGCCGATCCGGTGAGCCCGAGGGCGTCGCGGAGGAACGCGAGCTGGAGGTGGAGGAGGCTCTCGGCGACCGCCTCCTGGGCGGCCAGGTGGGTGACGCCGGACAGGGGAAGGACGTTGTGGGGGCGGCCGGCGGCCAGGAGGAGGCCGGACAGGCGCAGGGTGTGGGCGGCGACCACGTTGTCGTCGGCCAGGCCGTGGACGAGCAGCAGGGGGCGTTCCAGCTTGGCCGCGTCTGCCAGCAGGGAGCTGCGGCGGTAGGCGTCGGGGTCGGCGGCCGGGTGGCCGAGGTAGCGCTCGGTGTAGTGGGTGTTGTACAGGCGCCAGTCGGTCACCGGGGCGCCGGCCACGGCGGCGTGGAACACGTCGGGGCGGCGCAGCACGGCCAGGGCGGCCAGGTAGCCGCCGAAGGACCAGCCGCGGATGGCCACCCGGCCAAGGTCGAGCTCGGGATGGTCGGCGGCCACGGCGGCCAGGGCCTCCACCTGGTCGTCGAGGACCGGGCCGGCCAGGTCGCGCCAGACGGCCCGCTCCCAGGCCGGGCCCCGGCCGGGGGTGCCGCGGCCGTCGGTGACCAGGACGGCGAAGCCCTGGTCGGCGAACCACTGGGAGACCAGGAACCGATCGCGGGCGGCCAGGACCTGGCGGTGGTGCGGCCCCCCGTAGGGGTCGAGCAGCACCGGCAGCCGCCCCCCGGCCCCGGTCCCCGTGGCGGCGTCGCTGGGGAGCAGCAGGGCGCAGCGCAGCTCCCGGGGGCCGGCCCGGAGCAGCCGCGGCCGGGGGGCCAGGCCGGGGGACTGCGCCACCGAGGCGACCGGCAGCGGGGGCCGGCCGGGGACGCTGACGGTGGTGGCGGTGTTGTCCTGGTCCAGGTCGGCCCGGGTGACCACCAGCACCTGGCCGACTGCGGTGGCGGCGTGGTGGCCGGGGCGGTCGGTGAGGCGTTGGGGGGGCTGGCCGGGGACGACCCGCCACAGGTGGACCTCGGTCGGCTCCTCGGACCCGGTGACCAGGACGGCGCCATCGGCCACGGCGACCACCGCGGCCACCTGGAGGCCGGGCGGGGTGACCGGGTCGCCGCCGACGGTCAGGCGGCGGGTGTCGCAGGCCGGGTCGTCGGCCGTCAGGACCAGGCGGCCGTCCAGCCAGGCCGGTACCCCGGCGACGATGTCGACCCAGGCCGGGTCGTGCTGGGCGGCCAGCTCGGTGGTGGCCCCGGTGGCCGGGTCGGCGGCCAGGACCTGGGTGGCGGTCTGGTCGCGGGTCTGGACGAGCAGGGTCAGGGGGCCGCCGTCCTCCCAGCTGACCGCGACCAGGTACGGGTAGGCGGCCCGGTCCCAGGCGACCTCGACCCGGCGGCCGGCCAGGTCGACCACATGCAGGGTGACCTCGGCGTTGTCGGTGCCGGCGGCCGGGTAGGGGAGGGTGACGGGCTCGATCGCCGGGTTGGCCGGGTCGGTCAGGTGGAACCGCCGCACCCGGCGCTGGTCGACCCGGGCCACGGCCAGGCGCTGCCCGTCCGGCGACCACCAGAAGCCACGGGCCCGGTCCATCTCCTCGGCGGCCAGGAACTCGGCCAGCCCCCAGCTCACCTCCGGGTCGTCCTCGCCCACCAGCCGCCGCGGGGCCCGATCGTCCGGGGGGCTAGGCTCGAGCCCCCCGGACCCCCTGGGGCCGTCGAGCTCGGCGACGTGGAGGGCCCGGCCGGTGACCCAGGCCACCCGGGCGCCGGTCGGGTCGACCCGCGGGTCGAGCACGCCGTCGCCCACCGGCAGCTCCCGGCCCTGGCCGTCCGGGTCGTCCAGGCGGGCCAGGAACAGCCGGCCGGCCAGGGCGAAGCTGGCCACGGTCAGGTCCAGGTCGGTGGCGAAGGCGACGATGCCGCCGGCCCGCTCCCGGGCCCGCTCGCGCCGGGCCCGCTCCTCGGGGGGCAGGTCGTCGGCTCCGTCGCCGAGCAGGCTGGCCGGGCCGGCGACCAGCCGCTCGGTCCCCGAGGCCAGCTCCAGCACCCACAGCCGGTTGACCGGGTCGTCCCCGGCGGCCGAGCGCAGGAACGCAACCCGGGCGCCGTCGGCCCCGACCTGGAACCCGCGCGGCCGCCCGAGCGTGAACCCCCGGGTCCGGGCGTGCCGCCGCGGGAAGCTCCCGGAGCTGTCCCCGGAGCTATCCAAGGCCGACGGCCAGGGCGACGGCGCCGGCGGCCAGGGCCACGGCCAGGATGATGAACGGCAGGGCCCGCATCCAGGTGGTCTTGGAGTCGGCGATCACCAGCATGCCGAGGGCGAAGGCGCCGTAGCCGACCGCCTGGAGGGTCGGGTCGCGGCGCAGCAGGCTGACCAGCCCGATCCCGAGGACGATGAAGTAGATGGAGAGGGCGATCTTGGGGTGCAGCAGCATCGGCCGCTCGTACACCCGTCCCTTGCGGTCGACGTCGCCGACCTGGGCCTTCTTCAGCGGCAGGGCCTGGGGCCGGCCGCTCGGGGCGGACCGCCGGGCCGCTGTCCTTGACGCCGTCCTGGCCGCCGGCCGCTCCTCCTTGGGGGCGGGCTCCCAGCCGGACTCCCGGCGGGCCCGTTCGATCGCGCGCCGCTTGCGGGCCCGCTCCCGGTCCTTGCGTGCCACCGTTCACCTCCCGAAGCGCCGCCGCCGCTGGGCATACGACCGCAGAGCGCGAAGGAAGTCCACCTTACGGAAGTCGGGCCAGTACGTGTCGGCGAAGTAGTACTCGGCGTGGGCCGACTGCCACAGCAGGAACCCCGACAGCCGGACCTCGCCGGAGGTCCGGATGATCAGGTCCGGGTCGGGGACGCCGGCGGTGTAGAGGTGGCGGGCGATCTCGTCCGGGGTGACCAGCCCGGCGGCCTCGGCCAGGTCCAGGTTCTTGTCGCCGTACTCGGCCAGGAGCCGCCGGACGGCGTCGGCGATCTCCTCCCGGCCGCCGTAGCCGACGGCCACGTGCAGGGTGCCGCCGCTGTGGCCGCGCGAGGCCCGCTCGGCCGCCAGCAGGGTCGCCCGGGTCCGCTCGGGCAGGGCCTCGAGCTGGCCGACGGGCACGATCCGGTAGCCGTCGGGGACGCCGTCCCGGGCCAGCTGGACCACCTTGGCCTCGATGATCTCGAGCAGGTCGGCCAGCTCGGCCGGGTGGCGCTGGAGCAGGTTCTCGGTCGACAGCAGCCACAGGGTCACCACCGGGATGCCGACCTCGGCCGACCAGGCCAGCAGGTGGTCGATCTGGGCGGCCCCGCGCCGGTGGCCCTCGCTGGTGCCCATGCCCAGCTCTCGGGCCCAGCGCCGGTTGCCGTCCAGGATCACCCCGACGTGGCGGGGCAGCCCGCCGCGGCGGCGCAGGTCGGCCGCCAGCCGTCGTTCGTAGAGCCGGTAGAGGAGGTCCGAGGGGCCCATGCTGGAGATGCTACCGCCGCCGCCATGGGGTAGCGTCCGCCGGGCACGGTGGATACCGGAATGGGACCGAACCGTCGCCCGGCCGTGCCAGCGGCTACTCTGGGAGCCGAGGATCGAGCTTCCGGAAAGGGCGCGGCGATGGAGCGGACGACCGACCAGGAGGGGACCTGGACGTGCGAGCGCTGCGGCGCCGTGCGTCCGGCGAGCTGGACATGCGGCTGCGGCGGCGAGGGCAAGGGCGAGCGGATCGTCCCCGAGGGCTGGAACCCGGAGCTGACCCGGACCAGCCGCCCCCGCCTGGGCCTGACCGCCCGCCCCGAGCCTCCCGAGGCCGCCGAGTAGCCCCACCCGACCGGGGCCCCTGGCATCCGGCCACCCACCTGGAGATCCTCCACGCCGCGCCGGCGTTCGCGGTCGTCGGGGTCGGGCTGGCCTTCGGGCTGGTGGCCATGCGCGACGACCTGCGCTGGGACCGGCTGGCCCTGCTGGCCGGGCTGCTGATCGGCAACCAGTACGCCGCCGGGGCCCTCAACGACGCCGTCGACGCCCAGGCCGACGCCGCCGCCGGCCGGAACAAGCCGATCCAGCGGGGGGTGATCTCCCGCCGGGCGGTGGCCACGGCGGCGGTCGTCGCCGGGGTCGCCTCGCTCGGCTTCGGCCTGGCCCTGGGCCCGGCCACCTTCGTCCTGGCCGTGGTCGGGCTGGCCTGCGCCTGGTCATACGACCTGTGGCTGAAGGGGACCATGTTCAGCGGCCTGCCGTTCGCGGTCGCGGTGCCGGTGGTGCCGCTGTTCGGCTACGGGGCGGCCGGGCGGTTCCCGGCCGTGCTCTGGTGGGCGTGGCCGATCGGGGCCCTGCTGGCCATCGCCACCCACCTGGCCGACGCCCTGCCCGACGTCGAGCGGGACCGGGCCACCGGGGTCAGGGGGCTGGCCACCCGCCTCGGGGTCGGCCGGGCGGCCACGGTCGCCGCCGCCTGCTACGGCGCCGCCGTGGTCATCGCCCTGTGGTCGGGGCTGGCCGCCGGGGACCGCCCGGTGGTGGCGGCCGGGGCGGCCCTGGCGGTGGTGCTGGGGCTGGCCGCCGTGCCCGCCGGGGCCCGGGGCCCGGCCGGCCGCCGGGTCGCCTACCGGCTGGTCCTGGCCGGGATGGCCGCCCTGGCCCTCGGCTGGGCCGGGGCCGTCCGGCCCTGACCGCCGCGACCCCGGAACCGGATCACGTGCTTCGTGGGGCTTCGTGGGGGTTCCCGGGCCGGCCACCGGTGGGCTGTGGAAAGCCGGTTACCTCCTGGGCGCCTCGTCGTATTACGCTTCAGCGGTCGTTCCGGCGACCATGAGCCTCACCGCTGCCGCGCACCACGGAGGTCGTGCATGGTGCTCCCCGCGCTTGATGGCAAGACCCGCTGCCGTTGGGCCGCCACGGATCCGGTCCTCGCCACCTACCACGACAACGAGTGGGGCGAGGCCCCGGTCGGCGATGCCGGCTGGTTCGAACGCCTCAGCCTTGAGGTGTTCCAGGCCGGCCTGTCGTGGCGCACCGTGCTCGCCAAACGCGACGGGTTCCGGCGGGCGTTCTCCGACTTCGAGCCCAAGATCGTCGCCGCCTTCACGGCCAAGGACGTGACCATGGTCCTGCGCGACCCGGGGATCGTCCGCAACCGGGCCAAGGTGCTGGCCACCATCGAGAACGCCAAGGTCGTGCTGGCCCTGGCCGACGAGCACGGCTCGTTCGCCGACTGGGTCGCCGCCCAGCCCGACGACCTCGAGGACCAGCAGCGGGTCTACCGCCAGACCTTCCAGTTCGCCGGCCCCCAGGTCGTCGAGGCCTTCCTCCAGAGCGTCGGCCGGGTCCCGGCCCCCCACGAGCCCGGCTGCTGGCGTCTCGGCTGAGCCGGCCGGCGGCCCTCAGCCCGGCGGGGGCTGGTAGCCGCCGGTGACCTCGCCGAGCAGGCCGGCGAAGGTGATCGCGGTGTCGTCCTCGTACAGCGGGCCGACGACCTGGGCGCCGACGGGCAGCCCGCCCGGTGTCCGCCCGACCGGGGCGCTCAGCGCCGGCAGCCCGGGCAGCGACGCCTGCGCCACCCAGAACGCCTGGCTGGCATAGGGCCGGTCCCCTTCGGGGGTGGCGATCGTGCGGGCCTCGAACGGCCGCCGGTCATGGGGGAAGGCCGGGGTGAAGGTGGCCGGGCACAGGAAGACGTCGACGTCGTCGAAGTAGCGGGCCCAGGCGGCCCGGGCGGCCATCCGCCGGTGCTCGTGGTCGATGGCCTCGGCCAGCCGGGGGAGGTCGTCGCCGGGCTCCTCGTAGGCGAAGAACAGCTGCACGTGGAACCCGAACGACTCGGCCTGGCCGACCGGGTCGACGCCGTCGGGCCAGCCCTCGACGATGGTCGCGCCCGCCTTGGCCAGGCCGTCCACGGCGTCCGAGAGCACGGCCGCGACCTCGCTGGAGAGGGGGGCGTGGTCGTGGTCGAGCACCACCCCGACCCGGGTGCCGGCCAGCCGGGCCCGGCGGGGCGGGGCCAGGTTCCAGGTGTACGCCCTGGCCGCCGGTCCCTCGGGGCCGGCGGTGACGGCCAGGGCCGTCCTGAGGTCGTGCGCCGACCGGCCGAGCGGCCCGACCGCCGACAGGTAGCGCATCTCGCTCGGGCCGGCCGGCGGGCCGGGTGGCTGGAACCCGGTCAGGGGGACGACGCCGACGCTCGGCTTGAGCCCGTAGACGCCGCAGTAGCTGGCCGGGATGCGGATCGAGCCCACCAGGTCCGACCCGTACTCGAGGAACGACAGCCCGGCGGCCACGGCCGCGGCCGCCCCGCCCGAGGAGCCGCCTGGGGTGCGGGCCAGGTCAAAGGGGTTGGCGGTCGCCCCATAGAGCTCGTTGGCCGTCTGCCCGAAGTCGGCGAGCATGGCGGCCACGTTGGTCTTGCCGAGGATGACCGCGCCGGCCTGGCGGAGCCGCCGGACCACGGTGGCGTCGGCGGCGGCGACGTAGCCCGCGAAGGCCGGGTTGCCCCAGGTGGTGTGGAGGCCGGCCACGTCGAAGCTGTCCTTGATGGTCATGGGGACGCCACCCAGCGGCCCCAGCTCGCGGCCGCGGGCGGCCGCCTGGTCGGCGGCGGCCGCCTCGGCCAGCGCCTGGGTCGCCCGGAGCTCGACCACGGCGTTGAGCCGCGGGTTGACGGCCTCGATCCGGGCCAGC
>JASLBL010000668.1 GCA_030146615.1 Actinomycetes bacterium
GTGCCGGCGGCCGGCACGCCGGCGGTGCCGAGCAGCAGCACGGCGACCAGCGCCGTGGCGGCGCCGACGGTCACCGTCCGCGCCAGGTGCAGGCGGCTCAGCGCGCCACGGCGGACCGGCAGCTCCACCAGCCGGTAGGAGAGGGCGGCCAGCGCGAAGGTGGCCCCAAGCCGCAGCGCCAGCAGCGGCGGGCCGCGGAGCTGGGTGCGGTCGGGGGAGAGCACGATGTAGACCGGCCAGTGCCACAGGTACAGGCCGTAGGAGACGCGCCCGATCGCCGGCAGCGGCGGCAGCGCCAGCAGCGCCCGCAACCGCCCGGCCGGTTGCACGGCGGCGACGATGGCCGCGCCGGCCGCGGTGGCGGCGACCGCGAAGCCGCCCAGGTACATCCAGCCGGCGTCGCCGGGGACGGCCACCATCATGGCCACCAGCCCGGCGAGCCCGAGGGCTCCCAGGCCGTCGACGAGCGCCCCTGCCGGTGGCCGCCCAGGCGAGCTCCGGCGGGCCAGCGCGAGCGCCAGCGCGCCGCCCAGCAGCAGCGCCTGGGCGCGCGTGTCGGTGCCGTAGTAGACCCTCGAGGGGTCGCCGTCCGGGCGGTACAGCGCCGCCATGGCCAGCGCCGAGGCCAGCGCGGCCAGCAGCGTGCCCGCCAGCAGCGGCCGGGTGCGTCCCCCGGTGAGCCGCAGCGCGCCGAGCAGCAGCAGGGGCCACAACAGGTAGTACTGCTCCTCGATGCCGAGCGACCACATGTGCGTGAGCGGCGACGGGTCGCCGAACTGCTCGAAGTACGACTGCCGGCTGGCGACCAGGCGCCAGTTGGCCACGTAGCCCAGCGTCGCCAGCCCGTCCCAGCGGAGGCGGGCCAGCGCGGTCGGCGGGGCCAGCAACGCCGCGTAGACGGCGACGGCCGCCAGCATGCAGAACAGCGCCGGCAGCAGGCGCCTGGCCCGCCTGGACCAGAACCGCTTGAGGTCGATCCCGCCGCCGGCGTCCCACTCGGCCAGCAGCAGCCCGGTGATGAGGTACCCGGACAGCACGAAGAACAGATCGACGCCCAGCCAGCCGCCGCGCACCCATGCCACCTGCCCGTGGTAGAGCAGGACGGCCAGCACGGCGAGGGCCCGGAGCCCGTCGAGGCCCGGCTGATAGGGGAGTCGCGGGGCCCGCCTCACGATCGCCTGGCCACGTACAGCAGGATCGAGGCGAGCGACACCCAGCCGGCGCAGGCCACGTCGACCAGGCGGGCCGGCCACGGGAGGACGAACGGCAGGCCTCGGCGCTCGTGGACCTGGAAGCCGTGCAGTTCCAGGATCTCGGCCAGGGAACGGTGGGTGAAGACCTTCAGGTGGCCCTGCGCCCGGCTGCCCTGCCCGAGCACCCGGCGGATGTCGCAGAGCAGTTCGTCGGGCTCGACGCCGTACACCTGGTTGGTCCGGTAGTCGTCGACGAGGTTCATCGCGACTCCCCGACGCGCTCCAGCACGAGCAGGCAGTTCCAGGTCGCGACCTCCCGCAGCCCGGGCACCTTGAGGAGCCACCGCTGGGAGGGGTAGTAGCGGGGGCGGGCGTCCAGCAGCCGCAGCCCAGGCCGCCGCCGGACCATGCCGAGCACCGTGCCGATGTGGGTGGGCCACAGGGTCTCGAAGGGGACGTTGCGGGGCGGCTCGCCGAACAGCCGGCGCCAGGCCCTGAGGCCGAGCCGCGGGCCCAGGTAGTGGAGCGGCACGATCTCGTGGCCGCCCCATGGCGAGTACCAGTTGCACCAGCTCACCCAGGCCCAGCCGCCGGGCCGGAGGACCCGCTCGATCTCCGCCAGGAGCCGCTCCGGGTCGGGGGTGTGCTCCAGCAGGTTTGAGCAGAAGACCCCGTCGAAGGCCCCGTCGGCGAAGCACAGGGCAAGCGCGTCGGAGACGACCAGGCCCGCGGGCGGGCTGGTCGCCTCCCAGAGGCCGAGGTCCGCCGGGACCACCCGCGCCCCGGCCCCGCGTAGGGCGTCGGCGTAGTAGCCGGAGCCACAGCCGAGGTCGAGCAGCAGCCTGCCCGCGACCGGGAGCCGCAGGCCAGCCACCGTCTTGACGGCCAGCTGGCGGTGGAAGGGCTCGGGGTCGCGCTTCTCGGCCAGGAAGAGCCGGAACAGCTCGAGGCTCGACTTGATCTCGACGTCGGCACGCCGCGGTCGTGTGGCCTGGCCCCGCGCGGTCGGCACGTCGGCTCCTCCTCCGTCCAGCTCCGATCTATTACTCATAGTAACGATTCTCTCCTGCTGACCCGGTCGACGGCGCGGTCCAGCCGGGCCCGCAGCAGCGGCGCGAGCACGCCGGAGAGCCGCACCATCGTGCGCGTGCGCCGGTCCGCGGTGATCAGGAAGCGGCCCCGCCTGGCGCCGTCCACGATCGCGGCGGCGACGTGCTCCGGGGTCAGCAGCCGGCCGGGCGGCACGGTCCGCCGCTGCCGTTCGCTCTTGGTCCGCTGCTCGCGGGCATATCCCGGGGTGTCGGTGGCCGCCGGCACCGCGCAGCTGACCAGGATGCCCTGGGGGCGCAGCTCGGGGCGGAGGGCCTCGGCCAGGCCGCGCACGGCGAACTTGGCCGGGCTGTAGGCCGCATAGCCGAACCCGCCGGTCAGGCCGAGGGTCGAGGAGACCAGCACGACGCGGCCGCCGCCGCCCTCGACCATGCCGGGCAGCACGGCGAGGATCGCGTGCAGGGCGCCGAAGTAGTTGAGCTCCATCTGGGTGCGGAACACCGCCTCGTCGAGCTGGTCGAGCAGGCCGGGCGCGGCGCCCCCGGCCGCGGCCAGTAGCAGGTCGCAGGCGCCGTGCCTGGCGGCCAGGGCGCCGGCGGCCCCGCGCACCGCGGCAGCGTCGGTCACGTCCACCCGGACGGCGTCGAGCTGCTGCCCGGGCCGCTGGGGCGGCGTCCGCAGCACGGCCAGGCCGTGGTCGATGCCGTCGACCGCGAGCAGCGACACGTGCGCGCCCGACAAGGCCAGCCGCCTGGCCGCCGCCAGCCCGATCCCGGAGGTGCCGCCCGTGACGATCGCATGCCGCGGTGGCCATCCGGGCTTCCCGGCCATCCCGCCTCCCTGCGCCGCGGCCCGTCCCGGGGGCTGGGCCCGGGACACCTCCGGACCTCGCCCTCGGGGATCTCTACTGTTACTCTGCGTTACAGTAGTCCAGCGGAGCGGCGGCGGCTACCCGGCCATCACGGCCAGGACGGAGGGACGGGCACATGATCCGCAAGCTGGTGGTGCTGGTGGCCGCGGCGCTGGCTGCGTCCGGGCTCACGGCACCGGCCGCACCGGCGCACACCTGGCACCCGCGCCCCCGTCCGGTGATCTTCGTCCATGGCTTCTCCGGGTCCGGCGCGCAGTTCGAGACCCAGGCCAGGCGCTTGGCCAGCAACGGCTACCCGGCCGAGCACATCGAGGCCCACGACTACGACTCGCTGTTTACCGGCGAGACGGTCGACGACGTCTACTCCAGGCTCGACCAGCGCATCGCCCGGCTGCTCGACCGGACCGGGGCCGACCGGGTGGACCTGCTCGCCCACTCGCTCGGCACCCGGCTGATCCAGGACTACCTCCGGAGCGCGCCGGCCCGGGCCGCACGCGTCGCCCACTACGTCAACCTCGACGGGGCCACCGCCACCGAGCCACCTGGCGGCGTCCCCACCCTCGCCGTCTGGGGCGAGGGCGGCACGGAGCGGATGATCGCCGGGGCCACCAACGTCTACTTCAGCGACCAGTCCCACACCCAGGTGGTGACCTCGGCGGAGACGTTCGTGGAGCTGTACAGGTTCTTCACCGGCCGGGCGCCGAGGACCACCCACATCGTCCCCCAGGCCCCGGGACGGGTGCGGCTGTCCGGCCGGGCCGTGCTGTTCCCGAGCAACGTCGGGGTGTCCGGCGCCCGCCTGGAGATCTACGAGGTCCACGGCGGCACCGGCGCCCGCAAGCGCCGGCGGCCGGCGGCGGTCTTCGCACTCGAGGGCGACGGCTCGTGGGGGCCGTTCCGGGCCAGCGGCAGGGCGCACTACGAGTTCGCCATGGTGTGGCCCGACGGGTCCACCCATCACCTTTACTACCAGCCGTTCCGGCGCACCGACCGGCTCATCCGCCTGCTCACCAACCGACCCGGCGAGGGGCTGGCCGCCCAGACCGAGGTGAGCGACCGCCACAGCAACCTGGTCATCACCCGCTACAAGGAGTGGTGGGGGGACCAGGGTGCCGGCGGCGACTCCCTGGCCATCGACGGGCTGGAGGTGCTGAACGCCGCCAACAGCCCCCGTGCCAAGCGCGTAATCGGGATCTTCGCCTACGACGTCCACGTCGACGGCGTCACCGACCTGAGCGTGCCGGTCCCGTTCCTCTTCTCCCTGCCGTTCATCACCGGGATCGACGTCTTCATCCCTGCCGAGCGGCCCCCGCGCCGCAGCGTCGCCATCGTCGCCCGCCCTCGCGGCGGCGGCGGCGGGCACGTCGACGTCGTCAACGTCCCCAACTGGCCGTCGAGCAACCACCAGATCTCCGTGCAGTTCAACGACCACGTCCAGGACGACCACCGGTAGGCGCCGGTCCGGGTCGGCGGCCCCCTCCACGTCACCTGGTTGGCAGGTCACGCCTCGGGGATATCCCCGGGAGGGACCCTGACCGGCGTGGACCAGTTCCCGGGCCGATCCCCGATCCCGTCGACGGGGCTCCGCGCTAGCGTGGAGGGTCAGACATCGAGGTTACTGGAGGACTGCAGAGATGGAAGCCTTAGCAAGCCGATTCTGCAGGAATCAATCCTCCCTAGCTGCCGGCGCTGCCACCGACCCGGCCCACAGCAGCCAGAGTGAGGGGGTGGCGTCGCCGACGTGGTTGGTTGGGCTGCCCGCTCACTCCCCGAGCGGCCAGCCGGGCAGGTCCTGGCCTGAGCCGTCGAGTTCCCGGTCCAGCTCCCGTGCCAGACTGTCGGTGATGGCCTAGCGGACGTCGTCCAGGAGTTCTCGAACCCGGGCCGGATCGCTCGGCTCTGAAGCGAATGGCGGGGCGAAGGCGTCGTCCACATCCGTGACCCGGTTGTCGGCGCAGAAGCATTCGATGGCATGTGCGCCGCGAAGCCAAGCCATGCGCCCGTCCCGATTGGTCGGCGGCTGGCCCAGCTCGGCCAGTAGAGGGCGGAGGGTACGCCGCCAGGTTCACGAGGAGCTGCGTCTCGCGCTCCTGCAGGACCTGAGCGGCGGCCTGGCCCTGGGTGACCACCAGTGCGTGCTGGTGGCACCAGTCGAAGTAGGCGCTCTGGGCGCCTCCTAGCTCAGTGAGTTCCCGCTCGGTGTCGGCCAAGCGGTCACCCAGGTTGCTAAGGGCCTGTCGGTGCTGGTCGATGGCCTCTTGAGCGGCCTTGGCGCCGCGCCCCGTCGCCTCAGCCCGCCTGGTAATCGTCGCCGCGAGCGCCACCTGCTCTTCCGCCTGGTAGCCCAGCAGCCTTCAGCGGCACGCCGAGCTTGAGCTGATCGATGTACAGCTCACCCAGGCATGGCGTTGGAGTCGAAGCTCTGGAGTTGGTCGTTCGCGGCCTCGTCGGTCATGTGACCCTCCTTGGAGGTCACCGCATGGGCATGACGACGGCGGCTCGAACCGGCACGAGGATGACCGAGCGTTGCACCGGCCTCGGGCCTGTCAACGGCCCGAGGCGGCCGACCGGGCCACGGCGGTGCAGGCCTGGGCGCAATGCTCTGGGCGGATTCCAGTGGGGGCCCTGGCAATCCCTTTGGCAATCCGGTCGTCGTCACTGTGCCGGTCGGGAGGCGACTAGGCGGACGGCACACTCAACTCGACCTGCGGCGATGCGCCCAGGGAGCACCAGGCGGACGGTCCGTGCCTCACTTCTAATCCGTAGGTTGCCGGTTCGAGTCCTGCCAGGGGCGCAAACGTGCAGGTCAGAGGCCCTGCAGAGCTGGCCGTTGTGATAGTGCCGGTCATTCCTTTGGCATCGATCGGCGCAATGATCGCCCGCTTGGACCGCCTCGGGCACCGGTAAGGAATTCGTACAGTTGCCGGGCTTGGCTTCTCATCGTCACCGGGGCGAGACTGCTGCCATGATCGATCCCATGACGCCGACCGAAGAACGCTGGCTCAGCCCGGGCGTCGTCGGGATCGGCACGGCCAGCTTCCTGGCGACGCCGGCCACAAGATGCTTCCCAACCTTGTGATCGGCGGAGAGTGTCATGACCCATCAAAGGTTCGTGTTCGAGGTGCCCGAGGCCGACCTGCAGGACCTGCGGGCCAGGCTCCGGGGCACCCGGTGGCCGATCCCTTGGCCGGCCACGGGCTGGGAGGTCGGCACCCACGCCCCCGAGCTGCACCGGCTGGTGCAGATCTGGGGCAGCGACTTCGACTGGCGCGCGCAGGAAGCAGCCCTCAACGCCCTGCCCTCCCACATGGCCTCCATCGACGGCACCGCCGTGCACTTCCTGAGGTTCGACGGGGAGTACCCGGACGCCCTGCCGATCGTGTTGACCCACGGCTGGCCCAGCTCGTTCCTGGAGCTGAGTGACCTGGCCCGCCGCCTGGCCACCCCCTCCCAGTACGGGGGGCAGGCCAGCGATGCCTTCACCGTCATCGTCCCCTCCCTGCCCGGCTACGCGTTCTCTCCCCAGCAGGCCTCCCTGCCGTCCGCCCTGCCCACTCACGAGGTCTGGCACCAGCTCATGCGCCACGAGCTCGGCTTCGCCCGCTACGCAGCCCATGGGGGCGACCTGGGCGCCGGGGTCACCTCACGCCTGGCCCAAGCCCACCCCGAGGCCGTGGTCGGCATCCACCTGCTGGCCATCGTCGACCCTGTCGAGGCGGCCCCCTCCAACGTGACCCAAGAGGAGCAGGAGTACCTCGACTCGGTCGCGGCGTGGTACGTCCAGGACGGCGCCTACGCGCACCAGCAGATGACCCGGCCTGCCACCCTGGGCTATGGCCTGTCGGACTCCCCGGCCGGGCTGCTGGGCTGGATGGTGGAGAAGTACCGGTCCTGGAGCGACTGCGACGGTGAGCTGTCGAGGCGCTTCAGCGACGACTTTGTGCTCACCCAAGCCTCTCTGTACTGGTTCACCAACACGATCTCCACCTCGTTCCGGCCTTACTACGAACATGCTCGGGGCATGATGGAGCCGGTGCAGGCGGTGCGTGTGCCGACGGCCCTGGCGGTCTTCCCCCACGACCTCAGCCGGCCTCCCCGCAGCTGGGCCGAGCGCACCTACAACCTGACCCGGTACACGGCCATGCCTCGCGGCGGCCACTTCGCCGCCCACGAGGAGCCCGAGCTGTTAGGCAACGACCTCACAGAATTCTTTCGAACCCTGCGCTGAGCGCACAGACGCACGCGCAGCAGCCCATGGCTACCGGAGCCTCCGTCATTCCGCTGGTCATTCCGCCGCGCACCACGCGACATGACAGGACCGCATGAGCTGGACGATGCACCTGACCTGAGCAGCGCGGACAACACCAAGCTGCACGGCATGGATAGCCGAGGGTCGACCTCTAATCCGTAGGTTGTAGGTTCGAGTCCTGCCGGGGGCGCCAAACATGCAGGTCAGCGGCTTTCGTGCGAGGGCCTGCAGGCTCAGCTGACAATCCCTCACCTTTAACGGTTGCCTTGAGAGCCACCTCTGGTGCCGTCGG
>JASLBL010000679.1 GCA_030146615.1 Actinomycetes bacterium
CGCTTCCGCGTGGGGGATCGGGTGAAGATCCGGGTGGTCAACGAGATGGATTCCGATCACCCCATGCACCACCCCTTCCACCTCCATGGCGCCGGGCGGTTCCTCGTCCTGGCCCGGGACGGAGTGGTCGAGCCCAACCTGGTGTGGAAGGACACCGTGCTGGTCCGCACCGGCCAGGTCGTGGACATCTTGTTCGACGTGTCCAACCCAGGGTTGTGGATGGCCCACTGCCACATCGCCGAGCATATGCAGAGCGGCATGATGTTCAGCTTCAACGTCGCCCGCACCCAGGCGGTGGCCCCATGACTGCCCCCAACGACGAGGCGCCAAAGGACCCGGCCCACAATCAGCAGTTGGATGTTGTCGTCGTCGGGGGCAGCCAGGCCGGGCTGGCCATGGCCTGGCACCTAGCCCAGCAGGGCCTGCGGTTCGTGGTCCTGGAGGCCGCCCCTGAGCTCGGCCACGTCTGGCGCTCGCGGTGGGACTCGCTGAAGTTGTTCACTCCGGCCCAGTACGACGCGCTGCCCGGCATGGCCTTCCCGGCCCCGGCCGACACCTACCCGACCAAGGACCCGGTGGCCGACTACCTGCAGGCCTATGCGGCCGCGTTCGACCTGCCGGTCCGGCTCAACGCCAAGGTCACCGAGCTCAGGCGGCTGGATGACGCAAGCTTCCAGGTCCACACCGCCGATGCCACCTACCAGGCCCGGCAGGTGGTGGTGGCCACCGGCCCGTTCCAGGTCCCGTTTGTCCCACCGCCGGCCGCCAAGCTGGACGCCGCGGTGACTCAGGTCCACAGCGCCGACTACCGCAACCCCCAGGCCCTGCCGGAGGGCTCGGTGCTAGTGGTGGGGGGTGGGAACTCGGGCTTCCAGATCGCCGAGGAGCTGGCCGCCACCCGCACAGTCGACCTGTCGATCGCCACCACCTATCCGATGCTGCCCCAGCGGCGGGCCGGTCGGGACCTGTTCTGGTGGCTGACCCGATTGGGGCTCATGCGGGTGACGGTCGACTCCCGGCTGGGCCGCCGCGCGAGCCGGCGGGAGTTCATCATCGGGACCAACCGGCGTCGGCTGGAGCGGGCCGGGGTGCGGTTCCGGCCGCGGCTGGTCGACGCCGAGGGCCGCACCGTCCGCTTCGCTGACCACCGCCTCCTGGAGGACGTCGGGGTGGTGGTGTGGGCGACCGGCTACCGCTCCGACTACGCCTGGATCCACCTCCCAGGCGTGATCCGTGAAGGCCATGTTGTTCACCGGCGCGGCGTGACCGAGGTGCTCGGGCTTTACTTCCTGGGCCTGTCGTGGCAGCACACCCGCGGGTCGGCCCTGCTCGGCTTCGTCAACGACGACGCCGCCTACCTAGCCGACCGCATCGCCACCGGCCTGGGCACCGCGGTGTCGACGACGGGCGGCGTCACCCAGCAACCGTCGAGCTAAGCAGGTGACGGAACCGACGGTGCCGCGCGCGCACACGCCCAGCCCACTGACGGGGCGATCGCTGCGGGCACCCGTGCTGTGGGGCGTGGTCTTCGGCGTCATCCAGGCCGCGTCGCCGCTCGGCTTCTGGTGGCTGGACCCGGCGACCGTCTATGCGCTGTCGCTGACCCTGATCGCGGCGGTCTACATCGGCCTCGCCGTAGCTGATGGGCGACCGACGGTGATCGCCGTCGAGGCCGCGATCGCCGCAGTCTTTGTGGTGGTTGCCGCGGTGGGCGTCACCGGGCCGGCGTGGCTGCTCGTGCTCGGCTTGATAGGCCATGGGTTCAAGGACCTTTGGCAGCACCGCCGCCAGTATGTGGCCAACACTCGCTGGTGGCCGCCGTTCTGCCTGGTCGTCGACTGGGTCGTCGCAGCGATCCTCGTCGTGCTGATCGCCACCGGCATCGACTTCCACCACTAGGCCGATAGGCCGATGATGCCTCGGCCGGTGGCGCAGGACTCGGTCGGTGGCTCGGTGCTGCTGATCCAGCAAGGGGCAGCCCGAACAGGACCACGGCGGCAGTGCTGCCGACCGCCAGCGCGGCGCCCGTCGCAGGCTCGCGACCTTAGCGACCAGCAGGGCCAGGCCGATCCCGCCCCACCATGCGGTTGATCGCCGCGCGCACGCTGGCCCCGGTAACAGCATCCCCGCCGGCCGGGCCCGCAGCCCAACCGTGTGGACCGCTCATCCTCTGCGGCTTGGCCGAGGAACTGGTCGGCTGTGGAGACCGGGAGGTAGGTACTTGACCGGTACCGGTCAAGAAGTTACTATTGTTGCAGGTCAATGGCCTGGAGGAGATCTGTGACTGCCATTGAGACGACCGGCTCCGGTCTCATCGCGGCCCTGGAACAGACCTGGGCCGACATCCGTCGCCGCACCCCCCAGCTGCCCGAGGTGGTCGTGGTGACCGGCACCGGCCTGTCCTCCAGCGCCTTCCACATCGACGCCAAATGGGGTCACTTCGGCGCCGACCACTGGGTCGAAGGCCGGCCCACCGAGGAAGGTCAAGGCGCCGCCCTGGATCTATCGAGGGCCCGCCGGCGGCCGGAGCTGTTCGTCTCAGGCGAGTGCCTGGCCGAAGGGCCCCGCCAGACCCTGCAGACCATGCTGCATGAGGCCGTCCACGCCCTCGCCCATGGCCGCGGGGTCAAGGACACCTCCCGGGGCGGCAAGTACCACAACAAGCGCGAGTTCGTCGCCCTCGCCGGCGAGCTCGGCCTGGCCTGGCCACAGGGCCAGCGGCCCCATCCGGTGATCGGCTTCTCGGAGGTCCAGTTGACCGAGCAGACCGTGGCCGACTACGCCGACACCCTGG
>JASLBL010000322.1 GCA_030146615.1 Actinomycetes bacterium
CCGGCCCTGGCCATCTCCGGCAACCACGACACCCCGCGTCTGCGCGAGTCCGGCTCACCGTACGCGGTCCTGGCCGACGCCTTCCCCGGCCTGCGGTTCGTCTACCGGGGCGGCTACGAGCCGGTCGACCTGCTGGACGGGCTGCGGGTCCACGCCGTCCCCCAGTGCAGCGACGACCTCGCCCTCAAGGAGCAGATCGCCGCGGCCGCCGACGCCCGCTCCGGCGACCACCTGAACCTGCTCGTCACCCACGCCGCCGTGACCGTCCTGGCCCGCCGCTACACCTACGGCGACGTCAACGAGCTCGAGGTCGACCTGTCCACCCTGGACGCCGGGTTCGACCGCATCCTGCTCGGCCACTTCCACAACTTCGCCAAGGTCGCCCCCAACGCCTGGTATCCCGGCTCGACCGACACCTTCAGCTTCAAGGACCTCCCCGCCCACGACGAGCCGCAGACCAAGGGCCTGCTCAGCCTGGACACGACCTCCGGCACGGTCCGCCACCACCCGGTCCCCGGCGGCCGGCCCCTGCGCAGCTACCGCCTGGACGCCTTCGACCTGACCGCCCCCAAGGTCTACGAGGCCGCCGCCGGCCTGGCCAGCCCCGAGGAGACCGAGGGCGCCGTGGTCCGGCTGTTCGTCAACCGGGCCCGCCCCGAGCTGCGCCGCCTCCTCGACCGCCGCCAGGTCGCCGCCGACGCCTTCCCGGGCTCGCTGGTCGTGACCGTCCAGGTCGAGACCGACGAGGACGAGCAGGCGGCCCAGCTGGCCGGCCAGCCGGTGACCAGCCTGGCCGACGAGTGGGACCGCTACCTGGCCAGCGTCCCCATCGAAGGCTACGACCGCGACCGGCTGGCCGGCATGGGCCGGGCCTTCCTCCAGCAGGTCGAGGAGGAGGCCCGCTAGCCCATGCACCTGCGAACCCTCAGCCTCCGCAACTACCGCGTCTACCGCTCGGTCGACCTGGAGTTCCCCGACGGCCTGATCGGCATCTACGGCCCCAACGGCAGCGGCAAATCGACCCTGATCGAGGCGTTGCGCTGGGCCCTCTATGGGGACTCGCGGACCGACAAGTGGGAGCTGCGGTCGGCCGGGGTGGGGGAGGACGTGCGGGTCGAGCTGGTGTTCGAGCACGAGGGGAACACCTATGACGTGCGGCGGCGGCTGAAGGGGCGCAACCTCACCCCCGAGGTCGAGGTGTTCCTCAACGGGCAGCTGGCCGCCCAGTCGGTGCGAGAGGCCAACGCCTACCTGGCCAGGGTGGTCGGCATGGACCAGCGGGCGTTCCTGGCCTCGGTGTGCGCCCAGCAGAAGGAGCTGACCGCGTTCGCGACCATGCTCCCCAGCGACCGGCGGCGGCTGGTGCTCGACCTGCTCGGGGTGAGCCCGGTCGAGCGGGCCCTGGCCAAGGTCCGTGAGCAGGCCCGCGACGCCCGCACCCAGGCCACCGGGGCCCGGGCCGGGCTGCCCGACCTGGCCGAGCTGGAGGTCGGGGCCGACCAGGCCGAGGAGGAACGGCGCCGGGCCGAGGAGGAGGAGCGGGACGCGGCGGCCGCCGAGGCCGAGGCGGCGGCCGCCCTGGCCGCGGCCGAGCAGGCGACCGCCGCCGCCGAGCAGGCGGCCAAGGCCCTGGAGGAGCTGCGGGCCAAAGCCGGCCTGGCCAGGGCCGGGGCCGAGGGGCACCGCCAGGAGGCCGAGCGCCACGAGGCCAGGGCGGCCGAGGCCGACCGGCTCGGGCCCGAGATCGAGGCCGCCACCGCCCGGGTGGCCGAGCTGGCCGACGCGGCCGCCCCCCTGCCCGCCCTCGAGCAGGCCCGGGAGCAGGCCGCCGCCCGGGCCAACCTGGTCACCGCCCTCGAGGAGGCCAAGGGCCGCCAGCGGACCAGCGAGCGGGCCCTCCACAAGGCCGAGGAGGACGCCGTCGGGGCCGGGAAGCTGGTCGCGGCCCGGGTCGAGGCCGAGCAGACCCTGACCGGCCTGGACGAGCAGCTGGCCGGGGCCCGGGAACGGCACGCCGAGCTGAGCGAGGCCGCCGGGGCGGCCGCCAACCGCCTCCAGGCGGCGACCAAGGCGGCCGCGGCCGCCGCCGAGCTCGACCCGGACGCGCCCTGCCCGACCTGCGGCCAGCCCCTGGGGGCGGCCCACGCCGAGCTCCGCCGCCGCCACGAGGAAGAGCTGGCCGAGGCCACCGCCGCCAACGACCAGGCCCGAGCGGCCCGGCAGGAGGCGATCGTGGCCGGCAAGGCCCTGGCCGAGCGCCGGGCCGCCCTGGCCGAGCTGCTCGAGCAGGCCCGGGCGGCCGAGGCCAAGGCGGCCAAGGCGGTCGCCCTGGCCGAGGCGGCGGCGGCCGCCCTGGAGCTCAACGTGGCCGACGTGGCCGCCCGCCAGCAGGCCCTCGACCAGACCCCCGACCCCGGCTTCGACCAGGACGCCTGGCACCGGGCCCGGGAGGCCGCCGAGGCCCGCCAGGAGGCGGCGCTCGCCCTGGCCGCGCTCGAGCGGCGGGTCGCCCAGGCCGACGCCGAGCGCGGCCTGGCCAAGCAGGCCCTGGCCCGGGCCGACCAGGCCGACGCCCGGGCGGCCGCCCTCGACGCCTCCT
>JASLBL010000006.1 GCA_030146615.1 Actinomycetes bacterium
CCGCGGTGCCCGGCAACGGTGGCCACGGCCTCGGCGACCAGCTCGTCCCGGGGCCGGCGGGTGGCGAACTCGCGGCCGTCGGCCAGCCGGTCGCCCTCGGTGGGGTGGGTGGCCAGCCACGCCCCGAGCGACCGGCTGGCCGACGGCCGCGAGTTTGCCACCCGCCGGCCCCGGGACGAGCTGGTCGCCGAGGCGGTCGCCACCGTCTCCGGGCACCGGGGCGACCCGGCGGCCGCCTGGGATGCCCTGCGCCTGTTCAAGCGCCGCGAGCTGCTCCGGGTGGCCGTGCGCGACCTGGCCGGCCAGGTCCTGGTCGACGAGGTCGCGGCCGAGCTGGCCGACCTGGCCGACGCCTGCCTGGAGGCGGCCCTGGTGGTGGCGACGGCCGAGTCCGGCTACGACCCGCCGCCCATGCGGCTGGCCGTGCTCGGCATGGGCAAGCTGGGCGGGAGCGAGCTCAACTACGTGTCCGACATCGACGTGCTGTTCTGCCACGAGCCGGTCGAGGGGGCCGAGCCGGAGGCGGCCGCCCGGGCGGCCGAGCGGGTGGCCAGAGGGGTCATGCGCGGGCTGTCGGCGGTGACCTCCGAGGGGACCTGCTTCGAAGTCGACGCCAACCTCCGACCCGAGGGCCGCAACGGGCCCTTGTCGCGGACCCTGGGCAGCTTCGTGGCCTACTGGGACCGGTGGGCCCAGCCGTGGGAGCTGCAGGCCCTGATCAAGGTCCGCTCGGCGGCCGGCGACGCCGCCCTGGCCGCACGGTTCTGCGACGAGGCCGCCGAGCGGGTCTACCCCGAGCGGCTCGACCCCGAGACGGTCCCGGCCGTGCGGCGCATGAAGGCCCGGGTGGAGCAGTCCTCCAAGGCCAGGGCCGGAGGCGACCGACAGGTCAAGCTCGGCCCGGGCGGGCTGCGCGACGTCGAGTTCGCCGTGCAGCTGCTCCAGCTGGTCCACGGCCGCCACGACCCCGGCCTGCGGTCCGGCTCGACCCTGGTCGCGCTCGACCGGCTGACCGCCGCCGGGTTCGTCGGCCGGGCCGACGCCCTCCAGCTGGCCCAGGCCTACCGGTTCCTGCGCCTGGTCGAGCACCGTCTCCAGCTGGCCAGCGAGCGCCGCACCCATACCATTCCGTCGGGGGAGGAGGCGCGGCGTTGGCTGGCCCGCACCCTCGGCTACCGGGACGGCCCCAAGGCCAGCGCCCTGGAGCGGTTCGAGGCCGACCGGCGCCGACACGCCGCGGCCGTCCGGGGCCTGCACGAGAAGCTGTTCTACCGGCCGCTGCTGGAGGCGTTCGGGGCGGTCCCGGCCGGGCTCGACCCGGAGGGGGCGAGGGAGCGGCTGGCCGCTCTCGGGTTCGCGAACCCCGATCGGGCCATGGCCTCGCTGCGGGCGCTCACCTCGGGGCTGTCGCGGCGGGCCACGCTGATGCGGGCCATGCTGCCGGTGATGCTGCCCTGGCTGGCCGAGGCCCCCGACCCCGACGGGGGGCTGACCGCCCTGCGGGTGCTGGCCGAGGCCCTCGGCGACCGGGCCGCGTTCTACGGGATGGTCCGCGACAACCCGGCCGCGGCCGAGCTGCTCTGCACCGTGCTGGGCACCTCGCGGCTGCTCGGCGACCTGCTGGCCCGCCACCCCGAGCTGCTCACGGCCATGGCCGACCAGCACCGGCTGGCCGCCGCCCGCGGGCCGGCCGAGCTGGTCGCCTCGGCGACGGCGATCGTGGCCAGGCACGCCGACCCGGCCGCGGCCTGGGACGGGCTGCGGCGGTTCAAGCGCCGCGAGCTGGTCCGGGTGGCCGTGCGCGACCTCACCGGCGACCTCCCGGTCGAGCAGGTCGGGGCCGAGCTGTCCGCGCTCGCCCAGGCCTGCCTGGGGGCCGGGCTGCTGATCGCCATGCGCGAGGCCGGGGAGGGGCCGCCGCCGGTCCGGGTGGCGGTGCTGGCTATGGGCAAGCTCGGCGGCAACGAGCTCAGCTACACCTCCGACCTGGACGTGCTGTTCTGCCACGAGCCGGTGCCCGGGGCTGACGCGGAGGTGGCCGCCAAGGCCGCCGACCGGGTGGTCCGGGAGCTGCTGCGGGGGCTGTCGGCCGTCACCCCCGAGGGGACCTGCTTCCAGGTCGACCCGAACCTCCGACCGGAGGGCCGCAACGGTCCACTGTCGCGGACCCTCGGCAGCTACCGCGCCTACTGGGACCGGTGGGCCCAGCCGTGGGAGCACCAGGCCCTGATCAAGGTCCGGCCGGTCGTCGGGGACAAGGAGCTGGCGGCCAGGTTCTGCGCCGAGGCCGAGGCCAGGGTGTACCGCGAGCTGGACGCGGCCACCGTGGCCGAGGTCCGCCGCATGAAGGCCCGGGTCGAGTCCGAGCGCCTCCCGGCCGGGGCCGACCCCAAGCTCCACCTGAAGCTGGGCCCGGGCGGCCTGGCCGACGTCGAATGGACCGCCCAGATGCTCCAGCTCCGCACCGGCGGGAGGGAGCCGTCGGTCCGGGTCCAGGGCACCCTCCCCGCCCTCGAGGCCCTGGCCTCCATCGGCGCCCTCAAGGCCGCCGAGGCTGCGTGGCTGGCCGACGCCTACCGCCTCTGCCAGCGCATCCGCAACCTCGCCTACCTGGTCGCGGGCCGCCCCGTCGACATCCTCCCCACCGACCCGGTCGCCCTCGAGCGCCTCGCCCGAGCCATGGGCGAGCCCGGCCGCCAGCGCCTCCTCGAGGACTACCGCCGCGCCACCCGCCGCGCCCGCCGCATCGTCGACACCCGCTTCTGGGACGACCCAGCTTGATCCCGGGCGACCCCCAACCCGACCCGGGCGGCCGGCAGCCCGACCCGGGCGGCCCGCACCCGGACCCGGGCGGCCCGCACCCGGACCCGCCGCACTCGGGTCCCCCGGTGGGGGAGGCTACCCCGGGTCCGAACGCGGGTGCGCGAGGATGTCCACAGCCCCACCACCACCCGACCCCGGCCCTCCTCGCGTGTGTCGGGGACCTGATGGTGGACGTGGCCGTGGAGGCGCCGGCGCTGGCCCGGGGTGGGGACGTGGACGGGGTGGTCCGGCTGGGGCCGGGTGGGTCGGCGGCGAACGTGGCCGCGTGGGCGGTGGCGGCCGGGGGCAGGGCGCGGCTGGTGGCTGGGCGGGGGGACGACCTGGCGGGGCGGCTGCTGGCCGCTGCCCTGGAGGAGCGGGGGATCGAGCTGTGCCCGGCGCGGCCGGTGGCGGGGACCGCCAGCGGGGCCATGCTGGTGGTGATGGAGGCGGGGGAGCGGACCTTCGTGGCCGACCCCGGGGCCAACCTGCACCTCGCCGAGGGGGACGTGGCCGCCGGGCTGGAGGGAGCGGGGGCGGTGTTCGTGAGCGGCTATCCGCTGCTGCGCCCGGCGGCCAGGGCGGCGGCGATGGCGGCGGCAACAGCGGCGGGGCGGGCCAGGG
>JASLBL010000130.1 GCA_030146615.1 Actinomycetes bacterium
CCGCCGACCAGGGCCTGGGCGGTGGCCGTCAGCGGACCACCAAAGAGGGCTCTCGCGGTGCGCACGAAGGTGGTGGCGGTGCCGGGGCTCATGTGGAGCCGGTTCCGCAGCCACCCGGCAGTCGAGGCCGCCTGTTGTCCCTCCTCGGCGCCGGCGGCGCCGCGGCCGTCGACGCCGGCGAGTTCGTTGAGCCAGGAGCCTTCCAGGCGGTCCAGCAGCCGCCGCAGCTCCAGCACCCGTCCGGCCCGGACCGCGTCCGCCACCCCGTCCAGGTCCTGGGCGGCCAACGCGTCCACGGCGGCGGCGAGGGCCGCCAACCCGGCTGGCCGCCTGGCCGGATCGGTAGTCGAACTGGTGTTCGTGTTCATGGCGGCAACCTATCAACCCCTGACCCCAAGGCAAGCACCACCCAAGATCTGGGGACAACTTCTTGCCACCGACCCCGCCAGCCTCTCATCGAGTGGCCGACCGCCAGCCCTGGCTTGCCCGCGTGGTAATCGGTACAGGCGGCCCAACTTGTGCAGGGGTCGGGTCCGAGTCCCACATGGCGTGGTCGTTCCGGTCCGAGATACCAACAAGGGGACGACCCTGGTGGCCGTGGCTTGGGTCCGTACCGACGTCGCACGCCCAAGGATGGCTGAGGTCCTCGTACATGCTCGGGCCGACTGGTATCCTTCCGTCCGGCCGGGAATGCCGGTCTGAGGGTTTCGGGGGAATGAGCCTTTCTAACAGCTGTCGGAGCTAGCCCAGCCGGAGCGGGTCGAGTTCATCAAGGGCGCGTTCGTCGTCGCAGCGGCCTGGGAGCGCAGCCGGTGTTGCCGGAGCCGGAGTCACAGCCACCCGCACAGCCACCGGCACTAGGCGGCCGGGTCAAGCACCCACGGCCAGCCGGGGATGCCCGTGGCGTGGCCTTCGGCGGTGGGCACCGACGGGCCGCTCGCCTTCGGGTCGGCGAGGGTTCCCACAAGGCCAGCACTCCGAGCCGGGTCGTCGTCGCGTGCCGTTCGATCGACGGCGACCCTCGTGCCAGGTGAGTGCATGGGGCCGTATGAGCCCCGACCCACCGTGCCAGCTACCCGCACGGCTCCGATCCACGAACCACACCGGACGACCTGGCGACTCCTCCTGCTCGGCACGGCTGCGGAACCGCTTCAGCTGCTGCCGCGGCGGCCCCACAGGAGCAGGCGCTTGAACGGGTAGGGGTACGGCCGGGTGTCCTCAAGCTGCGGTAGCAGGCGCTCGCGGTAGGCGGCCAGGAACTCCGAGAACAGCCCCTCCGGCATGCGGGCCTGGTAGTCGGTGAGCAACGTCCCCCTGACCCATTCGACCACTTCGTTCCGGGCGGCCAGGTGGTGCAGGTACACCTGGAGCCGGACGTGCTGGTCAGGCAGGCTGAGGCGGTCGAGGAGCAGGGCGTACCACTCCGGCTCGCGCACCGGCGACTCGCGGCGGTGGCCGCCGAGCGCGGTCCGGAACGGCTCGGTGCCGGCGACCTCGGCGGCGACCAGGTGGGAGGGGTGGTCGTGGTTGGCCGGCATCTGCACGGCTAGCTGGCCGTCCGGGTTGAGGCCGGCGACCAGCCGCGTGAGCAGGTCTTCCTGGTCGGGCAGCCAGTGGAGGGCGGCGTTGGAGAAGATCACGTCCCAGCCGCCGTCGGTGAAGCTGGCGATGTCGCCCTGGGCGAACCGGAGGCCGTCGCCGGCCAGGCCCGCCGCCCGCTCCAGCATGGCCGGCGAGCTGTCCAGGCCGAGCGTCTCGGCGGCCTCCAGGCGGCGGTGGAGCTGGGCCGTCAGCTCGCCGCTGCCGCAGCCCAGGTCGACGACCCGGCCACCGGGCACGGGCTGGACCAGCGACAGCAGGTCGTGGAAGGGCGCCGACCGCTCGGCCGCGAACCGCTCGTAGCGGGCTGGGTCCCAGGTGTCCACGGCCGACATCCAAGCCGCCCGGCCGCCGGCCGTCAACGCCGGCGCGACGCCGGCCATCCTGGTGCCGGTGGCGGTCACCCTGGCCGCGGTCGCGCTGGCGGTCCTGCTCATCCGCCTCGTCCTGCGGGACATCGCCCGGCCCTTCCACTCGGCCGGGGTCAACATCAGGAGCAACGTCGACCAGCTCTCGGCCGTGGTCCAGCGGCTGGCCGCGACACCGCCGAGCAATCAAGCGGGTGGCCCAGACCTCGGCCACGATGGAGGAGCTGGCCCGAGCGGCCGCCTCGATCGCCGAGACGGCCGACCGCGTCGCCACTCAGGCCGGCAGCACCCGCGACAACCTGGAGCAGGCCCAGTTCGACATCCGGGCATCGGGCGAGCGCACCCTGGCTCTGGCCGACCGGGTGGGCGAGGTCGGGGTCACCATCGCCCTGATCAACGAGATCGCCGACCAGACAAATTTCTTGGCCCTCAACGCCGCCATCGAGGCGGCCAGGGCGGGCGACGGCGGTCGCGGGTTCGCGGTCGTCGCCGACGAGGTGCGCCGCCTGGCCGAGCGATCACGACTACCTGCGCAAGCCCTTCGAGCCGAGCGAGCTGCTGGCCCGCGTCCATGCGGCCGTGCGCAACAAGGCCCTCCAGGACGAGCTGCGACTCCGCAACGCCGAGCTGGAGCTGGCCAGCCGCACCGACGCCCTGACCGGCCTGCGCAACCGGCGCCACCTCGAGGAGCAGCTCCAGCGTCTGGCCGGGACCGGCGACCCGCTCTCGGTGCTGCTGTGCGACATCGACCGGTTCAAGCAGGTCAACGACACCCGCGGCCACGCCGCCGGCGACGAGGTCCTTCGGGTGGTGGCGACCAGGCTCCGCGAGGTCGGCCGGCCCGGCGACGTGCCCGGCCGCTGGGGCGGCGAGGAGTTCCTGGTCGTGCTGCCCGCCACCGGCCCCGCCGAGGCCGCGGCCATCGGCGAGCGCACCCGACGGGCGATCGGGGCCGCGCCGGTGCCGCTGGCCGACGGGCCGCTGGCCGTGACGACCAGCGTCGGGGTGGCCAGCGGGGCCGAGGACGGCTGGGAGTGCCTGGTCAGGCGGGCCGACACCGGCCTGTACGCGCCAAGGAGGGCGGCCGCGACCGAGTGGTGGCCGGCCCGCCGGCAGAGCCGGCGGCCGGGTCGCGAACCTTCACACCGGAAGGCCAAGATGCGGCAAGATACCGATGACGGGAAGCGGCCCGACGAGACACAGGGAAACGGGGATCCGTTGGCCGACCAGCGGGTGATCGGGAAGGTCGGACGGGTGACCGGCACCATCGGCCCCGAGCGGGTCGGCGAGGTCATGATCGCCATCCGTGGCGGCAGCGAGGCCTTCAACGCCTACGCCGCCGACACCAAGGACACCATCTCGACCGGCACCCGCGTTGTCGTGATCGAGTACTTCCCGCCACGGACCGTCGTAGTCAGCCCCATGTAGGGCTGCGTCGAAAGGCGGAGGCATGGACCCCCTGATCCTGGCCGGTGGCGTCGTCGTCGGCCTGGTCGTCCTGTTCGCGATCTTCAAGCTCATGTGGCGGGTCGCCGAGCCCAACGAGGCCCTGGTCATCTCCGGCCTGCGCGAGCACTCGTCGCCCGAGGGGGCCGGCGAGAGCATGGGCTTCCGCATCGTCACCGGCAAGGGCACCCTGGTGCTGCCGGGCATCCAGACGGTCCGGCGGCTGTCGCTGGACCTGCGCGAGGCCCCGCTGTCGATCGAGTGCGTGACCCACCAGGGGATCCCGCTCGGCATCCAGGGCGTGGTCATCTTCAAGGTCGGCGACGACTACGTCTCGATCGCCAACGCCGCCCGCCGCTTCCTCGACCAGCAGCAGCAGATGGACGCCCGGGTGCACAACGTGTTCGCCGGCCACCTGCGGGCCATCGTCGGCAACATGACGGTCGAGGAGATGATCCGGGACCGGGAGAAGCTGACCTCGCTGACCCGCCAGTCGTCGGGGTCGGAGATGGAGAAGCTCGGCCTGATCGTCGACTCGCTCCAGGTCCAGGAGATCCACGACCCGACCGGCTACATCCGGAACCTGGCCCTGCCCCACGCGGCCGCGGTGGCCCGAGAGGCGCGCATCGCCCAGGCCCACGCCGACCGGGAGGCGACCACCGCCGAGCAGGGCGCCGACGCCCTCAAGGCCGAGGCCCGGCGCGAGAGCATGATCAAGCAGGCCGGCTACCAGGCCGAGATCGACAAGGCCGCCGCCCAGGGCCAGCAGGCCGGGCCGCTGGCCGACGCCTCGGCCCGCCAGCATGTGGTCGTCGAGGAGACCAAGGTGGCTGAGCTGGAGGCCCAGCGTGAGGAGCAGCGCCTCCAGGCCAGCATCCGCAAGCCGGCCGACGCCAAGGCCTATGAGTCGGTCACCCTGGCCAAGGCGGCCCGCGACGCCCGCATCGCCGGGGCCGAGGCCGAGCGCCAGGAGGTCGAGCTGCACGCCCAGGCCTCGGCCGAGCGGGTCCGGCTGGAGGCGGTCGCCGAGGCCGAGCGGGTCCGGGTCGACGCCATCGCCCGGTCCGAGTCGACCCGGCTCATCGGCGAGGCCGAGGCGGCCGCGACCGCGGCCAAGGGCCGCGCCGAGGGCGCGGCCGTGCAGGCCAAGGGCATGGCCGAGGCCGAGGCGATCAAGGCCAGGGCCGACGCCCTGGCCGAGAACCAGGACGCGGTCATCGGCCAGCAGCTGGCCGAGAAGTGGCCGGCGATCGTGGAGGCCGCGGCCAAGCCATTCGCGTCGGTCGACCAGATGATCGTCCTCAACGGGGCCCAGGGCCTGTCCGAGGCGCTGGCGGCGGCCCTCAGCCAGGGCGTGGCCGGCCTCCAGCTGGCCCGCAACCTCCTGTCGGGCGGCAACGGCGCCGGGACTAGCACCGAGCCCGGCGACCGGGGCGCCCTCCAGCCGCCCGACGCCGCGCCCCGGGACCGCAAGCCCTAGCCGGCAACCGCCGGCCGGCGGCCAGCGAAGGTCTGTTCGTCGGAGGTTCGGCCCGAGGGAGGAAGCGGATGCTGGTGGCGGTGACCGGCGCGTCCGGGCTGATCGGCACGGCCCTGACCGAGCGCCTGCGGGCCGAGGGCCATCAGGTGCTGCGCCTGACCCGTTCCCGGCCCACCGCGGCCGATCAGGTCCAGTGGGACCCGACGGCCGGTAAGCTCGACCCAGACGCTCTGGCCAAGGCGGACGCGGTCGTCCACCTGGCGGCCAAGAACATCGGCAGCCAGCTCCGCTGGACCGCCAGGACCAAGCGCGAGCTCCTCGAGAGCCGGGTCCTGACCACCGCTCTGGTCGCCCGGACCATGGCCGACTTGGCGTCCGGGCCCGGGGCCGGCGGCTCCGGGGGCCCGCGGGTGCTGCTGTGCGCGTCCGGGGTCGGGTTCTACGGCGACCGCGGCGACGAGGTGCTGACCGAGTCGAGCAGCGGCGGGAGCGGGTTCCTGGCCGAACTGTGTCGCCAGTGGGAGGCGGCCGCCGACCCGGCGAGGGACGCGCGGCTGCGGGTGGTGCACCTGCGCACCGGCCCGGTCCAGGACATGGCCGGGGGCGGCCTGCCCAAGCAGGCCCTGATGTTCCGGGTGGGGCTGGGCGGCCGGCTCGGCTCAGGCCGCCAGTGGCTGAGCTGGACCTCGCTCGACGACATCGTCGGCGCCTACCTCCACGCCCTGACCCACGACGAGCTCGAGGGCCCGGTGAACAACGTCGCCCCCAACCCCGTCACCAACGCCGAGTTCACCGCCACCCTGGCCCGTGTCCTCCGCCGCCCTGCCCTCCTGCCCGTCCCGGAGTTCGGCCCGAGGCTGGTCCTTGGCGAGGCCGCCGACGAGTTCCTGTTCGTCAGCCAGCGCGCCCGCCCGGCCCGCCTCCTTGAGACCGGCTACCGGTTCCGGTTCCCCGAGCTGGAACCGGCCCTGCGCCACACCCTGGGCCGCCCCAAGCAGGGCTAGCCCCTCGCCGGGACCTGGGTCGCCTCAGCGCCGCGGAGCAGGCTGACCCAGGGCGACCAGCGGGCGGGGCTGGCCACCGTGCCGGTGACCTCCAGCTCGGCCCGGTCGAGCAGGTCCTCGATCAGCGCTCCGACCGGCTCCGGCGGGCCGGGCAACCAGCGCTGGTGGACGTTCAGGACGCGCATCCAGGCATCGCGCCCTGGCCGCCTACACCGCCTACGTGGGCCACTTCCAGCTCCAGCGAGCCGCCCCCACCGTCTCCCCCACCGGCCCCGACGAGCGCCGCTACCTCCGCCACTTGTTCGCCCTGCTCGGCACCCCACCCCGACCAAGGCCGAGCCCGCCCGACGAGGTTCGTGACCGGGGCATCCGGGACACGCCGCGGGGGCGGCCGCATGGCCGCCCCCGGGTCGTGATCAGGCGCCGGCGCCCACCGGGGAGGGTGCCCCGGACCCGCCGGCCTCCGAGCTAGACGCCGTCCGACGGGCGCCTGTCCCCGTCGGCCTCCTGGTCGTAGACGCCCTCCTGGGCGCCCGGCTCCTGCGATCCAGGCCGGTCCAGCCGCTCCGGGTCCTCGTCGTACCGGGCCGTCCCGGCGCCTCCGGGCTCGCCCTCGTACCCGGCTGAGGGGGTCGTGCCCGGGGTGTCCGTGGCTGCGCCGGTGCCGAAGCGGGCCGGATCGTCGGCGATGGTGGAGCGGTCGGCCGTGCCCGTGTCCTCGGTCGCGAAGACGGAGCGGTCGGGAGCGGGCGTGACCGGCTCGTCGGCGAACAGCGATCGGTCGGACGGGCCGACGTCGTCGACGCGCTCGTCCGCGGCGGCGACCCCGGGCCCGGTGGCGCTCACGCCGGTGACCCCGCCCTGGACGCCGGCGCCCGCGGCCGTGACGCCGAGCCCGGGGTCGGCCGTGCGCTCGCCCGGCCTCCGGTCGATCACCGGCTCGTCCCCGACGTAGCCGGGCTCCCGCCCGACCTCGCCCCGGTCCACAAGCGGGTCGCCGGCGACTCCGGCGTCACGTGCGAACTCGCCCTGGCCAACGGCCGGGTCGCCGGTGAGGCCGGCGTCACGTGCGAACTCGCCCTGGCCAACGGCCGGGTCGCCGGTGAGGCCGGCGTCCCGCTCGTACGCTCCGCGGTCCACGGCCGGCTCGGTGGCGAGGCCGGGGTCGCGGTCGGCGGCGGTCGGGGCAGTGGTGGCTGGGGCGGTGGAGCGCTCGGACTCGTAGCCGGGGCGGTCCCCGGCCGGGGTCTCCTCGGTGGTGCCCTCCTCGGAGGCGGCCACGTCGTGGCCGATCACCCCGGCGCCCTCGATATGGGAGCCGAGCCGAGTGCGCATCGGGTCGCCCTCGGACATGGCGACGGTGCCGCGGGGCTGGTCGGTGCTGGCGGCGACCGGGTCGGGGTCGGTCAGCGAGGTGTCGCGGCCCGGGCCCGGATCCTCGGACTCGCTGCCGATCATGCCGGTGTCGCCCTGGCGTGCCTCGTCACTGCGGTCGGACATCCCAGCGTCGTCGCGGTCCATCACGACCTCCTTTCGGTCAGTTCACCAGGTGCCCGTTCGAGGTCCCGCACAAACGCCGCGCGCCGGCCCGGCACCGGCTCAGCGGAAGTCGCGGGAGCGGGTGGAAGCGGCCAGCGGCAAAGGCCGGAGCTGGTCGGCGATCACGTTGACCACGCCCTCGGCCCGCTCCAGCCGCCCCCTGACGAGCAGGGCGGCGGCGCTCCTGCCGACCCGCCGGTAGCGGGCCCAGACGCCCTTGGAGCAGATCACGTTGATCAGGCCGGTCTCGTCCTCGATGTTCAGGAAGGTGGTCCCGTCGGCGGTCGCCGGCCGCTGCCGGTGGGTCACCACCCCGCCCACCAGCACCCGGGTGCCGGGCGGGACCACCGCCAGCCCGTCGGCGGCGACCGCGCCGAGCTCGTCCAGCCGTTCGCGGGCGAACTGCACCGGGTGGCTGTCACCCGACAGCCCGGTCGCCCACAGGTCGGCCGCCCCCAGCTCGACCGGGCTCATCCCCGGCAGCCGGGGCGCCTCGGCCCCTACCGCCGTCCCGGGCAGCCGGTCCGCCCTGGCCTGGGCGACCGCCCCGGCCGCCCACAACGCCGCCCGCCGCTCCAGCCCCAGCGACCCGAACGCCCCCGCGGTGGCCAGCGCCTCCACATGCCCCTCCCCCACCCCGGTCCGCCGCACCAGGTCCGCCATGGA
>JASLBL010000216.1 GCA_030146615.1 Actinomycetes bacterium
CCTGGCAGGCGGCCCGGGCGGCCGCCTGCCAGGCCAGCGGGGCCGTCCCGGCGCCCCAGACCTCGGCCAGGTTCTTGGTCAGCCCCGCCCACAGGTCGCCGAAACGCCCGTACATGCGCACGGCGGCCAGGCCTGGGGCCAGGCGGACCTCCAGGCGGTGACCGGCCGCCTTGAGCCGGGCGGCCAGGGCGACGTCCTCGACCAGGGACCCGGCCACGGCCCCGAACCCGCCGACGGCCTCGTAGGCGTCCCGCCGGACCAGCAGGCACTGCCCGGACAGGAACGCGGCCGGCCGCCCTGGGTCGGCGACCGCGTCCAGATCCAGCCGCTCCGCCACCTGAAGCCCCAGGTCGGGCAGGAGCAGCTCCTCCCACCAGGTCCGGGTCGCCTGCCGGGCCAGCGGACTGGCCGCCGCCGCCCCGCCGGCCCGGCAGGCGGCCAGCAGCCGCGAGAGCGCCTCGGGGGCAAGCACCACGTCGGCGTCGACAAAGGCCAGCCACCGCCCGGCGGTGGCCACCCGCGCCCCGTGCGCGCAGGCCGCCGCCTTCCCAGCCACGCCGGGTCGCGGCGGCGGCGCCAGCTCGACCCGAGCTCCGGCCCGCGCCGCCTCCTCCCCGGTGCCGTCGCCCGACCCGTCGTCCACCACCACCACCTCGACCACGGCCGCGTCCTGACCCAGCAGCGCCGCCACACACCCACCGATCCGCCCGGCCTCGTCCCGTGCCGGCACGACCACACTCACCGTCGCTGTGAACACCCCCGGGTCCCCCGGCCCCAGCCGATGCCTGCCTCGCCCGGCCCGCCCCAGCCGGGCCAGGCTGCTGACCCCGGCCGCCAACCCGGCGACCCCGGCCAGCGCGGCAACGACGTTCCGGGGGGTCATGACCGGGGGGTCCCGGGCCGGGCGGCGACGGACCGGGCGGCCACGAGCCGAGGGGTTGTGGACAACCGGAGGCCCTCCACTTCGGGGTCGGCTACGCTCCCCCACCGGGGGACCCGGCAGCGGCGGGTCGCGGTGCGGCACGCCCGGGGCGCCCGGGGGTGAGGAGCGGGGCAGTTCAGCGCGGGCTGGACGGCGGTTGGACGAGGGACGGGCGGGCCGGACTTTGGACTGGACGGGGTGGATCGGGATCGGGCTGGGCGCGGCCGGCGTGGCCATCCTCGCCTGGACCGCGCGCACGCGCACCCCGGCCGGGGGCGGCTGGACCTTCGAGGCGTACGAGGCGGGCTGGCGGGAGGCCCACCAGCTTGGGGAGGAGGCGCGGCCGGGAGGGCGGCTGGCCGCCTGGTACCTGCGGCTGCCCTATGCCGTGGGCGCGCCGCTGGCCCGGGCCGGGGTCGATCCCGACCTGGTCACCTTGGCCGCCCTCTGGGTGGCGCTGGTGGCCGGGTGGACGGCGACGCTGGGGCCGGGGTGGGCGGCGGCCGCGGGGGTGCTCACCCTGGCGGCCGGGGTCGCCGACTCGGTTGACGGGGCGGTGGCGGTCATGCAGCGCCGGACCAGCACCTTCGGGTTCGTCTGGGACTCGACCGCCGACCGGCTGGCCGACCTGGCCCTGATCGCCGGGCCGGTGGCGCTGGTCGCGACCGAGGCCGATCCGGGCTGGGGGACGGTCGCGGTGGCCGCCGGGGCGGCCGCGGCCGGGTTGCTGCTGCTGCTCGAGTATGTCCGCGCCCGGGCCCAGGCCGGGCAGGTGGCGGCCGCCTGGACCCTGGCCACCCCGGGCGAGCGGCCGACCCGGGTGATCGTGCTTGGCCTGGCCGGCCTGGCCGTGGGCGCGGCCCAGCTGGCCGGTGGCGGCCCGGCCAGCGCCGCCCTCGACCTCGGCTACCCACTGGCCCTGGCCGCTCTGGCCGTGCTCGAGGCGGCCGGCTGTGCCCAGCTCCTGCTGGCCGTTCGCCACGCCACCGCACCGCTGCGGTAGGCTGCCGGGGTCTCAGGAGGCGCGAACGCCCACAACCCCATATCCTCGAACCGACATGCTGGAATCGATCAAGCAGCCATCCGATCTACGGTCATTGAGCGGCGACGAGCTCGTTGAGCTGGCCGCCGAGATCCGGGACTTCCTGGTCCGGGCGGTGGCGGTCCGCGGCGGCCACCTCGGCCCCAACCTCGGCGTCGTCGAGCTCACCATCGCCCTGCACCGGGCCCTCGAGTCGCCCGTGGACCGGATCGTCTGGGACACCGGCCACCAGGCGTACGTGCACAAGCTGCTCACCGGCCGCCAGGACGACTTCGCCGGCCTGCGCACCATGGGCGGCCTCTCCGGCTATCCGTCGCGGGCCGAGAGCCCCCACGACGTGATCGAGAACTCGCACGCCTCGACCGCCCTCGGCTACGCCCTCGGCCTGGCCGAGGCCCGGGCCTTGCGCTCCGCGAGGCATGACGCGGCCGGCCACGGCGGCGGCCGGGTCGTCGCGGTGGTCGGCGACGGCTCGCTCACCGGCGGGGTCGCGCTGGAGGCGCTCAACCTGATCGGCCACCGCAAGCCCGACCTGCTGGTGATCCTCAACGACAACGGCCGCAGCTACGCCCCGACCGTCGGCGGCCTGGCCGGCCACCTGGCCCCGTTCCGGCTCCACCCCGGCTACGAGACCCTCAAGAAGGGCGTCGAGGAGACCCTGGGCCGGGTCCCGCTGGTCGGCGAGGGCATGGTCGAGGCGGCCAAGCGGGTCAAGGAGGGGGCCAAGGCCCTGGTCGCCCCCCGGGTGGTGTTCGAGGACCTGGGCTGGCAGTACGCCGGGCCGGTCGACGGCCACGACCTCGCCGCCCTGGAGAAGGCCATCGACCACGCCAAGCGGGTCCCGGGCCCGGTCCTGCTGCACGTGATCACCCAGAAGGGCCGCGGCTACCCGCCGGCCGAGGAGCACGAGGAGGACAACCTCCACTCGCTCGGCGCCTTCGACCCCGAGACCGGGCGGGCCCTGCCCAAGTCGGGCGACGAGGTGCAGTTCACCGACGTGTTCGGCCAGGCCCTGCTGGACGAGGCCCGCCGCCACCCGGAGCTGGTCGCCATCTCGGCCGCCATGCTCGGCCCGACCAAGCTCACGGTGATGCAGCGGGAGCTCCCCGAGCGGGTCTTCGACGTCGGCATCGCCGAGCAGGTCGGCGTGACCATGGCCGCCGGCATGGCCCTCCAGGGGCTGCGGCCGGTCTGCGCCATCTACTCGACCTTCCTCCAGCGGGCCTTCGACCAGGTGATGATGGATGTCGCCCTGCACCGGCTGCCGGTGATCTTCGTGCTCGACCGCTCGGGCATCACCGGCGAGGACGGCTCCTCCCACCACGGCGTCTACGACGTCACCTGGCTGCGGGAGATCCCCAACCTGGTCATCGCCTCGCCCCGCGACGGCAACGAGCTGCGCCGGGCCCTGGCCACCGCGATCGCCCACACCACCGGGCCGTTCGCCATCCGGTTCCCCAAGTCGACCACGCCGCGGCTCACCGTCTCGGGCCCGGTCCGCAAGCTGAAGCTGGGCGCCTGGGACGTCCGCACCCGCGGCCGCGACGTGCTCCTGCTCGGCCTGGGCAAGCTGGCCGTGACCTGCGAGGAGGCGACCCGGCTGCTGAAGCAGGACGGGATCAGCGTGACCCTGGCCGACCCCCGCTGGGTCAAGCCGCTCGACCCGCGGCTCGGCGCCGTGGCCGGCGCCCACCGGCTGGTCGCCACCGTCGAGGACAACGTGCTCGCCGGCGGGTTCGGGTCGGCCGTGGCCGAGGTCCTGGCCGACGAGGAGGTGGCCACGCCGCTGCTGCGCCTGGGCATCCCCGACCAGTTCCTCCCGCACGGCAAGCGCGAGGTTCTCCTGGCCGAGCTGGGCCTGGACGCCGTCGGCATCGCCGAGGGGGTCCGCAAGGCCCTCCACCGCCTGGAGCCCTGACCCGGGTCCTCGTCGCCGGGGTCCTTCACAGCCTGGCCAGCACCCCGAGCAGGGCCGCGGCCACGCCGCCGGGGTCGGCCAGCGGGTGGAAGTGGCCGGCGTCCAGGGAAGCGGTCGGCCAGCGTCCCGGCGTCCACGCCGGCAGCCTACGGGACCGTGCGCAGGAACTCGCGCACCTCGGCGTTGAACCGCTCGGGGGCCTCCATGTTGGCCGCGTGCCCGACCCCGGGCAGGATCCGCAGCCGCGACCCGCGGATCATCCGGTGCAGCTCGGCCGCGACCGTCCCCAGGGGCGAGCGCCGGTCGGCGTCGCCGCACAGCAGCAGGGTCGGCACCCGGATGCCGGGCAGGACGTCGCGCAGGTCGGCATCGGCGAAGCTCCGGATCATCGCCCGCATCCCGGCCGGCCGGACGTCCAGCATGATCGCCGCCGCCTCCTCGAGCAGCTCCGGCGGGGCCGCCTCGGTGAACAGCCCGGGCAGGTAGCCGCGC
>JASLBL010000332.1 GCA_030146615.1 Actinomycetes bacterium
CCCTCCGAGCGCATCCAGCCCACGTGGAGCTGGTTGCCCATGCTCGGGTAGCCCTCGACCCAGGCGATGTTCTCGCCCAGGGCCGAGAACTTGCTCATGCCCGGCAGGCCGCCGGCCGCGCCCAGGTCGCGGTGGCGGAAGTTGCCGCTGCCGGCCATCTCGGCCGACCAGTCGCCGGCCAC
This sequence comes from Actinomycetes bacterium, assembly GCA_030146615.1. Taxonomy (GTDB): domain Bacteria; phylum Actinomycetota; class CALGFH01; order CALGFH01; family CALGFH01; genus CALGFH01. The sequence goes on from JASLBL010000332.1 coordinate 183, forward strand.
CCTCGCCAGGTCGCCGTCCCAGGCCAGCGCGGCCAGGCCCCTGGCCCGGCGCTCGGCGTTGAGCCGCTCGAACAGGTCGCTGGCCAGCCTCTGGGCGGTGCTCCGGCTGCCGGCCGGGGCCGGCGAGGTCGTCGGGGCGGCCGTCGGCTTGGGGGCCGGCTTTGAGGTGGTGGTCGCCGCCCTGGTCGTGGTCGTCGCCGCGGTGGTGGAGGTCGTGCGGACGGGCCGCCGGGCGTTCCCGGCCGCGGTGACGTCGGGCACCTTGGCCAGCAGCTCGGTCACCCAGACGCAGCCGGCCTTGCTGGCCCCGACCCCGATGGCGTTGAAGGAGCGGCTGAGGATGCGGCGCTTGGCCCCGGCAGAGCGCATCAGCTCCTGGTGGGCGACCTCGACGCTGGCCGCGCAGCGGACCTGCTCCTTCCAGGCCCTGGCCGGCTGGACGGCGGCCGCCAGCCCGGGGCTGGCCGACAGGCGCCGGGCCGCCGCCATCCGGGCCGACTGGGCGCCGGCCAGCGTCGACAGCCGGGGCAGCACGCTCAGGGTGGGCAGGCCGCGGCGGGACCGCTCGGCGTTGACCAGCGAGGCCAGCCGGACGGTGTCGGGCGCCGGCGCGGCCGCCGCGGCCCGGTCCTGACCGAGCGACCGTCCGGCGCCCGGCTTGGCGCTGGCCGGGAGCAGGGCCCAGGCCAGCAGCAGCGGGACGACGATCAGGCCGGCCATCTTGAGGTTCCCCCGCCAGGGGGCACCGGCCCGGGCCCGGGCGTGCTTGGGACGGGGCCTGCTGCCGCGTGGTGCCGGTTCGTTGCGCAAGCTGGCGAGCCTCTCGGGGGAGAAGGGCCAGGGCGTCACCAAAGCAGCAAGTCGGCGAACGTGAGGCTCGCGCGCACGCCACTTCCGTGCCGTTGGCCCAATTGGGGGATTGGGGGGGTGGCCGACGACGGGCGTACCCTTCCAAACCCGCTGGTTGCCTGTCAAGCCGGCAGAGCGGCCGGTCCGGCGCCGGTAGCATGACCGTGTGGGCCAACAATGAAGCGGTCGTCGCGGCGTCCGGCGGGGCTGATGGCGCCGGCCCGGCGCGGGCTCACCATCGGCCTGGTCCTGACCATCACCCTGGTCGCCTTCGAGGCCCTGGCCGTCATCACGATTCTCCCCACGATCAAGGACGACCTCGAGGGCATCACCCTCTACGGCTGGGTGACCAGCGCCTTCCAGCTCGGCCTGCTGGTCGGCATCGTGGTCGCGGGCGGCCAGGCCGACCGGCGCGGCCCGGGCCCGCCGTTCGTGGCCGGCGTGCTGGTCTTCATGGCCGGGCTGGCCATCGGCGGGCTGGCCCCCAGCATGCTGGTGCTGGTGCTGGCCCGCGGCCTCCAGGGCCTGGGGGCTGGGGCGATCCCGGCGGTCGCCTACGTCGCCATCGGCCGCAGCTACCCGGAGGCGCTGCGGCCCCGGGTGTTCGCCGTGCTCTCCACCGCCTGGGTCGTGCCCGGCCTGATCGGGCCGGCCATCTCGGCCCTGGTCGCGGCCAGCGTCGGCTGGCGCTGGGTGTTCCTCGGCCTGCTGCCGCTGGTGGCCGCCTCGGGGGCGCTGGCCTGGCCGTCGCTGCGCCGCCTGGGCCCGCCCTCCGAGCCGATGGCCCAGCGGGGCCGGCTGGCCAGGGCAGTCGCGGTGGCCGCCGGGGCCGGCCTGGTGCTGGCCGGCCTGACCAGCCGCTCGCCCCTGGCCGCGGCCCTGCTGGTCGCCGCCGGCCTGGCCGTCGGCCTGGTCCCGCTGCGCGGCCTGCTCCCGTCGGGGACGCTCGCGGCCCGGCCCGGGCTGCCGGTCGCGGTGCTGTCGCGGGCCCTGCTCACCTTCTCCTTCTTCGGCGCCGACACCTACGTGCCCCTGGCCATCACCTCGGTCAGGGGCCAGAGCACGGTGGTGGCCAGCGCCGCCGTGACCGCCGCGACCCTCGCCTGGACGGCCGCCTCCTGGGTCCAGGAGCGCAAGGCGGCCGACTGGCCGGGCCGGCGGCTGATCCGGGCCGGGCTCCTGATCGTCGCCGCCGGCATCGCCTTTGAGGCCGCCGCCCTGTTCCCGGCCGTGCCGGTCGCGGTCGGGGTGGCCGGCTGGGCGGTGGGCGGCTTCGGCATCGGCCTGGCCTACTCGCCGATCTCCCTGATCGTGCTCGGCGAGGCCCCGCCCGGCCAGGAGGGAGCGGCCAGCGCCTCGCTCCAGCTGGCCGAGACCCTCGGGGTGGCCCTCGGGGCCGGGCTCGGCGGGGTCCTGGTCGCGACCGGGGCGGCCGCCGGCCGGCCGCCGGGAGCCGGCATCGCCGGCGCCTTCGCCCTGACCGCGGCCGTCGCCCTCCTGGCGGCGATGCTGGCCCGCCGCATCCCGAGTCGTACGATCCCTCCCCCTGACCCGGCCTGACGAGGTGACAGCCAAGTGCCCGACCGGTACCTGATGGCGATGACCACCACCGACGCCCGCGAGGACGCCGAACGGCTGGCCCGCGACCTGGTCGAGCGGCGCCTGGCCGCCTGCGTCCAGGTCCTCGGCCCGATCTCGAGCACCTACCGCTGGCAGGGCGCGATCGAGACCGCGGAGGAGTGGCTGTGCCTGATCAAGACCACCGGGGCCCGCTTCGACGCCCTGGCCGCCCACGTCGAGACCAACCACGGCTACGAGACCCCCGAGCTGACCGCCGTCCCGATCGACAACGGCAGCCCCGGATACCTGGGCTGGCTCAGCTCGGCCACCGCCAACCCCTGACGCCACCACTGCAGGGCCGCGCGACGTTGCGGTAGCGTGCCTGCACGGCAAGCGCAGGCGGAGTTCGAGGAGGGCCCCGATGGCTGGACAGTGCGAGCTGGGCGTCACCGGCCTGGCCACCATGGGGGCGAACCTGGCCCGCAACGCCGCCCGCAACCGGTTCCCGGTGGCCGTCCACAACCGGACCGAGAGCCGGACCCGCGAGCTGCTGGAACGGCACGGGGACGAGGGCGAGCTGGTCGGGACGTTCTCGACCGAGGAGTTCGTGGCCGCCCTGGCCCGGCCCCGGCGCATCCTGGTCATGGTCAAGGCCGGCCGGGCCGTCGACGCCGTCCTCGAGGAGCTGGCCGGCCACCTGGAGGAGGGCGACCTCCTGATCGACGGCGGCAACAGCTACTACGAGGACACCGTCCGCCGCGAGCAGGCCATGGCCTCGCGGGGCCTTCGCTTCCTCGGGACCGGGGTGTCGGGGGGCGAGGAGGGGGCGCTCAACGGCCCCAGCATCATGCCGGGCGGGGCGCCCGAGGCCTACGCCATGGTGGAGCGGCTCCTGACCACCATCGCCGCCCAGGTCGACGGCGTGCCCTGCTGCCGGCTGGTCGGGCCGGGCGGCGCCGGCCACTACGTCAAGATGGTCCACAACGGCATCGAGTACGCCGACATGCAGCTCATCGCCGAGGCCTACGACCTGCTCGGCCAGGGTGTGGGCATGGGCGCGGCCGAGCTGGCCGAGGTGTTCGAGGGCTGGAACGCCGGCGACCTGGACTCGTTCCTGATCGAGATCACCGCCAAGGTCCTCCGCCAGGTCGACCAGGCCACCGGCGAGGCGCTGGTCGACGTGATCCTCGACCAGGCCGAGCAGAAGGGCACCGGCCGCTGGACCGTGCAGTCGGCCCTCGAGCTGGGCGTGCCCGTCACCGGGATCACCGAGGCGGTGTTCGCCAGGGTCCTGTCGTCCCAGAAGGAGC
>JASLBL010000371.1 GCA_030146615.1 Actinomycetes bacterium
GCCGGCATCGCTGTTTGTGCTCCGGTTCCTGGCCGGCATCGGCCTCGGCGGCATGCTCGTCGTCGACCCATCGCTGCTGGCCGAGTACCTGCCACCCCAGCGGCGCGGCCGGTTCCTCGTGCTGCTCGACTTCTTCTGGCCGATCGGCCTGCTGATGGCGATCGGACTGTCGTGGGTCTTTCTGGACCGGCTGGACGGGGCATGGCGGTGGCTGTTCGTCGCCGCCGCCCTCCCCGCCTTCCTCGCCGCCGTGGTCCGCCGGACCCTGCCGGAGAGCCCGTACTGGCTGGCCCGCCGCGGCCGGCTGGCCGATGCCGCCGGCGTGCTCGGCGGCATCACCGGCCGGCCTGTCGACAGCGAGTCCCTCGCCGTGTCCGTCGAGCCGAGTTCCTCGCCGCGCGAGCTCTTCGGCGGCCAGCTGCGCACCACCTCTGTGGTCATCATGCTCGTGTGGATCGGCCTGAACGTCTCCTACTACGGCCTGTTCATCTGGCTCCCTGGCGTGCTGGCCAGCGATGGAAGGATCACGCTGAACCCCTACGTGCTGCTCGCCCTGGTCGCGCTCGCGCAGTTCCCCGGCTATGCGGCCTCACTCTGGCTGGTGGAGGCGTGGGGCCGCAGGCCAACGCTGGCCGCCTTCCTCGCCCTGGGCGGCGTGAGCGCGCTCACCTTCGCGCTCGCCCACTCCACCGCCTTGTATGTCGCCGCCCTGTTCTTTGTTGGCTTCTTCAACCTCGGGGCGTGGGGCGCGGTCTACCCCTACACCTCCGAGCTGTTTCCCACCCGCCTGCGCTCGACCGCCTTCGGCATGGTCGAAGGCGTCGGCAAGGCCGCCGCCATCGCCGGCCCCTACCTGTTCGGCTACCTACTGGACACAACCGGCGCAACCGTCTGGTCGCTCACATTCGTCGCCGCCGTCATGAGCGCCGGCGCGCTGGTCACCCTCCTCGGCCGGGAAACACGAGGCGCCAAGCTGACTTGACCGCCATGCTGATCTGCTGGGGCCTTACTGGCCTCCTGATCTACTGACGTACTGATCTACTGAGCCGCATGCTTGCTGTTCCCTGCCCTGGCGGAGATACTGCCCGGCATGCGGGTGGCCATGGTCAACCAGAAGGGCGGGGTCGGGAAGTCAACCTCCGCTGTGTACCTCGCCGCCGGCTTCGCCCGCTACGGCCGCACCCTCCTGGTCGACGCCGACCCCCAGGGGACCGTGCTGTCCTGGTCGGAGTTGGCCGGCGACGGCTTCCCCCCGGTGGTCAGCCTGCCCACCCGGGACCTGCGCCGCCGCTTACGCGAGCTGGCCCAGGACTATGAGCATGTGGTGATCGACACCCCACCCGGGAGCCCGGCCATCAGCCGCTCGGCGGTCCTGGCTGCCAACTTCGTCATCATCCCCACGTCGCCGACGCTGGTGGACCTGGACCGGCTGCGGCCGACGCTGGAGCTGCTGGCCGAGGTCGAGGAGCAGCAGCCCTTTCAGGTCCGCATCCTCCTGACCCGTGTCCGGGCGGGAACGGTCAGCGGCCGGACCGCCCGCGAGTACCTCGGCGACGAGGCCGAGCTGCCCCTGTTCGAGGCGATGATCACGCTCCGGGAGTTCTACGGCGCGGCCTTCGGCCTGGTCATTGAGAACCTGGGTGAGTACGCCGACGTCCTCCAGGAGCTCATCGTTATCGAGGCCCAGGCCGGGGTCCGGGCATGAATGACCGCCGGCCCAGCAGCTACGCCCGCCGGCTCGGGCAGGTCGCCGGCAAAGCCCGACCCGACACCGGCATCGAGCCGGCCCCACCCGCCCCCGAGGAGCCGCTATCGATACCACCGGTCGTGGTCGACCGGCCCTCATCCCCGGCCCGGCCGTCACGTCGCCGCGGTGGCCAGCGGGTCCGCATCACCGTCGATCTGGACCGCGACAAGCACCGGGGCCTGCGCCTGTTCGCGGTGGAGGCCGACACCGATGCCAGCGAGGTGGTCCGGCTGCTGATCGACCGGCTGCTGCGCGATCCCGGGTTCGCCGAGCAGGTCCACCAGGACCTGGACGAGCGATCGAGGTAGGGGAGCAGGTCGAGGCCGACATGGGCCGCTCCGGCCGGAGCAAGAGCCGGGTGATCGTCGACGCGCTCCGGGAGCACCTGGCCGAGCGATCGTAGTAAGCTAAGCTTGTCAAGCTAAGCTTCTCAGGACGGAGAGGTCCCATGGCCGAGCGACCGCTTGAGCCCAAGGTGGTAGTTCTGCCAGACCCGGCGCACCGCCAGTTCGACGACGACCTCGACTCGGGCGACGTCGTGTTCGATGAGGAGAGCAGGCCCATCCTGCAATGGATGCAGCACCCGGCGCACCGCGGCCGGGAGGGCTGGGTGCTCTGGTACCCGGAGCCGGACGGCAACGGCGTCGAGGACTATCCCATCGGCGGGCGCCTGGACGACGTTGACTGGGCTCTGGAGCAGGCCCGCGAGCACTTGCGATGGCGCTGGAGCGAGGGGAGGACATGATGGACGACCTGACTCGCCGCGCCTTCGCCGCCTACTACCGCACCGAGGGCGACGCCAACGCCGTCGTCGACCAGCCGGCCGACACCTCCGGGGTCGTCGAGCACGAGGGCAAGACCTATGTGGTGCTCCACAACGCTCGGGGCACGCTGGCGGTCTACCGGGTACGCAACAGTGGCCTGCTCAAGCGCCTGCGCCGCTGGCCCGCTGCGCTCGACTAGAACTTGTCGACGCCGGCGACCTGGCCGATGGGGACATGTGCCGTTAGGTGTCCATCGCTCCCGGTTCTCTTGGACACCGAGTAGGCAGGGGTGATGATGCCTGTCATGGCGGTGAACAACGAGAACCAGCACGAGCAGGCCGGTGACTATCGGTCTCGGCCGAGGTGGTCGGCGGGCAAGAAGATGGAGGCCGTGCTCAGGTTGTTGCGCGGTGAGCCGCTCGAGACGCTATCGCGGGAGCTTGGGGTGGAGGTGCACCGGCTGGCGGCTTGGCGGGATGACTTCCTTGAGGGCGGCAAGGACGCGTTGAAGGGCCAGCGGCCGGACCGGTCGGCCGATGATCGGGCGTTGCGGCAGGCCGAGCGCAAGGTCGGGCAGCTGACCATGGAGAACGAGATCCTGCGGGCGGCGGCCGAAAAAAGGGGGCTCCAGATCCCGCCGGCGAAGCGGCCCAGATAGTCATGGATCGCCAACTGCCGGTGGCCGTGGTGTGCCGGGTGCTGGGCGCGCCCCGCTCCAGCGTGTACGCCCGCCGCGCCCAGACCGGTGCCGGTGGCCGGCCGGGTCCGGCCACCTCGATCAGCGACCACGACCTGGTCGGGTTGATCCGCCAGGTCCTGGACGCCTCACCCTTCGCCGGTGAGGGCTACCGTAAGATCCGGGCTCGGCTTCGTCGCGAGCATGGCCTGCGGGTCAGCGGCAAACGGGTGCTGCGCCTGCTCAGGCGGGAGGGGCTGTTGGCGCCCCAGCGGGTCCGTGGCCGGCGCAAGCCACGATCCCATGACGGCACCATCATCCCCACGGCGCCGAATGTGCGCTGGGGCACCGACGCCACCATGGCCTGGACCCGCAGTGACGGGTGGGTGTGGGTGTTCGCCTGCGTGGATCACTACACCGCCGAGGCGTGGGCGCACCTGGCCAAGATCGGGGATCGCTTCGCCGCCCTGCAGCCGGTCTATGACGCCGTCATCGACCGCTTCGGTGGCCTGGCCGCCGACATCGCCCGCGGGATCTCGCTACGCCACGACTGGGGACCGCAATACCGCTCGGGCCACTTCCTGGGCTCGATCGCCTGGCTGGGGATCGCCGACGATGCCGCGTTCCTGGGTGAGCCGGAGACCAACGGCTGCGCCGAGCGCTGGATCCGCACCCTCAAAGAGCAGTGCCTGTGGACTGAGTTGCACGACACCATCGACCAGCTGCGCCAAGCCGTCACTGGCTTCGTCGACCGCTACAACAGCTCGTGGCTGATCCAGCGACACGGCCACCTGACCCCCAAGGAGGCATATCAGGCAGCGCAAGCAGCAGCGGCATGATCAACTAGGCACGACATCTGTCCAAGAAACCGGGCGCTGTTCATCGGGCTGCCGGGCTCGCATGGTGCGGGCAAGGCGCGACCGCTCGGCCACGTCAACGCCGTCTGCCCAACGATCGAAGCGCTCCAGGGCGGCGCGGGCTGCCGGCATGGCCCTGTGTCGTTGGGCGAGTCATCCCGTTACGCCCGGCCGGGTCCCGCCTCGTCGCCGAGCTGATCGACCAGCTCTGCCTTCACACACCCATGATGGGTGCGGAGGCGCCTTGGCGACGCCCCCGCCACCGGGAACCTAGCCTCCCTCTGGGAAGAAGAAGGCGATCAGCTCCTCGCAGTTGCTCCAAGGAACCGGGTCCTCGAAGGGCGCTGGGAACGGCGCTCCGGGAACCACGACATTGCCAGCCTTGGTGAACAACATCTCGCCGGCCGTCCCGAAGTGCACATTTTGGTGGTGCGCGGTCAGCACCAGCGCATTATTGGCCGCGAGGTCGACACACTTGCGGAACCCGATCGGCTCCCCGGATGCGTCGAGTTCGAGCCCGAGCACGAGCATGTGCGGGTGCTCTTCAAACTCGAGCTCCTGCGCTGACGCGGGAATCGCCAAGGCCAACATGCTCACAACAAGGACAATGACTGACAATCGCCTCATTGGGTCTCCTTCCCGTCGACGCTTCCAGGCGTCAATCGCAACATCGTCATGCTGGGTGGTCGCCGAGCGGCGGTGATCGGGCAGATAGAGGAGCCGGTCTTGGCGGTCGCGGGCGAGCGTGGTAGGGAAGACCGCTCGGGGTAGGTCGTTGCATGCTCGCCCCCTTGCGAGCACGGACGCAATATTGCGTCGGCTGCTCGCGCAAGACGCGCGTGATCCTCCCGCCGCCCTTTGCTGACGTCAAGGTCTTTCCGGGAGGAGCTCATCTTTAGTTCAATTGCAGTACTCGTTAGGAGTAGTCGGCTACTCGTGAGGTGCTATTTAGTACTGTGCGGGACTCGGCGACGACCTGGGCTGGTATGAGCCGGCTGCCGGCGTCTCAGGATGGTCCTAGGCCACGGACCCGTGCGGGCGGCTGCAAGGCAAAATCCTTTATAAACTCCTTAGGCATCGACGGCGGCGCACCGTGCTGTACGACCCGCAGCCAAGCTCAGTGCCGGTACAGCCGCTACGGCGTGGAGGTGCGGGCTATGTACACGATCGCGGCAAGCACGCCCGATCGGGGATGGTTCGGACCCGCCCGCCCACCAGGGACGCGGCGCGGGTGGTGGCAGGGGCGCAGCGAGAGCGTCCACAGCTCGTGAGGGACAAGCGTATCGGGCAGGTTTCATGGCGCCGGATCATGCCATACCACCCAAGCGGAGCGATACGCCGCTTAGTCACATCGGGGTAGCACTTCTATTTATACGGCGGGCGTACGGACCATTACGTAAGGAAGGAAGGTACGCATCGTAATCTACCACGCCGATCCTTACATAATCCTTATACCTAAGGCAGAGATCCTTATAGAGCCCTTATGTAAAGGCCTACAATCCTCTGCTTTAGTTCATAAAAGGGGCTTCTATGCCACGATACGTGATGAGCGCCTCGCAGTCTCGCGTTGGGTGAGTCGGCCGAGGATCCGTAGAACTGCGGTTGCCACGGGCGCTCGTGTCTGAAATGGTCGGTGGCCACGGCCAGAGAGGGGGTGGCACGGCGACGTTACCGGGCCCCCCGGCAACGTCGCGATTCGTTCCTATTTGTCCGAGGCCCACGGTCATGGCCCGGCGGCATGCGACGGCGTTGGTCCCAGCCAAGAGCCAGAGTCCAGCCATCGACCTGTTCGGCATTTGGTGCATATCACGGCTTCGCCGGGGCCCGGGGGCGTCAGAGGAAGGAGGAAGGACATGACCAGGAAGCTAGGAGCTGCGGCAGGAGCGGCGTTGATCGCCGTCCTTGTCCTCCTGCTGAACGTGCTGCCATCGTCGGCGCAGGCTCCGCCGCCCATTGCAACCGAGTTCTTGACAGATCGCGCGGTGTTTACCGACGACGTCACCCTGAAGGTGAAGATCAAGCAGGACGGACAAAAGACCCAGGTCGTGAACGTCAGGGATCCGTCGCGCACCGTGGTGGTGAGGTTCACCGTGCAGCCAGGCGCCCAGATCCCCTGGCACTCCCATGCCGGTCCGGTGGTGGTCAACATCGTCGCTGGCGAGCTGACTTACGTTGAGGCCGACGACTGTGTGGAACGCGCCTACCCGGCAGGCACCGCCTTCGTCGACCCCGGCCAAGGGCACGTCCACACCGCCTTCAACGACACCAGCGGCGTGACGGTGTTCGTGGCGACGTTCTTCAGCGCCCCCGCCGAGGGGCCGCTGCTCATCCCGGCGTCTCCGGGCTGCGCCTAGCCGCGTCGCAGGAGCCCTGGGGGAACGGGCCATTGGCAGCCCAACCCCAGCTTGGCATGAGAAGGGGCCCCAGGTGGGGCCCCTTCTCATGGCCCGGCCTTCGTTGGCGGGACGTTCACCCGCCCGAGGACCATGCTTTGCGCGCCGTAGCCTGCGGCAGCGCGTTGCCGTGACGGTGCTGTCCGCGCGGGGATCACGGACGAACGAGCGTCACGGTCGCCCGTGTGTTCGGCGCCGGCACCAAATCGGGGCCAACCCCGCTCCCGCCTGGGCCGTGCGAGTCAAGCCGGTAGTGGCGAAATTCTAGCAAGAGCACGAGCCCCGGACGCGGTGGGCTTCGCTTGGTGTCGCCGCTCTCCAGCCTTCTGCGGAAGCGGCCGAGGGTCCCGCGGAAGTTGGGCCAAATGGCCCCTACCGTGGGCTTCCCAACCTGGCAGCATCTGCGCGTCGGCCAGCAGACACAAGGCGCGCCAGGCCAAACTGGCAGAAGAGACAGTGCGCTGGCCAGGTTCCTCGGCTCGACCGGGAGGAGGCGATGCGGATCCAGATCCCACCCTGGCTTGTAGCCGGGCCGCCGCGGCGGCGGTCTCGATTTCCCGCTCCGTCGGCTGAGGGCTATCCGAGACGGGCGCTCGTGGCGGCGCGATCTGCTCGCCGGCCCGACCACGACAGACGATCCGATCAGCCGACGGAGCGTTGTCGTTATAGGCTCGACGCCGCCGAGCGTGGGGAGCGGCTTCGCAGGCGTGCGGTCCGGTGCGTCGGCCATCGGACGCCGCAGTGCAGCAGCAGCCGTAGGCGGAAGTTGGCGAAGTTGCGAAAGCCGTGCCCGACCCGCTTGACCTTCTTGATGAGCAGGTTGATCGCCTCGGTGGGGCCGTTGGAGCACCCGTCGGTGGCGTGCCAGGCCAGGATCTCGGCCTCCCAGGCCCTGACGGTGCGGGCCAGCCGCGACAGCTCCGCCACCCCGACGCCGTCCGACCAGCGGTAGAAGCGCCCCAGCGCGGCCCAGGCGTGAGCCAGGTCGCTGGCGGCATAGACCGCCCGCAGCAGCTCCTTGCCCTGCCAGGCCACCGCCACCTCGCCGGTCGGATCCCCGACAGCCAGCCCAGCCCGCAGCCGCACTCGTCCCCGGCTGGTGAGCTGCTCGGCGGCGGTCAGCAGCAGCTTGCGGGTGCGATACAGCGGATCTAGCTTGCGGCCGCGGTGGCCTAGGGTGGCCTGCTGGACCCGACGGCAGACCGGATCTGTTGCGTTGTGCCAACCCGCGGCGTGCTGAAGGCCGGCACACTTTCGGATCAGATTTTGACCGCGAGCTCGGCGAAGGCGATCGCCGCGCGGCGGTTCACTGGCTCCTCGGCGGCCAGCTCGTAGTGTCCTCGCCGGAGTTTCTGGACGAAGGTATGCCCGGCGATGATCACTCTGGCGCTGTGGTCCTGCTTGAGCCCGCGCATTGGTCGCAGCCGCGCCTTCAGCCGGCCATGGTCGGCCTCGACTCGGTTGTTGGCGTACTGCTCGGTTCGGTGCCACGCCGCTGGGAGCAACTCCTGGAGCACCATCGGATAGGTCGCTGCGCGGTCGGTGACGACCTCCACCGGCGCTACCTTAGTCGTGCCGATGGCCCGCTGGAAGAACCGGTGGGCCGCCATCGTGTCACGCCGCGCGGAGACGACCACATCAATGACCTGGCCGAACTGATCGATTGCTCGGTACACGTACCGCCATCGCCCAGCGACCTTCACGTAGGTCTCGTCCACGAACCAGCGATCTCCTACAGCGTGCCGGCAGGGGCGGGCGGCCTCAGCCAGCAGCGGCGTGAACCGCTGGACCCACCGGTACACGCTGACGTGGTCGACTTCTACGCCACGCTCAGCCAGCAGTTCCTCGACGTCGCGGTAGGACAGGCCGAAGCGCAGGTACCAGCGGACCGCCATGACGATGACGTCGGGTGGGAAGCGGAAGCCGGCGAAGTCAGACTGCGTAGCGGGAGCAGGGCGAGGGCGGCGGGTTCTCATGGCGGCAGTCTCGCTGCTTGGAGCCGGTCGCCGCCGATGCAACAGTGCCGCGTTGAGTCCATCGGAAGCTAGCGACCAAGGATCGTAGCGGACCAACCTTGGGCTAACGAACATCCAGCTATAGCTACAGTCGTTGGAGGTACGCACCTATGACAGGCTTGGCCGGGCAGCCATCGTGCGTTGCGTACTCAATGGCTCAGGGTCCCGCCGGGCCGTCGCGGAGCACACCGCGTACATCTTCCACCGACACCGTGTCCCAGGGGAATTCGACTAGCCACCAGGTGGCGCCCGCCTTGGCGTAGGGCGCTGGGTCGATGCCAGGCGGGAGACCGACGGCGAAGTCGTACGGCGCCGTCGTGTGCTGGCGGAGATCGGTGATCGTGGCGACGATTTCGGCGAGCTGCTCGGCTGCGGCTGGGCAGCGCTCATCTGTGCAGACTCCTGGTCGGCGGGAGAGTCCTGCCCGCCACCTTCACCGCCGGGAGAGGACCTTGGCAGCGTGACCTTCGAGGTCCGGCGTGCAGACCTGTCCCTCCCGGTGGTGGCGGGCTTGGAACTGGCCAGTGGGAGTCGTGCTGCGAGCACCGAGATGAGCGTCCAGCCGAGCGCGCCGGTGGGGTGGCAGCACTGTGAAGGAGGACGCTCGTGGAGAGCCTGCTATGCCCGGCGGGCAGCCGGTGTTCGTCGGGATCGACTGGGGCGGCAGCCACCATCAGGTCTGCGTCGTGGACGCAGCCGGGGTTCGGCGGCGCCAGGTCCGCCTAGCCCATGACGTCGCCGGTCTGATCCGGCTCGATCAGGAACTGGGTCGGCTTGGGGCCGGGCTGGCAGTCGCGGTCGAGCGGGCCGAGGGGCTGCTGGTGGAGCACCTGCAAGCCCGAGGGCATCTGGTCTATCCGGTCTCTCCGCGGATCGCGGCCCGCGCTCGGGAGCGCTATCGGACCGCCAGCAGCAAAGACGACGTCTTCGACGCCTTCGTGCTGGCCGACACCCTGCGCCACGGGCACGCCCACTGGCGGCCGCTGCCAATCTGCAGCCCGCTGCTGGCCGAGCTGCGGGCGTTGACCCGCGACCGGGACCGGCTGCTGGCCACCCAACAGCGCACCGAAGCCCAGCTGCGTGCCATCCTGGAGGCCTACCACCCCGCAGCCGCCCGGCTGTTCTCCTCAATCGACCGGCAGATCACCCTCGCCTTCATCACCGACTACCCCACCCCCGAGGCCGCCAGCGCTGTGGGCGAGCAGCGCATGGCCCGCTTCCTGGCCCGCAACCGCTACACCGGCCGAGTCAAGCCCGAGGTCCTGGTCCAGCGGCTGCGCGCCAACCTGCTCACCGGTGCGCCGGGCACGGTGGCTGGCAAGGCCCACTCCGCGTTGGTCTTCGCCGAGTTGCTCGGGCTGCTCAACCGGCAGCTGGCCGACTACGACGACGCCATCGCGGTGGCGCTCCAGCGCCACCCGGACGCGACCATCTTCGCCAGCTTCCCCGGCGTCGGGTTGATCGGGACCGCGGTGCTGCTGGCCGAGATCGGCGAGGACCGCGCCCACTACCCAACCCCAGCGGTCCTGCTGGCCGAGGCCGGGCTCGCGCCGGTCACCCGCGCCTCTGGGCGCAGCCGTCAGGTCCGCTTCCGCTACGCCGCCAACCGCCGGCTGCGAGAGGCATGCACCTGGTGGGCCTACAACTCCCTCAAGGAGTCGACCTGGGCCAGTGAGGTCTACCAGCACGCCCGGGCCCGCGGCCAGCACCCCTACCGGGCCCTGCGCGGCCTGGGCGCGCGCTGGATGCGGGTGTTGTGGCGCTGCTGGACCGATCGCGTGCCCTACGACCCTGCCAAGCACCACAGGCCTACCGCGCAGCCGGCCGACCAGGAGGGCGCCACGGCCTGACCAGCCCTGACCCGGACACCGCGTGCCCGACGCGGCGCTTCAGTGTGCCCTCATTCAGCAAGCCAAGCGACTGCCGGGTTGACAGTGGGAGTCTGCACCGTCCACTTCCTCAGAGATATGCTCGGCCACGTCGCCCGCACCCAGCAGCCGCTGGTGTCGGGCGCGATCCGTGGCATCTTCACCGCCGCCTCGGCCGCCGAGGCACAGCAGCGGCTGGGTCAGGTCGCCGACCAACTCCGCCCACATGCGTCCAAGGTCGCCCGCTTGTTGGAGGATGCCGAGGCCGACCTGCTGGCCTTCTACGCCTTCCTGGCCGAGCACTGATCCAAGTTGCGCTCCACCAACCCGCTGGAGCGGGTCAACCGGGAGATCGGCCGGCGCTCGGATGTGGTGGGGATCTTCCCCAACGATGCCGCGCTGCTGCGGCTGGCCGGGATGCTGCTGTTGGAGCAGAACGATGGGTGGCTGGTCGGCCGCCGCTCCTGTCCGAGACCTCTATGACCCTGTCCTCACCACCGACCCAGCCAGCAACCCCCCAGGAGGTGCCACAGCTCACCACCACCTGACCATCCGACGATCACCAGCTGCACCACGGAATGCGACTTGACTGGCAGCCTTCCGCAACCTGTTTTCTTCGCGCACACGCCAGTCGAAGGCGGGCAGCAGGCGGCGGCGTCCAGCGGCTCCGTCCACAGCTCCACGAGCCTGATTGGCATGGCGAGGATGGCCCATAACGGTTGAACTGAGTGGTTTGCGGCTGCAACGGCTGGCTATCCGGCAGCAGCCCGGCAGCAGGCCGGGCCGATGTGAAAGGACCGTGTCCCCGTCCTTTCCGAGCCTCGTTTGGGGAGGGTTTTTGCATGGCACGTCGTCCGAATTCCGCCGTTCCCACCACCAGGCATCCCGCCCAGCTGCTGGCCCTGGCCATCGGCGCCGTCTACACCCTCGTCGGCATCCTCGGGTTCCTGGTCACCGGCTTCGACAACTTCGCCGCCGAAACCGACAAGACCCTACTCGGCTTCGAGATCAACCCCCTGCACAATATCGTCCATCTGCTCATCGGCCTGGCCGGGCTGGCCTTGTGGCGGCGGCTGGACACGGCCAGGACCTACGGCTGGCTGCTGGCCGTCGGCTACGGCCTGGCCTTCCTCTACGGGCTGTTCGCGGCCGGCAACTCCGACATCAACTTCCTGTCCATCAACGGCGCCGACAACGGCCTGCACCTGGTCAGTGCGCTCGCCGGGCTGGCCATCGCGCTGTGGCC
Organism: Actinomycetes bacterium; assembly: GCA_030146615.1. Taxonomy (GTDB): domain Bacteria; phylum Actinomycetota; class CALGFH01; order CALGFH01; family CALGFH01; genus CALGFH01. The sequence continues at coordinate 11,567 of JASLBL010000371.1, forward strand.
GGCGCGGAGGACAACCGCCCGCGGCGCCTGACCGTGGCGTTGGGCTGGCAGCCCCAACAGTCCCATTGAGCGCCCACCTGGCACCGCTGCTGCGTACGCCAAGAGACATTGCTGCTGCTTGTGGTTCACACATGACCAGCAACCGAAGGGAACGATGGAGATGGCATCTTCTGACAACACCGTTGCTCGGACGCTGCACGACGTCGGCTTGGCAGCCTGGTTCGGGGGCTCACTGATGGGGGCGGTGGGACTGAACGGGGCGGCGGCGGCGGTCGACCCGGCTGAGCAGCGGCTGCGGGTCGCCAACGCCGGCTGGGCGCGCTGGACCCCGGTGAACCTGGCCGGGATCGCCGCGCATGTGGCCGGGGGCGGCGTGCTGCTGGTAGCCAACAAGGGCCGCCTGGCCGGTCAGCGTGGGGTGGCCACGGCCACCATCGCCAAGACGGCGTTGACCGGGCTGGCCCTGGCCGCCACCGGCTACTCCCGAGTGCTCGGGGCCAAGCTCCAGCGGGTCGGCGACACCCCGGTGGAGGGGGGTACCACTCCGACCAGCGGGACCCCGGAGGAGGTCGCTAAGGTCCAGCGGCAGCTGGATGTGCTGCAGTGGGTGATCCCTGGGCTGACCGGGGCCACGCTGGTCCTGAACGCCAAGATGGGCGAGCAGCAGCGCCCCACCAAGGTGACCGCCGGGCTGCTGCAGGGGGCCCGGAGCCGGCTGCCCTGGGCGGTTCCGGCCCTGGCCGCCGGTGTCGCCGTGCTCGCCCGCAGGCGCAGGACCGGCAAGCACCTGGCCGGTGAGGGGGCGCCCGCCGAGGTCGCGCCACCCACGGCAGGCGGCCTCCCGACCGACACCTCCGAGGGCGAGCTGGAGGCGCGGCGCCGCTGGCGGCGACGTCAGCCAGCGGGTGGCATGCCCCACCAGGTCAGGCAGGTCATGACCGCCGATGTGGTCACCGTGTCGCCGTCGATGAGCGTGGTCGAGGTGGCCAAGGAGATGATCGCCAGGGAGAAGGGGCCGCTGCCGGTGGTGGAGGGCGGCCGGGTGGTGGCGATGGTGACCGACCGGGACCTGGTCGCCCGGGTCGTTGCGGCCAGCCGGGATCCCAACACGGTCCGCTGTGAGGAGATCGCCACCAAGGACCTGGTGACCATCGGGCCCGACCAAGATCTGCAGGCGGCCCGCCGGCTGCTGGCCCAGCATCAGCTGGACCGGCTGCTGGTGGTGGAGGAGGGCGACCGGCTGGTCGGGATCCTCTCGGAGGCCGACATCCGAAAGGACGAAGGGCCGCTGGCCAGCTCGACCCGTGGCCGTCGGGCCCGAAGGCGCCGTTAACCATCCTGCCCCGCGACCCCAAAGCAGGCGGAGGTATCCGCCGGCAACGGCGGCAGGTCCGCTCCCGTGCACGTGGCTAGCCTCAGTTTTTCATCTGCGTCTTGACAGCAGTGAAGCTGAGCACGCAATTGCCGCCCTGAGCTGGAGGAATGTGGCTGTCCAAGGTCACATTGGTTAGCCGAGAGGGCACCTTGTAGGTGAAGGCGACCAGGTCGTGTTCCTGCTTGGAGATTGCCTGGGACGGCGAGGGTGGTTGGTCACGTCGGTGCGGCCCTGCTGGTCGTGATGCCGGTCCACTATGCAAGGGCCGGAACCGCCCGCCAAGTCACCGCAGTCACCGCGGGCGTCGGGCGTGGTCGTTGGGTCGGCTCGGCTGGGGTGTGTCGGCAAGCACCGCTCGCGCGTTGGTGGAGGCGATCCAGTCGCGGTAGTGCTCGGGGGTCCACCCGCGCTGGCGGACCAGCAGGTCGTAGACGGCCAGTGAGTTCATGGTCCACAGCACGTCGCCGGCCTCCTCGACCGAGAGCCCTGGCCTGAGCGCGCCGCGGTCCGACAGCAGCTGGGCGAGCCGCCGCATCCCGTCCAGTCGCTGGGCCTCCAGCTGGGTCCACACCTCGGCCAGCTCGGGATCGGCGGCGGCTGCCTCCCTGAGCACCCGGTAGGGTGGGCCGGCCCGGGCGTGGATCCCGGGCTGGGTGGCGGCGTGCAGCTCAAGCAGGCGGTGGGGATCCGGCTCCTGGATCATCGCTCGGATGGCAGGGCGCTGCTCGGGCGGGACGGCGGCCCGGGCGGTCCCCCCGGCGACGGCAGCCTCCACGACCGCCTTGAACAGTGCCGCCTTGCTGCCAAACGCCCGATAGATGGTCTCTACGACCACGCCGGCGGCGTGGGCGATGCTGACCATGGTGGTGGCGGCGTAGCCCTGCTGCAGGAACAGCTGGAGCGCGGCGGCGATGATGTCCTGGCGGGTCTGGGCGGCCTGGGCTTGGCGCCGGGTGGAGTCGTAGCGGCGCCGGGGCTTGACATCCTCAGGATTAGATGGAACGCTCATGACTCCAATTCATAGTCGTTCCGCCGAATGCTACCGGAACGGGGCGCGCTGTGCCGACCGCAGCGGCAGGAGCAAGGGGAGACGTCATGGCAGAGGACCTCCAGGACATCAAGGCCAAGGCCCGGCGGACCTGGGAGGAGATCTTCCCCAAGGGCGACGTGGCCGCGCTCGCCGAGGTCGTGCACCCCGACTGCATCGACCACGGGGATCCCCCCGACGCTCCGCAGGGGTTCGAAGCCGCCAAGCGGACCATGCTCTGGCTGCAGGGCGTGTTCTCCGACCAGCGCTGGGAGATCCACAAGGTGATTGGGGAGGGCGACACCGTCGCCGTCTACACCACGATGAGCGCACGGCACAGCGGGGACCTGATGGGCATCGCGCCGACCAACCGTCCCGTGTCCTTCTCCTATGTCCACATACTCCGGTTCCAGGACGGCAAAGCGATCGAGCGCTGGGCCGTCCGAGACGACCTCACCCTCATGCGGCAACTGGGCGTGTTGCCGGCTCCGACCGGCTGACACCTCCTACCGTGAATGTGGGTGGGCGGGCACGTCCACTGCCGCCTGAGCCCGTTGTCCGCGAGCCTCCGCGTTCCGTCCGCTCGATGCCAGGGTGCTGGCCATGACGAAAGTGCCTTCCTGAGCTGGGAGAATGCGGCCGTCCAAGGTCACATTCGCCCGCCGAGGAGGGCACCTTGCGTGTGCAGGCGACCAACTGGCGTCCCCGCTTCGAAGTCACCTGCGACGGCGACGGCGTGGTCAGCCACGCCGGGGCGACATTACTGGCCGAGCTGGCCGAACGGCTGGAGCTGAACCATGCGCTTGGCTGGCGTGCTGGCCATGGCCAGACCCGCCGGCACCACCACCAGGCCGCGGCGGTCCTGCGGGACCTGGCGGTGATGCTGGCCGATGGTGGGGACTGCCTGAGCGACCTGGCCGTCCTGCGCGACCAGCCCGAGCTGTTCGGCCCCGGTCGCCTCGACCGCCACCGCATGGCGGGTGGTCGAGCAGGTCGCCCATGACGAACTGGGCCTTGCCGGGCTGCGGGCGGCGGCGCGCCCATGCCCGTGGGCGCGCCTGGCGGGCCGGCGCGGGTGTGGACGGGCTGCTGTGTATCGACGTGGACGACACGCTGGTCACCGCGCACTCCGACAAGCAGGGCGCCGCCGGCACCTACAAGGGTGGGTTCGGGTTCTACCCGCTGGTGTGCTTCCTGGACCGCGGCGACGGCACCGGCGAGGCCCTGAGCGGGACCTTGCGGCCGGGCAACGCCGGCTCCAACACCGCCGGCGACCACGTCGAGGTCGTCGACCTCGCCCTCGCGCAGCTGCCCAGCGCCACCCACGACCAGCCGATCGTGGTCCGCGCCGACACCGGCGGCGCCACCCATGCCTTCACCGACCACCTCGGCAGGCGTGGCGTGCGGTTCTCCATCAGCCTGCCCGCCGATGAGCGCGTCCGCGCCGCAATGCTCGCCCGCTCCCGAGGCTGCCTGGCAGCCCGCGGTCGGGCCCGACGGCCAGCCTCGCCCCGGTGCCGAGGTCGCCGAGCTTGCCGGGCTGGACCTTCCCGCGACCGGCTGGCCGCAGGGAACCCGAGCGATCTGCCGCCGCGAGGACCCCACCCAGGCGCGCAGCTGTCGTTCTCCGACGCCGACGGGCACCGCTTCCAGGCCTTCATCACCGACCAGCCCGACCTCGACATCGTCGCGCTGGAGCTGCGGCATCGCCAGCGCGCCCGTATCGAGGACCGCATCCGCAGCGGTAAGGCCACCGGCCTGCGGAACCTGCCGTTTGACCTGCTGCGCCGCAACGCCGTGTGGCTGGAACTGGTCCTGATGGCCTGCGATCTCACCTGCTGGGCGCAGGCCCTGCTCTGGACGGCGAGCTGCGCCTGGCCGAGCCCAAGACGCTGCGCTATCGGCTGTGGCATGTGGCCGCCCGCGTGGTCCGCCACGCCCGCCGCGTCATCGTGCGCCTGCAGCGCACGGTCTGCTCGTCGACCAGGCCGTGGAGCCGCCCGCCATCAGTACTGGCCATCTGGCTCCCATCGTCCGTACAGGGTCATCGTCACTGGAGGGAGCCAGGTGTTACAAGCGGTTTGCAAAGACTCTCTATGCGTCGTCCGGTCCTCGGCTTGCCGTAGCGGCCGAGCGGGGGAGCGGTTGCTCCATGTATGTGTGGATGGATCTTCCCGGGTCTGGTTCCCATGCGGGTGAACTGCGAATCGATCGGCGGCGGCGCTCTCCGTCGGTCCTCGGGGTAACTGCGTTCGTGGTCTTTCTAGGAGGTTGGCCTGCGAGTGCCGACCAGCACGGTCACCTCCGACCCGGCTGGCAGGACCTGGCCCGCCGAGGGCTGCTGCGCAACCACCCGCTGGACCTGCTGGGAGTCACTGACCTGCATCGGGACCATCCGGGCACCGAGCTGTGCCTGGGCGAGCACGTCGGCTGCCCGCTGGCGGTGCAGCCCGACCACGTCGGGGACGATGCGTTGGCCGGGACCGACCAGCTGTCCGGTGCTGGTGGTCTGCCGGATGGGGGCGAGTGGCGACGCCGTGCCGGTGCGGGTGGTGGACGGGGATGGGGTCGTGGCCGGCGCTCGGCTGGTGGTCGACAGGCTGGTCGTGGTCGCCGGGATCGCGGTCGGGGCCGGCGCCAAGGCCTGGTTGGTGACCGGCCCGGGTGGCTGGCGGCCGAGCAGCCCGGCCGCGCCGGCCACGACTAGGCCGACCCCGACCAGGCCGGCGGTCAGGGTCAGTCCGTGGCGCTGACGGGCCACCGGTGGCCTGACAGTAGAAGCGACTCGGGGGGCCGGCGGCCCGGCGGTCGCCAGCGGCACGAGCTGGGCCGCGGAGGAAGCCAGGGCGGCCATGGCCGACCGGTACTGCCCGGATGCGACCTCGGGTTGGACGGTCGAGGCGGCGTCATGGCGGACGCTGGCCAGGAACCGGTCCAGGTCGTGGCCCAGCTCAATGGCCGAGCGGTAGGCGCCTCCAAGATCGCCAGCGGCCCGGAGCACGATCGCGGCCAGCTCGGCGGGCACCTCGGGGCTGAGCCGGATTGGCGCATGGGGGGCGGGCTCCTGGCCGGTCAGCATGGCCGCCAGGCAGCGACCGACCCCTTGCAGGTCGACGGCGGGGTCGCCGTCGGCGGCCGAGGGCCTGGCGGCCTGGGCGAGGCGGAAGTCGGTCACCTTCACCTGGCCGTCGATGGCCAACAAAATGTTGGCCAAGGTGAGATGGCCGTGGACCACCCCGCGCTCGTGCGCGGCGGCCAAGGCGGCGCACACGTTGGACGCGACCCTGGCCGCCCCGACCGGGGGCAGCGGCCCCCGACCGGCCAGCATGTCACCCAGGCTGGACCCAGCCACCAGCTCGGTGACCACAAACCGGAACTGGCTGTCCCCTCCGAGCGCGTGGACGGCGGCGATGTTGGGATGGGTCAGGCTGGCCGCGGTCTGGGCCTCGCGTTCGAGCCGCTCTAAGAACGCCTCGTCGGCTGCCAGGCGGTCGATCGGGGCCTTGAGGGCGACGTGGCGATGCGCTTGCCGGTCCCAGGCCTCCACTACCCTGGTCGTGGCGCCGCTGCCGATGGGCCGGCCGACCTCATAGCGGTTGCCGACTACCTCCGGGGCCATGGCCGGGAACCCTACCAGACCCGACCCCTCCGCAATTGGAACTCCCAGCCAGGCGGCATCCACCCCCGACAGCGGAGTGCTGGGTGCTGCTGGCCCAGGAGGATGTGACCGGTCTGCCCGCGGGTGACGTAGGCAGACCGGCTGCCTCGGCGGGCGCGAGCTGACGCTGCAACGCCCACGCAAGAGATGGCGTTCTTTCCGATGTTATGGCTGCGTGTTCCTGCGACGCGGCGGCACCCGGCAAACGCAACAAGGCCACGGCTGCTCCACCCAGGCGGCGCTCCGCGCTTGCTGGGCGGTCCGTACGCATCTCGTCGGCCGGCCAGCGCCGCACCGGCACGGTGGCGCGTTGACCGCTGGAGGCGCCATGCTCAGCTCCGACCGGCAACCACTGGCTGAGCCCGAGTTGGCCTGGCTGCTGCACAGCGCGCTGGTTTGGGCCTTAACCGGTGTGCTGATGACGGCGGCGCGCAGGCCGCTGTGGAGTGCCGTTGGGGTGGTGCTGACGGTGCTGGGGCTTGGCGTGGCCGGCTGGGTGGTGCGGCGGCTGCGCCAACAACCGCCACGGCAGCAGACGCGCGGGATCTTCCCCCGTCGCAGCAGCAGGCCAGGTCACAGGGTTCCCCCCGGCCGTCAAGGGGCGCCATGAGCGTGTTCCGACCCGACCCCGAGGCTGGGCAGCAGCCTACCGCAAGCGACCCACCAGCCTTCCAGCTGGTGCGGCCAGGGTATGATCCCGCGCAGGTCGACGCCTCCCTTCGCCAGCTCGTCGTCCGCCCAGAGGACGCTGAGCAGGCAGGGGCCGCGCTCCGGCGCGAGGTGACCAGCCTGCAGCGGCAGCACCCGACCTTCGAGTTCTTGGTGGAGCAGGCGGCGCTGCTCGCCGAGAGCAGCAGGTCCGTGAGTTCCGCGACGGCCTGCTGGAGGAATTGGGTCGGGTGCATGGCGACATCAGTACGCTGGCGTCGGCGAGCACCGAGCGGCACCCGGGTCAGCTGTCGGCTTCGGCCAGGTACAAAGCTCGCCGGCCCGGGCCGGCAGGACGGTCCCTTGGCTGGGCAGCCGTCGCGGCACCTGGCGGGGAGCAAGGTGGAACGCGTTGCCCGGCCATACTTCTCGGTGGAGCGTGAGGCCCGCCGGCGTAGCCCCGGAGGGGTCCTGGACTGGGCTGACACGGTCGATTGGACGCCGACCGGCGAAGCCCTGGACTGCCTGCCCGAGCCGTGCTCCGCTGTCCAGCCGGGCCGTCCGCCCGCCAGGCCAGAGTGAGGCGGCCTGGGTCCGGCCGGGCTTGCCAGCAGGGTTAGCATTCCCCCTTTGATTCCACCCCTAAGGGAGGTCCCCGTGAGCGCCTCTGAGGTGAGTGCCTTCGAGCCGCAGCCACTCGCCGAGCCCGAGCTCGACCTGCCGGAGTTCGTGGTTGTCCGGCGTGGCGTCGACCGGCGGCAAGTCGAGGAATGGGGTAACAAGCTCACCAGCCTGATCGAGCAGGAACGGCGGCGCGCCGATCAGGCCGAGAAGGCCCTGTACCGGATGCAGCTGGAGGCCAAGGGCAGCCCATCGTTCAGCCACCTGGGTTCACATGTGGCCGAGATCATCGAGGAGGCCGGCCGGTCGGCCGAGAAGCTGCTGCTGGACGCGGCCGACCGGGCCCAGGAAACCATCGATGGGGCCGAGGCGGAAGGGGCCGAAATCATCACTGCGGCCCAGGCGCAAGCCGGCGAGATTAAGCGTGCCGCCCGCCAGGACGCCGAGCAGGTTCGCGTCGAGGGAGCCCGGGTCGCGGAGGAGACCCGCCGGGCGGCTGAGGCGTTCCGCGCCCAGACCGAGCAGGATGCCCGCAATCTGCTGGAGGAGGCCAGGGAGTCGACCGAGCAGCTCTGGCAGGAGACGGAGCGGGAGTGTGCGGCGGTCGAGGGCGAGACCCGGCGCCTGGAGGGGCTGCGGCGGCGCACCCATGAGCAGCTTGGGCGGATATACGGTCACCTGGGGTCGGTGCTGGAGGAGATCCGTCTCGGCATCGATGGCGCCCAGGACGTGGACGAGGAGGCCGCGGTCGGGGCAGCTGCGGTTTCACCACCGGCCGAACCGGCCACTGGCGGGCGGGAGGCCAGGCCGGCCAAAGCTGAGGCGACCTTGCCCAGCAAGGCCGAAGCCAAGCCAGCCGCAGGGATGCGTTCTTAGGCCGAGAACGCGCGGCTGCGGATGGAGCGTGACCTGCTCAAACGAACGGCGGCCTTCTGGGTCAAGGAGACGTCGACACCGTGAGCCGCTACTGCTGCGTCGACGCTCGGAAGGCCGAGCAGTTCCCGGTCGCTGCGGCCTGTGAGGCGGCCGGGGTGTCCACCAGCGCGTACTACGCCTGGGTGGCCAGTTGTGCCCGGGGACCGGCTGCCGCTGAGCTGACCGAGCAGCAGGTGGTGGCCGAGATCCGCGCCATCCATGCCGACTCGGACGGGGTCTACGGGTCGCCGCAGGTCACCGCCGAGTTGCGCCGCCGGGGCCGGCAGGTGAACCACAAGCGTGTGGAGCGCCTCATGCGCGCCCATGCGTTGGTCGGTCACCGGCCCCGCCGCCGGCGGAGCCTGACCAGCCGGACACCTGCACCTCACCCGCGCCGGACCTGCTGGGCCGACTGTTCGACCCCGACCAGCCCAACGTTGCCTGGTGCGGCGACATCACTTGCATCCCGACCGATGAGGGGTGGCTGTATGTGGCCAGCGTCATCGACCTGGCCTCCCGGCACCTAATCGGCTGGTCATGAGCGACCGGCACGACGCCGGCGTCGATGGGCCGCACCGGCTCCTGCCTGGACAACGCCGCCGCGGAATCATTCTTCGCGACCCTGAAAGTGGAACTCGTCAGTCGCCGCCGCTACCGTACCCGCGCCGAGGCGCGCGCCTCGATCTTTGGCTGGATCGCCTGGTACAACCGACGCCGGCTGCACTCGACCATCGGCTACCTGCCCCCGGTCGAGTGGGAGCAGCGTCACGTCACCCTCAACCCGTCACCGTCCACGATGGCCGCATAACCCAAGTGTCCGGCCAGCGGGGGAAAGTCCACTGCACCCTTCGAGATGAGGATGATCAGACAGCCGGTAGCTGGACCAAGACTGGGAAACCGCATGCTTGTCGAGAAGTGCCCGGGCTGCTTCGCCGCAGTTGTCACCCAGAGCGGTTACCCAGGCAGCTGCCGAAATCAGCAGCTGCTTATGTGGGAAGCGCGTGAGTTGTGCCTGCCGTCCAGTTGGCGTCCGGGGACAGGCGAAACGGGCTCGTCGGCTAAGCGTTCTCTTAGGAGGAGGTGTGGCGTGACGGAGCCGCGCGACCTTACCGATCTGGTGCCAAACCACGTCCGGGCCGACCTCGCGGTCGCGGTGGCGGTGCTCGAACAGCACGGCCCGGCGGTCACCGACGCGCTGCGGCAGCTTGACCAGGCAACCACGGCAGCCAGGCAGGCGCTGCAGCCGCTTGAGCCGACCGAGGACGAGTGGCGCCTTGTTGAGCACGCCACCGGCATGGACCGTGGCTGGGATGCGGCCTACCGGCTGGTGTCGAGGCTCGAGCCGCCCGGGCAGGGTCGCTCTCCGGCGTAACGCCTGACGGCCCGGCGGCGTTCTTTGGAGCGCTACGCGCGCCATGGAAGGTGGACACCCCGGTCGCCTGACCCACCCCGCGGCCGGGGTGTCCCACCTGCTCGCAGGTTCGTCGACCATGTCGCTTCCACTCCTTTTCGGACATTCATAGTCGGGGCGTCCGCCCACCCGCGAAGCCACAGGGTTAAGCTGTGGGCTCTCCTGGACCGGGTTGGCGGTGGCCCAAGCCCAAGGGCGGGCCCAAACGCTGCTCACCATGCGCCGCCAAAACTGCCCATCGTGTTGCTGCAGCTGGCCGAGGGCCAGCGCTCGACCACCTCAACGTTGGCCAGGCTGGAGGACGCCGACGCGGTGTGGCCCACAGTGGTCGGGATACCCGAACAGCCACGAAGGCTGGCCTCTCGGTGAAAGTGAGAGCCTCGAAGTCCACATCACCTGCCTCCTCCCTGAGCAGGAGGCTGCCGGCTTCAAGCAGCCGCCGAGGATCTTCGATGGACGCGGGCGACCGCGCCGCCTCACGCAACTGATTCGGCACCCTGTTGTGACCCCAGTGAACTGAACCGGACATCGCGCCGATGCGGCCGGTACGTCGCATCGTGACCTGATCCGGCCAGGCTGACGGCAGGCGCCGGAGCCGCCGGCGCCACCCGCAAGGCCCAAACCGGCTCCTGGCCGGCGGGGCGGATGTCGGCGACCCCTTGAGGCCGGTCCCACAATTCATGCCTGATCGGGAGGCGCCAGCAAGGTGAGACTGTTCAACCTTCTCGAACGGCACCTATCCGTTTCGCACGAGCTATCAATCGCCTCTGCGCTATTCACCACCAAGCTGTTGCAGGACATGGTCGAGGTTGCCGCGGAGGGTGGCCATGTTGGGGTGGTCGGGGCCAAGGGTGGCCTCGGTAATCTCCAGGGCCCGCTTAAACTGTTGCGGGCGCCAGCCAGGTCGCCAAGGTCAACCAGCACGGTGGCGAGGTTGTTGTACCGGATGGCCATGTCGGGGTGGTGGGGGCCAATGGTGGCCATCGGCGATGGCTAGGGCTTGCTCGTGTTCGAAGGCCCCGGGTCGTCCCGGAGCCTTCGAGGTCTGTGGGGCTGTGTCTAGGGGAGGGTGAAAGAGATCCCGTAGATGTTCTGGTTCAGTCCGCCAGCATTGGCGCAGGTGTCGGGACCAAAGGTGCCGTCGGGCTGCTGGGTGCGGCACTGCAGGACGTCAAAGCCGTCATTGAAGCTCTCGCGCAGGTCGGCGCCGGCCACGACGTCACGGTCGTCGGTCCAAGCGGTGTAGCCGAGCAGGCCCCCGCCGGGGAGCCGGGCCAGGTTGAGCCAGTTGTAGTCCCCGTAGAAGGGGATGTCGCGGTTGCCGAACATCTCGTACTCGGGCTGGTTGCCCTGGCTGGACACCCGCAGGGCCGGCGTGAACGAGGTCCCGTTGGTAGAGGAGGTCAAGAAGGTGTTGACGATGTTGCGGCCCGAGGAGACCGCCCGACCCTGGGCGTCTCTGGTGTTGCCGATCGGCCGCTGCACCGAGTAGGCCGGGTCGGTCCGGCTGTCTTGCCACATCACCGCCAGGGTGCCGTCCAGGAGGTCCAGGTCGGGGAAGAACTGATGGCCGACCGGTTGGGGATCCACCGGGGTCGGAGCGCTCCAGGTCGCCCCGTTGTTGGTGCTGCCGATCAGATAGACCAGCGACTGGCCGACCAGGCCGGGCCCAGCCGAGGAGTAGGAGCTGGTGTTAGCAACGATGCTGCCCGGGCGGATCTCCATGTAGGCCAGGTACACGCCGGGGAGGCCGCCCGACTGGTCGGCGGCGATCCGGACCTCCAGCGGGAACCGGGCGAACACGAAGTCCGATGGGCAGTGGAAGGGGCCGTCGCCACAGTCGCGGGTGGTGTCAAAGGGGTTGTAGGGGACGATACTGCGGATGATCTGCGCCGGCCCGAACGAGGCCCCACCATCGGTGGAGCGGGCAAAGGCCAGGGTCGCGGTCCGCATGGACGGCGTGGCGAAGGTCCGGTAGGCGACATAGACGTCACCGTCATGCTCGATGGCGATGTCGCAGCCTTGGGTGCGGATGTTGCCGCCCCCAGAGATCGCGATCGGCCGGGAGAAGCTGTTGCCGCCGTCGGTGGAGCGGCTGAAGTAGATGCGATGTTGGCCGGCCGCCCCTACGAACCGGGTCCAGCAGACATAGACGTTGGCGTCATGGGCGCCGCCGGTGCGGTCAACCTCCAGCATGATCTTGTCCTGGAAGATGCCGCCCTGCACCGCCGAGGGCGTGCCCTGACCGACGATCCGGGTGTGGGAGTAGTCGTAGGGGTAGCCGCTGGGATGCGGGGTGGTCGCATACTTGGCCACCCACACGTCCCCGTTGGCCGGCCTGACCCGGTTGAAGGCGATGCCGCCGGCATACAGGTTGCCGGCCCGGTCAAAGGCGGCCACCGGGTCACCGGCGTCGGTGTGGGAGCCGTACAGCGGCGAGGCCGTGCCCTCGGCCGAGGTGTCCTGGGGGTAGCCGGGGACCAGCGAGTTGACCCAGGTCTCCCCGCGGTCGGCCGAGAACCCCAGCCCCATCCAGCCCGCCCCGAGATCGGTCGAGCAGTAGTCGTTCCAGCCGGCCACCACCATGTTGGGGTTGGTTGGGTCGATGACCGAGAACGGCTCGTTGTTCTGGCGGCGGTTCCCGCCGTCGTTGGAGTCGATGTCGCCATCGTCGGCGACGTTGTCAGGGGCCGGGCTCGTGGCGAGGTTACTGCATTCCTGGATCGCCTGGTCAGTGCCACCATCGTGACGGACATAGGGGTGGCCGGTCACCCGATCGTCACCGTCGGCGCTAGGCGTCTGGGCCAGCGCCGAGGACGCCAGCAAGCTGAGCGTCGCCATGAGGACAAAGACGGTGAGCAAGCGTCTGCGCATGCTGCCTCCCAACGGGACTCCGCCATCCCCGGTTGCCGCCTCCACCGCCTGCCCGTCCAAGGACCTGGCAGTCTGACGGTCCGGTCAACAGGGTGAGCCTGCACCACGCATAACGTCTTGGCTAGACATCTGTTACATCCCGGACTGAGGCGCCCGCGAAGGTTGGTTGGATAGTGACCGCGTGGCCGCTGTCATGGCCGTGCAACCCTGGGAGGTTGCCAAGGTTGGCCCGGTGGGCGTTGAGGCACGGACTACGTAGCAGAGCTACCGAAACGACCCAATCAGACGATGGCAGGCAGTCGGGTCGGTCTGCATGATCGTCCTGTTTATCCCACGCTCAGCAGGGAAGCCGCCAGCATCATGGCTGCCGCCGGTCCCTTGCGGTCGTAGCCCGAGGAACGCTCGCTCAGTCCGGGCCCGACATGACCATCGGGTTCGCCGCACGAAAGGGATGCGCCGTGGCAGCCCAACCCAGCGCCAAAGCCGCAGCCACCGCTCCCAGCTACCTGCGGGCCGCGGAGGTGGCTGACATCTTGCACGTGTCGCCCAAGACCGTGTCCCGCTGGGCCAAGGAAGGCAAGCTGCCGTTCCTGAAGACCCTTGGCGGCCACCGCCGCTATCCGGCGGCAGAGATCCGCCAGCTGGCCGCCGAGCTCCAGGTGCAGCCGACGGCCTGAGCAGTCGAGCTCTGCATCTGGCGGTCGAGCGCGTCACCTTCTGGGCTTGGTTGATCCCGGATCCATGACCCTACCGAGCCCTCAGCCGAGCCATGCTGGCATCCCACCAGCGCCGCAGAACCAAGCACGACCTGACCTCGGGCTGCGATCGTGCCGGGGAACAGCCGTGCCTGGCGGGCGGCCGCGGCACCATCAGCATGTCAGCCGAGACAAGAAGGGGAGGCCAATGCTCACCGACTTCTACGTCGCATTCTCGACGGTGTGTTTCACCCTGCTTGGCCTGTGGATCATCGTGGTCCAGACCCGCCATGGCGAGTGCCGCCACAGCCGATCCATCGACGGCGGGCCTATGGGGTCGCGTTGCACTTCTCCCTGTCTGGGCTGATGAGCCTGCTGTCGTTGGTCGATCCGGCAGCACCACGCTGTGGCGGATCTCGTTTGCGATCGTCGCCGCTGGTGGCGTCCTGGCCCTGGCCCTGGTGCGGGGTCCCGCCCCGACCGGGCTCGGCGCGGCGGCGTATGTGGCCCCGGTGGTCCTGTATCTCCTGATCGCGCTGGTGGCGGTGGTGCCCGGCATGGTCGCCGACATCGGCGTGCTGGCGCGGCCGCTGCGGGTGGAGGCGGTGCTGCTCACCATCCTGGTGTTCCTGGGAGTGAACGTCGCCTGGCTGCTGCTGTTTGACCAGGCGCCGCCCCCATCCGACCTTGGGGATCCCACACAACCCCGTGGGCGATGACGCGCAGGCATCGCGGCTGCGCCGTCCAGCCTGCTCGCAGCCGGCGGACCATCCGGCCCCTAGAACCGGCTCCTGGCCGGCGGGGCGGGGTTCGGCGACCCCCTGAGGCCGGTCCCACAGCTCATGCCTGGACCGGGAGCAGTCAAGGCGCACGCCGGACAGGTACGTCCGCCGGCTGCATGCCCATGATGCCGCCGACAGCCACCACCCTGGTAAGGACCTCAGACGTATGCATCCGATGCGAGCAGCGGCGGCGAAGAGCAGGCAAGAAGCTCACCCGCCCCCCACCGAAGGGACTCGCATGAGAAAGCTGCTCGCTGGCACCCGCGCCGGCGTCGTCGCCGTCGCCCTGGCCGCCACGCTGGCGGCGGCCGCGCCCGCCTCGGCCGCAGACGCCCCGCGCAACCAGGGAGCTGCCTGCGTCCAGGCCGGCCTCAGCACCCTCAAGAGCCTTGGGCTGCTCCAGGCCGCCGCCCAGAAGCAGGTGGACTACAGCACCCTGGCCAACCCGACCACCGGGCCCATCTTCACCACTCTGCCCGAGGGGAGCTACCTGTCGCTCGGCCAAGTGGTGAAGCTCCACACGACCAACCCCGAGCTGTTCGCCTGGTGCCGATGAGCTCGGAAGCCTGATCCACAGCAAGGGACTGGACCCCGTCGTGGTGACGTCAACGCCAGCCGCTATGGCGACGATATCACGGCGGGGTTTCCTCGCTGCCGGTGTCCTGTCCAGCAGCGGCGCCGCCAGCATCGATTGGGTGCTACATCCAGTGGAGCACGCCGCGATGATGTGGTGACATATCGCCACTTCCCCACGTCAGGGGCTAGGCAGGGTGGTCGCGGTCTCGCCGCTGCTCCCTTGGCCGCTGTCGCCGTTGCCGTCCTGATCGGGGGAGTCGTTCACGTCCGCGGGCACAGTGGTGGTGGTCGGCGCCTGGGTGGTGGTCGGCGCCTGGGTGGTGGTCGGCGCCTGGGTGGTCGTCGGCGCCTGGGTGGTCGTCGGCGCCTGGGTGGTCGTCGGCGAACCCACAGGCGTCGTGGCAACTGGCCCATCGGTCGTGGGTGTCGGCTGCGATGCGCCCGTGACGAGACCTGAAGTGACCGGGGGCTGGCCAATGGCGGCAGGGAGCGCCTGCTGTGCGCTTGTCGGGAGCATCCCCTGGTCCTGGAGGCGCTCCAGCACCGCCCCGACCGGAGCCAGCTTCTTATCCAAGGCTCGCATCTGGCCGAGGTTGCCGGTGTCGCGCACGACCTCGTCCACGGCCTGCTGGGCGTCGACATAGGCTTGGTGGAGGCGCACGACGGCCGGCGCGATGCGGTCGGCCGCCTGCAGCTGGATCAGCCGGTCGAGTTCGTCCAGGCGGGTGTTGGCAATCCTGATCCGCTGGTCTGCCTCCCAGGTGCTCGACCAGCTGACGGCGGTGACTCGGAGCTGTTCGACAGCCAGCTTGACCGGATACAGAGCCTGGCCGGGCAGGGCCGAGGCCGACGCCATCGTGGCGGGCAGGACAGTCAGCGCGGCGGCCAGGGCGACAGCGGCCACCCGGCGGCGCCACCAGCTGGCCGGTGGCCGTGACCCGGTCGACAGGGCCACCACCTCGGCCTCGCCGTCCAGCACCATCCCCAGGTGCCGCTCGGCCGCCTCAGAATCCAGCTCGACGCCGGCCAGGGCGGCGCGCAGCTCGGCCGCCGTCTCGATCAGCGGGGCCAGGTCCTCGTCAACCTCGACCAGGCGCCCGTCCAGCGCGGCGTCCAGCTTGTCCAACCGCTCCCTGCGACGACCCATGCTCACCCCTGTTCCACCTGCCTGGTCAGTCCAGCAGGAGTAGAGGACCGCGACTGGGGTTTGGGAGGGCTCGTGTCGTTGGTCATCGCGAGCACCCGGGCCAGGCTGGCCAGGCCCCGGTGCTGTAGCTGCTTCACCGCCTCGGTGGACTTGTTGAGGATCCCGGCAACCTCGGAGGCGGTGAGGTCGGCGACCAGGCGCAGCAGCAGCACCTCGCGCTGGTCGGAGGTCAGCTGCCGCAGGGCGGCCAGCACCCGGTCACCCTCGACCCGCTCCAGCGCCAGCTCCTCTGGGTCCATTGCCCCGCCAGCCGCCGCGGCCTCCTCGAGCAGGTCATCCAAGGGCTGGACCAGGTTGCGGGCCTGGCGGCGGCGATAGTCCGACAGGTCATTGCGAGCGATGCGGAACAGCCAGCCGCCAAGCGCCTCCACCGGACCACGGAAGCGGGGCAGGCCCTCGATCGCGCTCTTGAAGACGTCGCCGGTGAGGTCCTCGGCGGTCGGGCGGTCCCCGACCGCGGCCAGGAAGAACCGGAACAGGGCGGGCGCATAGGCGGTGTAGATGCGGGTGACGGCGGCCGGCTCGCGGCGTCGCGCACCAACCAGATCAGCCGCTGTCAGGTCGAGTCGGCTGACGCTCTTCTGCTTCCCCCCGGTCCCGACCACCTGCCACCAGCTTCCGCGCCAAACGTGGCGATGAGGCTATCGGATCGGCTGGACTCCAGCTAGCCCTCGATCGCGCCCTCTCAGGCAACCAGGCGCCAGTAGGTGAGACTAATCATTATCTTCGAACTGCATCGCCATCCCGAGACTCCTTCGCCTGGGAACTCTGGCGGGTTCGGAGACGCCGGATCGACGCCGCGGTGGCCGCCGTCCCTCGGCGAACTCGCAGCTCAGAGCGTACGGTCGACGTTCCGGTACCCACAGGCCGAACCAAGTCCGACAATGGCCTCGATCGGGCGGCTTTCGGCGTGCACGAGGGCACAGGCCGCTACTCCCAAACGGGATCTTGTCGGAGAATACGGTTGCCCGTTCCCCCGGCGGAGAGAAGGCGAGCCCATGACAGACCTCGGTCCCACCCCACCCGGCGGGGACCTGCCGCCCGAGATCAACACCAGCATGCCTACCCCGGCGCGGATGTACGACTACTGGCTGGGCGGCAAGGACAACTTCCCCGCCGACCGGAGGGCGGGGGACGCCGTGCTCGAGGTCTTCCCCGAGATGCGGCGCGGCGTCCGTCAGAACCGGGCGCTGCTGGGCCGGATGGTGCGCTACCTGGCTGGCGAGGCGGGGATCCGGCAGTTCCTAGACATCGGCACCGGCCTGCCCACCAAAGACAACACCCACGAGGTCGCCCAGGCGGTCGCGCAGGAAACCCGGGTCGTGTACGTCGACAACGACCCGCTCGTGCTGGTGCATGCCAGGGCCTTGCTTCAAAGCAGTGCGCAGGGCGTCACCAAGTACGTGGAGGCCGACCTGCGCGACCCCGACAAGATCCTGCAGGGTGCTGCGGAGACGCTGGACTTCAACGAGCCGGTGGCGATCACGCTGTTGATGATCCTGATGCTCCTCGAGGATGAGGACGCGTACGAGGTCGTCAGCCGGCTTATGGCTGCCGTGCCCTCAGGTAGCTACCTCGCCATCTCCCATCCCGCCGGCGATGTCGACAGCGGCGGCGAGATCTCCAAGGCCTACGAGCGCCTTGAGAAGCTGATGCCCGACCGTCCCACCCTCCGTAGCAAGGACCAAATTGCCCGGTTCTTCGACGGCTTGGAGATGGTGGAGCCGGGGCTGGTGCAGCTGCACCGGTGGCGACCCGATCCAGGTGACGCCGATAGTGTCCTCCACTACGACGTGCCCGCCTACGCCGGGGTTGGACGCAAGCCATAGAGGTCAGGACCGATGGCCAGGGAAGTCAGGGCCGATGGGCACCTGGTCGATTCATGCGGAATCACCCGGCTGGGGGTCGATACCGCGACAACTCCCCGTAGGGTGCAGAAACCCGTTCATGCAGCTCGCCGTTGGTACTCGCTGAGCAGCCCTCCAAGGCGGTCGCGGCGATGCACGCGCCCTTGATCCTTGCTGATGGCGGTTGGACCGGCTGGTGGATTCGGCGGTTCCAGCCCAAGCGCTCGGTGCGGACGATGGACGTTGTAATGGTCGACGTGGCCTCGCAGTCTGCTCCACGTGCCTGCGTCCAGTGACCAGCAGCCAGTCCAGGCACTCTGGGCGGACTGTACGGATCCAGCGCTCCGCGTAAGTGTTGGCGTTGGGCGCCTGCACCGGCGTGATGAGGACATCGCAGCCTTCTGACCGGAAGACGTCGTCGAACGCGCGGGTGAACTTCGCATCCCGGTCGCGGATCAGAAACCGCAGCCGAGGTCCTCGACCCCCGAACATCAGCAGCAGTTGCGGGCCTGCTGGGCAATCCAGGGGGCCCTCTGGGTGGGCGGTCACGCCAGCCAGGTGGACTCGCCGAGTGTCCAGCTCGATGAAGAACAGCACAGACAACCGCCGTAGCCAGATCGTGTCGACGGTGAAGAAGTCGCACGCCATGATCCCGGCGGCCTGCTGGGACAGGAACGACCGCCAGGTCATAGCCGCCCGCCGAGGCGCAGGATCCAACCCGTGACGACGCATGAAGGTGCGGATCGTGGTGGCCGACACCTGGACGCCGAGGCGCTGCATTCGCCCTTGATGCGCTGGTAGCCCCAGCGAGGGTTCTCGCTGGCCAGGCGGATAATCAGCTGTCGCAGGTCCTTGTCCAGCGGTGGTCGGCCCCGCTGGTGGTGGGAGTAGGTCCAGGGGCGGGCGATCAGCCGTCGGTGCCAGCGCAGCAGCGTCTTGGGCTTCACGAGGAAGCACGACCAGCGGGCTCGAGGCATTGCGCGGCTGACCGCCGCCAGCAGGGCTCGATCGGCGGTCTGGAACTGAGGTCGTGAGATCTGGCGGCGGAGCACACCAAGCTGGCGGCGCAGCACCAGGATCTCCAGATCCTTGGCAGCCTTACCCCGTGCGAGCGTCGCGAGCAGCTGGATAGAGCGGCACCCCATCAGGTAGACAAGTCTCGGCAGCAACGCGGATGGCCTCCGCCGTAGGGTCAGCAGCGGCGCTACCGTACCCAGACCGCCTACGCCATCCGCAGCTCACAGGTCACGTCCGAGTTTCCGCACCCTACGGGTTCCGGCCTGTGCCGAGTGCGGATGCAACGGTCGATAGCCAGGGCGGATCCCGGACAGTCTGGACGAAAGTGGCACACTGTCTGTCAACCAGGGTGCGGGAGGCACCAGGTAGCGGGAGGCAGGCGTGAGCGAGGATCGGCCGGGACTGGGGAGCGGCCCGACCGTGCGTCGCATGCTGGTCGGCGCCCAGTTGCGCCGGCTCCGGATCGACATGGGACTCTCACGCGAGGAGGCCGCCGAGGCGATCCGGGCGTCGGAGTGGAAGATCCACCGGCTGGAGAACGGCCAGGTCGGCTTCAAGGACCGCGACATCGTCGACCTGCTGCGGCTGTACGGCGTCACCGACCCAGATGAGGTCGCCGGGTTCCTGGAGTTCGCTCGCGAGGCCAACGCCCCTGGCTGGTGGCAGCACTACGGCGACCTGCTGCCCCAGTGGTTCCGGGCCTATGTGGATCTGGAGTCGGCAGCCACGCTGATCCGGACCTACGAGGGCCAGCTGGTCCCCGGCCTGTTGCAGACCGAGGACTACATGCGGGCGGTCATCGCCGGCGCGCACCTGGACGAACTGGCGGAGGACGGGGAACGGCGGGTCGCGCTGCGGATGGCCCGCCAGACGCTGCTCACCCGACCGGACGCGCCCCGGTTGTGGGCGGTGATCGACGAGGCGGCGCTGCGGCGACCCGTGGGCCGTCCCGAGGTGATGCGCGAGCAACTGGAGCGGCTGATCGACGCTACCAAGCTGGCGAATGTCGTCTTGCAGATCTTGCCGTTCGGTGCTGGTGCCCACCCGGGCATGGTGGGCGCGTTCAGCATCCTCCGGTTCGCCGACCAAGAGTTACCCGATGTGGTCTATGTCGAGCACCTGACCAATGCCCTGTACCTCGACAGGCGCGACGACGTCAACCAGTACCTGCATGTCATGGACCGCATCAGCATGCGCGCCGCACCTCCCGACAAGACCGTGGACCTCCTCCACAAGATCCTGCAGGAATTCTGAAGCAGGCCTCTGGCGGGTGGTCGATGAGCCCGCCAGACCACACAGCCGGTGGGGTAGGTCAGCTCCGCGCCGCATGCTTGCGTGGGTCGAGGTGCCGGCGAGCTTGAGATCACCGACGTCAGGGTTTGGGACCCACACCACCGAAGGCATCGACCTCCGCGGGAAGGTCACCGCCAGCGTCGGCGGGATCGGCTCGCCATCGTGGAACCGACACGAGACCAGGTTCGACCAGCTCCAGCTCGTCGAAGAAGCCGGCGATCTGTTCCGGGCTGCGGAGGTGGTACGGGAGCGCTCCACTTTCGTTGTAGCGCTGCTGGGCCTGCCCAAACGCTTGGCTGGTGACGTTGGTTCCGTTGTTGAGCGCCAGGTAACTACCGGACGGTAGGGGATCCAGCAGCCGCTTCAGGATCGACCGCGCCTCGTCGTGGTCACCGATGTGGCCCAGGATCACCATCAGCATCAGCGCGATCGGCTGGGTGAAATCCAAGGTCTGAGCGGCGGCCGCCGGGATCTTGTCGGGGTCGCGTAGGTCGGCGTCGATGTAGGCCGTGACCCCTTGGGGGGTGCTGGTGAGCAGGGCGCGGGCATGGGTCAGGACCAGGGGGTCGTTGTCCACGTAGACGACCCGGGCGTCGGGGGCGATCCGCTGGGCGACCTCGTGGGTATTGTCGGCGGTCGGTAGGCCGGTGCCGATGTCTAGGAACTGGCGGATCTGCGCCTCGCCGGCCAAGTACCGGACCGCACGGGTGAGGAACTGCCGGGAGGCGCGGGCGACGTCGACGATTTCGGGAAAGACCTCGCGCTGGTCACCGGCGGCGCGGTCGACGGGGTAGTTGTCCTTGCCGCCCAGCCAGTAGTTCCAGATCCGGGCCGAGTGCGGCACTGAGGTGTCGATCTCGGGGGGTGCCGTCGGCTGGCCGGGAGTGGGGGAGCCGTCTGTCACGGGGGAGCACCCTCACTTTGCGTGGTGTCGTGGACGTTGCTGAAGACGCTAGGTCGCGCCGTTCCGGTCAACAACTCCCGATTTGCGCAGTTGGCGAGAATTTCCTGTGAATCGCCGGACCCTGTATGCGCTCGGGGTAGGACTCCTGTCCGCTGCGCAGGTGTCGCAGCCTTAGGGTCGCTCTCTGGCTACAGAAGGTCGTCGAAGTCGCCGTCTTTCACGCCCTCGAGGAACGCGCGGACCTCGGCTTGGCTGAAGATCAGCGCGGGTCCTTGCGGATACCGGGAATTCCGCACCGCCACCTCATGACCTGGCAACTTGGCCGTCTCGATGCAGTTGCCTTGGGCGCTGCTGCGCCCGCTCTTCCACCAGCAGGCCCCACGCAACTCCCCGGCCGGCATGCCGTTGTAGGCCCTTGACCCTGCACCTTCACCCATTATCAGCTAGCTCCCTTCCTCCAGCAGGCCGATCCAGCCGGCTCGGTACAAAGCCGCGGAGCTGCACGCCGACAGATCAGCGGACGCCCCGCCGCTCCGGGCCGAACCTCGATCCCGATGGCGCCAGGCGGCAGCCGGGCACCGTCGCCATACCTTTTCATCGAGGCGGCCGAGAGAACTCCCACCGGGTCTGTACTTGGTGCCTGCACCTGACATCTGCAGTTGCATCTGCACTTGGCATAGCAGATCATATCGCGCGGCAAGACCGCGCACAAAAACGCTCGGCCGGACCCGCCCAAGGCTCGCGGGAGTTGCCATGACAAACGGGAGCACCGCTGCAACAGCGCTGCAGGTGCTGGTCGTCGACGACAGCCAAACCCAGCGCACACGCATCCGTTCGGCGCTGGAGCGGGCCGGGCTGACGGTGGTCGGCGAGGCCGAGGATGGCGCCCAGGCCTTGACCCAGGCCGCCGCGCATCACCCCGACGTGGTGCTCATGGACCTGCGCATGCCCCGGATGGACGGCGTCCAAGCCACCCGGATCCTGCGCCGCCAACAGCCGGACACACCCGTGGTGTTGTGGACCGGGGACGACGACGCCCAGCTCGAACGGGCCGTCTGCAACTCCGGAGCACAGGTCGGCATCCCCAAAGGCATCGGCACAGTCGAGCTCGTCGCCACCTTGCGAGAAGCCTGCGCTGCCCAAGACAAAGGCCAAACGGTCGCTGGTGGCCGCCCGGACAGCCGAGCCGATGCATCCGTTGAGGGGCTCACCGCCGCCGACTGGCTAGCCCTCAAGCAGCTCGAGGCGTCCGACGGATTTGTCATGCGCTGGCCGGTCGGACGCCAGGTCACCCGCTCGCTCGTCAACCGCCGGCTCGTCGTGGTTGCCTCCGACTATGTACTACTGACCGAGGCCGGACGCCGTGCCCTCGCCAACGACAGCCAGCGCGGCGCTCGTTCTGCTCTTCCGGATCCAGACCGTACCGAGGTCGGCGCCCCAACTCGATCGGCCCGGGCTGGTCGAGGCTCGCGGGGGCTGCGTGCGGGCCTGGCCAAAGGAGGGGGAACGTGGAGCCTAACCGCCCTGGCCTTCCACTCCCTGCGCATCCTGCGCAGCTGACGGCGGAGTCTCCGGTACGCAGACTGCAAGGAGTACTGGCACATCGCTCCGCGGACCGATGGGACAGTGAGCCCTTTCTCAGGATTAGGTCGACCCAATGGGCCATGCAGTAGGCGATTCACCTTGGCAGGGGAGGACTTTCCACCCGCTGTGGGACTGACGAACGCGGGGAGGAAGTAGGTGGAACTCTGGTCAGATGGCAGCCGGGATTTCCCTCCGACTTCCCTCCGCCCGACGCTGGACCGCGCGGGACGAGGCGAAACCGGCGGGGACGCCGAGGGACGGCGGAGGCTGGCGGCAGGCCGTTTGTGCAGGTCACGAGCGAGATCGGGACGAGGTGGCGATGGGACGGGACCCGCGGGGAGACGGCGGTGCGACCTGTAGAATCGCCGGCATTGCCTACACAGGTTCGAATCCTGTCCCTGCCACAACCGCCCTGGCCAGCAAACAATGCGGTCGTGGGCCGTCCGATCAAGTCGGATTTGAGGGTCATTCTTCCCCTCCGGTTTCCCTCCGCCCGACGCGTCGCCGACACTGCCCGTCCATCCCATCCTGTGGGGCCGAAGACGCCCTCGATCAGCCCGGCCACCTGGGGGCGGTCTGGGGGGAGTTGGTGGACGTAGACCCGCTGGGCGAGGGCGCCTCCGTCGGCGTGGCGTAGCTGCGCGGCGATGATGCTGGCCGGTTCCTTGTTGGCGGCCATCGCCGAGGCCAGGGCATGCCGCAGCATGTGAGGATGGGCTACCAGCCCGACGCTGGCAGCCAGGTGGGCGAAGCTGCGGCTGGCGTGATTGGGGTTGACCGGCGTGCCCTGCTCGGTGACGAACATTAGGTCCGGCTCGACGGGGTGGGGCGGCCGGCCGGGCTCCACCCAGCGCAGCCTCACGGTGGCGGGCTGGACGCGGCCAGGCGCAGCCGGGCCTGCTGGCGGCGGTGATGGCGGAGCGCCTGGACGGCGAACGGCGGCAGGGTGAGGATCGCGCTGCTGGCGGTGGATTTGACCGGCCCGATGCCAGTTCCTTGCGCTGGCCACCAGGGTCGGCGTCGTCGGGGAGCACTGCCGGGTCGAGGTTGGTGAGCGCCTGGCGGAACCGGACCGTGCCGGCGTCCAGGTCGAGGTCGGCCCATTCCAGGCCGCACAGTTCACCGTTGCGGGCGCCGGTCGCGGCGGCCAGCACGGTCCAGGGTGCCAAGCCATGGCGAGGGGGGCTGTGGTCGGCGGCGTACAACAGCACAGCGACCTGCTCGGGCGCCAGCGTCACCACCTCGGTGCTGGGGACTGGCGGTGGGGTGGCATCGGTGGCGACGTTGGCTGCGACCAGCCGCCAGGCGACCGCCTGGG